>JBIIIP010000143.1:0-5256 GCA_044234625.1 Pirellulales bacterium | reverse complement strand
ACGTGCCTACCTGAACATGGAAGCCAGATGACCCACCTCTGAAAACCGCCATTTACAGAAGAGATGTTGCTTTATCGCCAGCTTCGTCGGGCAGAAGTCCGTTCAATCTGCGCCACTCGCTGGGTCACGCGCAAGGTTCAAGTGTGACCCGTATTACCCGTTCGGGAAACGCACTTATTCCCGACTGCTCATGGTGCTGGAAAACCTGCATTTTCAACGCGTTTTGCGGCCACCGACAGCCCCGCGGACCGCCCGTCGGAGCCGGGTACGCTATTTTTGGATTATTGCTCCACAGGCAATTATCGAGAAATAGAATACCTGCATGCCCCGGAAGCTCGGGCAGCTCAAAAACGCCGCCCTGTCGCTCGCGCAGATGCGGAACCTCCGCACCCTGCAAGTGGGCCAGCTGGCTTCTGGGCTGCGCATCTCGGCAAAGCAGGAGCGGGAGCTCCTCAGCCGCATGTCGCGATCTGGCCTGATCGCCAATGTCCGCAAGGGCCTGTACCTGTTTCCGCTGAAATTGCCTCTCGGCGGCATCTGGACACCCGACGAGGCCACCGCCATCAACGCCCTGATGGCGGACAAAAATGCCCGCTATCAGATCACGGGCCCGAAGGCGTTCATTCGATACGGCTACTCGGAGCAGCTCCCCTCCCTGACGACGATCTACAACGACGCGATCTCCGGCGAGCGACGGATCGGCAGCATCTCGCTGAAGTTGATCAAGGTCGCCCGCGACAGGCTCGGAGGTGTCGAGAAGGTTCGGACGCCTACCGGCGAGACCCTCGTCTTCTCGTCACGTGCCCGCACGCTCGTTGATGCCGTCTACGACTGGTCGCTGTTCGACAGCCTGCCAGAAGCCTACGACTGGATCCGCAACGAACTCGCCGCCGGCCGGGTGACCGCAGATGAAGTGGCCCGCGCCGCCGTTCAGTTCGGGAACATGGGCACGATCCGCCGCATTGGCGTGATCCTCGACCGCCTCGGTGCAAGCAAAGCCTCTGTTTCCTGCCTCGAGCGAGCGGTGAAGACCACGACCGCGAAAATCCCATTGGTGCCCACGCGTCCCGCTCGGGGGTCGCTTTCAAAGCCTTGGGCAGTCGTCATGAACGCCTGACCGGCTCCTGATTCGCCCTTGCTGGGGGGTCGCGGCAAACATAGAGTGGAAATGAGCCCTAGCCCCCTCGGAGGCCACCATGAGTTCGACCAGATACAAGATCATCGTTGAGCAACATGAAGATGGGTTCGTTGCATATCCGCTCGGGTTTGCCGGATGCGTCGTCGGCCAAGGCGACACGGCGGATGAAGCGATCTCCGACGTGCAGTCAGCAATTCGTTTTCACATCGACACGTTCGGGAAGGATGCATTCGCGGAGGATTCTCCGCTCCTGCATGCCTACATGACCGAGACCGAACTCGTGAACGCTGACTGATGCCCAAGTTCCCCAAGGATGCCCCGAAGGCCCGGGTAGTCGCGGCGCTCGAAGCTCTTGGCTTTCAGATTGCCCGCGAGCGCGAGCACATCGCGATGGTTCGGGAGAATGCGGACGGCACAAAGACGCCTCTGACTCTGCCAAACCACAAGACGATCAAGTCTTCGACTCTTCGAGTGATCTGCCGTCAGAGTTCGATTTCGCGAGAAGACTTTCTCAAGGCTTACGAACAGTCGTGAGCGAAGGTGCCTTCTGGTCACCCGCAGCGGCGGGCGAATTGAAGGGCCTGAGCACGCCGTGAGGCGTGGCTTTCCAAGAGATAGATGCCGCGGCCAGCCAGCCACCGGGCCAGTGACACGCGGAGATGGCGAGCACGACCAGAGGGCCGACGCTCGTAGAGTTTGAGGATGACCGAGCCGTCGGGCATGTACTGCACATGCCGCACCGGCCGGTCGTTGAATGTGGTGATTTTCACCATGTGACCTTCCGTGAAAAAAGAAGGCAGGGGCGGCACCCGAAGGCACCGCCCCTGCTCTAAAAAAAGCAAACAGCCGTCCGGGCTGCGAAGCCCGTCGGCCATGGCCCCGAGTAGGTCGCTAGCCGGTCCGGATCGGGTATGCGTAGATTTCCCGCGGCCGCTTCCGCCTCATCTACCCGTCATTGAAAAGGGCCCACCCATGCTGTCGCTGACCACACCGCTCGTGATGCGTTTCGTGCTCGCCGCCGCCATGACGCTGCCGGCTGCCGCCTACGCCGCGGATGGGACGCACACCGACGCCGCCACCAAGGACGCGTGCATCAAGGCCTGTAACGATTGCCTCCGGGCCTGCCGCGAATGCATCGTGGGCTGCGATTGCCCGGTCTGCGAGAAGACCTGCCTGACCTGCATCGAGACCTGCCGGGCATGCGTCGCCCTCTTGGAGTACGACTCCGCAATGGCCGAAGAGATGTGCGAGGTCTGCGAGGAGGCGTGCGAGCAGTGCGCCGCCGAATGCACGAAGTGCGGCGACGAGCCTTGCTGCAAGGCATGCGCGGCGGCCTGCAAGAAGTGCCACGATGCCTGTAGGGCGATGCGGCATTGAGAATCGCCGGGGGCTGGTGACGGCAGCCGCTCACGACTCCCGAAACACGAAGTAGACCGCCGCGCAGATGCAGAGGGCGGCCCACAGGTAGTTGAGCTTGAGCGGCTGCTTCATGTAGAGCACCGCGAACGGCACGAACACCGAAAGCGCGATCACCTCCTGCAGGATCTTGAGCTGCCCGAGATTCATCGCCGTGTAGCCAATCCGGTTGGCGGGCACCTGCAGCAGGTACTCGGCCAGGGCGACTCCCCAGCTGACGAGCGCCGCGATGAACCACGGCCGGCCGCTCATGTCCTTGAGATGGGCGTACCACGCGAAGGTCATGAACACGTTCGAGCAGATCAGAAGCAGCGTCGTCTGGAGCATTACGGGCATGGTGTCAGGATCCTCTTGGCCGGCGACCAGTCGGCAGTTCACCTTGAGGCCGCTTGCGTCGGATATACTACGGTTATTGGCCCGCCAACATGGGCAATGGAAGGAACATCATGGCGACCGTAAATATCGAGATGCCGCCGGAACTGCCATCTGCTCTGGGCAAGCGCCCTGCGGACGCGGCGCGGGAGATCCAGCTCATGGCGGCTCTCAAGATGTTTGAGTGCGGCCGCATCTCGGGAGGCATGGCTGCGGAACTGGCTGGAGTGCCACGAGCCGAGTTCCTCGCCCTGTGCGGTCAGCATGGCGTCAGCGTTTTCCAACAGACCGCTGATGAACTTGCTGCGGATGTGAAGGCGATCGCAGATGCGCGTCATCGTTGATACGTCAGCCTTCATAGCGCTCGACCGGATTGGACAAGTCGACCTGCTACGCAAACTCTTCGGATCGGTAGTGCGGCCCCAAGCAGTGCTCGATGAACTCCTTGCCGGCGGAGACGCACATCCGCTATCGACGTTCCTGACGGGAGCAGATTGGATAGAGACCGAGCCTAACCCGAAGAGCTCAGCGCTCCGCCCTGAACTCGGCCGCGGTGAGACTGCGGCGATTACCTTGGCATACGAATCGCAGGCGGACTTGATCGTTTTGGACGATCTGCAGGCCAGGCTCGTCGCTGCGGGCCTGGGGATTCGAGTCACCGGAACTATCGGCATATTGCTAGCGGCAAAGAAAAACGGTTTTGGACCGGCCGTCGACGAAGCCCTAAGGATGCTCGAAGCAGGCGGGTTTCGTATGTCGGCAGAGTTGATGGCGGCATTCCGGCGACTCTAAAGAACAATCAGTTGGCAACGCTTGTGTGGAACCGCCACCCGCACCCGGACGGACAAGCAGGGGCGGCACCCGAAGGCACCGCCCCTGCCGTGACGAACATCAAAGAGCCGACCGGGCTATGACGCCCGGCGACGTCTGCCGCCGCCCTTACGATCGCCTGCCTTTAGCCAGTGCTTGCTGCACCACTGCGGCACGTGGTCTGGCTTCTCCCTGAGCCGGCTATAGGGTTCCGACAGGCCGGCGGCCTGCATAAGCTTCACGATCTTCGCGCAGTTCTCCATGTGGTACTCGGTGAGGCCGAGGTCCTTGGCGATCTGCTTGTAGGTCTGGCCCTGCAGCCGTCGCTCCACGATCACCCGGGCGAGCCGGACGAGATCCGGCTCGTGGAACACGTTCACGAGGAGCGTCTTCTCGAGCATCGCCGGCGGCTCGCCACCCCCCTGCTCCGCCCGACGCAGAGCATCGGCCACGCCCGGCGGGAAGGCGGAGACAAGGTTGAGCGTGAACTCCAGCCGCGGCACCACCCGCTTGCCATCGATCCGCATGTAGGGGATCACGCGGATTGGCCCCGCGAGCAGCTGCCGCAGGATCACTGCCGCCCGGGCCTCATCGCTGAGCAACTGGTCCTTCACGGCCTCGAGGTGCTCGAGCAGCTTGGCCGCGGTCGGCAGCGGGGCTTTGCGGCCCGCCTGGTCGAGCAGCTCCTGCCGACGCGATCGAACGATCGCCACATCCCGCTCCCGGTCCTTCAGCCGCAAGGTGAGCGACGACAGCGTCCCGTCCCCGCTCTCGATCGCCGTCGACAGCCGCTCGATCGCCGCCAGGAGTTTCTTTTCCTCCCGGTCGAGCGACCTGAGTTCGGCTGCAATCGAGCCGCCCGTTGCGTGGAGTTGCCGCACGCGGGCGAGCACCGCATCACGGGCGCCGTCGAGCGACAGCACCTCGTTGACGACTGCCTCGATGACGGCGGGATGCACTCGCTCTCGCATGCAGTAGCCCCGGTTCCAGCACTTGCCCATGGCAGCGGCCGAGCAGCGGTAGGAGCCGTTTGTCTTCCCGTAGGAGTACATCGGCTCGCCGCAGATGCCGCAGACGAAGACACCGGAGAGCAGGCCGCGCCGCTGCCGCGTGGTACCGCGGAGCGGATGGCCCGCACCGCGGACAGGCTCCTTGAACACACGCCTGCCATCGACCACTTCGTTGGCCTTGTACCAGAGGTGGTCGGACACGATCCGCAGATGCGGGCTCTCTCGTGTCTGGATCTTGTCGTCGTCGTTCCACACCAACTCCGACTTGCCGGTGCGGAGCTTCCGCTTCGCCACCTTCACACGATTGGTCTCGAAGCCGCGGTACTTTGTCCGGCGGATGATCGCGTTGACGTTGCCGGCCGTCCACTTGGCCTGCCGCGCCCACTTCGCCTTGGCGCACTTTATCGAATCGAGCCACTCGCCCACCTCCACGGCCCGCTCGCCGGCAGCGATCCGCTTGAAGATCTCGCGAATCACAGCTGCCTTCTCTTCATCGATCTCGTCGTAGAA
>JBIIIP010000175.1:0-18450 GCA_044234625.1 Pirellulales bacterium | reverse complement strand
CCTGTTGGTGTTGTCAGGGTATCGGTCGTAGGGTTGTATATTCGGGCAGTTGCGCTGCTAAAGGGCACACAAAAAACACGGCCATCAGATAAAAGAACACCGCCGATAAAGTCGCCACCGCCTGGAAAGCTGCCTGTTGGTGTTGTCAGGGTATCGGCTGGGGTACCATAATTAGTGGACCTAATCAACTCGAAATAGCTATACGGAGTTGGAGGAAACCAGTAATCAGCGGACAATCCCCCCAAAAACGCCGGATCCATCAGCCCTAGATTCCTCATGCCAACCCCTCCACAAACTCAGCCGGCAGGTCATGGGCAACTGCCAGCGCTTGCACAGCAGCCAGCAGCTCAGCAGACACCAACCTCGCAGCTCTAGCCTTCCCCCAGGCGGATGCGAAGGTTCGCGGGTCGCTTGTGTTCACAGCCTGCAGCAGCCCTCCTGTGAGGCTGTGGGCCAGGATCCGAGGTGCTGTTTCATAGAGCTGCGCAATCTCTGGATTACTGGTCACCGCCTCCCCAAACTCAACCCACCTCGGCGGATGCGTGGCCCGGTAGATCGCCTGAATTTCTGCCTCGCTCAACTCAATCACCTGCCATTGCTGCCGCCATTGCCCATTGATTTGCGATGGCGCAATCTCAACCACCCTTTGCAGGCTTGCGTCATGCTCTGGCTGCTCTGTCGGCACCACCAGAAACACTCCGAAATGAGCCAGCTCAGCCACGGATGGCGCATAGCTAAAGGATCGCTCTGGTTCATCCGCCCGCAACCTGGATAGGTCGTAGGGCCAGCGGTTGGGGCTGGTGCGAATCCAGTTCATCAGCTCTGCACTCCATAAGCCGCAATGCAATCGGCATCTGCCGTGCCAAAAAATGTCAGGCTGAGCACCGCCACCTTGCTCGCCGCAATGTTGGCCGGCTTGCTGCCGACAAACTTCCAATCAGTTGGAAAGGTCAGTGTCCGCTGCGTCGAATCACACACCAGCCGAATCGTGACCGTGCGTCCATTGGCCCGGTTGCTGGTGGTAAAAGTCAGGTTTCCAGTAAGGCTGATCGTCTTAAAAGTGCCATCCAGTGCCGACATGCTCAGATCAACCGTGGCCCCATAGCTGATGGCATCAAATGCTGTTGCTGGCGACAGTCCCGCCGCCGATGTGATCACAAGCGGCAGGGTCGCATCATCGCCAGTGCTGCTGGCCAGCGTGCGGGTTGCGGCGTCATAGCTGAGATTGGTAGCCACATTCACCTGGGCCCCCTCCTGAATCCCGTCCAGCTTCGTCTTCGCCGCTGAGCCGTTCCACCAGCTTGCGATGGATTGGAAGACTCGAACTGGAGACCAGGCGCGCCTTTCTGTCGATGTGCCCTGGGTGGCCTCCGCTTCCGTGGCTGTTGGAGCGCTCCACTCCCTGGAGTCGCTCAGCCTGGAGTCACCAGTGCCAACCGCGCCAATATCCGCAGGGCTTAGGGCATCGTTCCCGCCAACAGCATGAGTCGCCTTATGAGCGGCCGGGGTAATCACCCCCTGCGCCGCTTCGCCCACCATGTCCAGCTCACTGGTTGTGGGATTGAGCTTGTATTTGCCCATCTCAGGCCAGGGTCAGCGTGATGCTGGTGACGTTTGCGCTGCCGTCGTAAGTGAAGGCCTTGGTCGCAACTGTCGTTCCCGAGCTGCCGCCTACCTTGTAGACAATTGCCGTTGGATCCCCTGCGCCGTTGTACGTGAAACCCCTGTAGTCATGGGGAGGGACGCGCATGCCCCCATCGCTGCCCTCGACCAGTAGCGGATCAGCCGAGACGACCGCAATCTCGTCATAGGTCTGACCATAGACGCGACGTGTAGGCATCTCGAATCAACAGCTCTGGCTGATGACATGCTAGCCAGGTCAGTCAAAGTACACTCCGATTGGATCCTCCCCTCCGAGCCACTCTCTGTACACCTGGTTGTGGACTGCAACTGTGTGACCCATGAACAAGGCCGCATGGGTATCGGTCACCCGGTATCTGGGGGAATGAAGCCGCCTGGCGTATGCATGCCGAAATCCATAGGCAGTGGAACTTCCGCGTTGCAGGATTCCCGTCTGGCGCAGTCGCTGATTGACGCTCCAGCCTGATCTTGCTTTTCCTGCTCGGCTCGGCAGGGTCTGCGTCCATAGTTGTTCCAGCGCAAAATCCTCCACCCACTCAGGATGGAAAGGAGGCACCTGACGCGGCTTGGTTGTCCCCCTGTTATTTGTCTTGCCTTCTTTGATCCATGCGCACCCGGGGCGCTTGTTGCACGGTTCAGCGATCCAGGCTTCCCAGGGCCTCAATCCGTAGACGGCCATGACAGCAACAACACGTCGCCATGGCATAGACAGAGATGGGTGCATCACAATTCGTATCACTTCTTCGTCGGGGAAGAAGGGTTGCCCCCGTTGGGGTTCCCTGACCGCCGATTGGAGCGGGTCCAGGAGGTCAGCATTCCACGTCCCTCCGCACACCTTGACCACTTTGCGCAGGAAGGGGATCAGTCGCCTCCTGTGAAGCGTTCCCACCTTGGCCCCCTCGATTGCGCTCAGCAGCGACTCTTCGCTGAGGGGTCGACGCGAATCAAGCCTCTGGAGGATCGGCAGGTGATTCCTTTGGAAGGTCGACTCGGCGATCCCTTCTGCGAGCTTAAGCCTCTTCCAACGCGCAACAACGTCATCAAGGTCCAGCCTCGACTGGCTCGTCTTACCCTTCTTTACCCTTTCGACCGCGCAGGCACCCCTCCAGGCGTCTGAGTCAAAGCCGTCCACTTGCGTACTCAGGTAGCCCTTGAGGTCCCATGCACGCTTTTGGACGGCCTCCGGGCCCGCTTCAAAATCCAGGTGCAGTGGGATTTTCCGGCCACTGACCTGGACGTAGAGGCGCTGTCCGATAGCCCTAAGACGGAATCCCCTGCCAAAGGTGCCACCGCACTTTTCCGACAGGAGGGCCACTGTTAAATCGACCACCTTTTGCTGGGGGGCCGAGGGTAAGTTTACCCTTTTTTGACCCCTTTTGCCTCCAGTTGCCTCCACTTGCCTCCAGTTCCAGGAGCCCGAAACCTAGCTGGCAGAGTGGTTTTCTAGCAATAGCAGTGGGTTTGCCCGTCTCCGCCCCTCCCGCTCTATCAGGGGGGATTCACTCCTCGAAAGCCTTTGCTAGCAGTGGGTTTGAGAGAGTGGTTTTTGGACTTACCCGTGGACTTACCCTTTCAATCATTGCCTCCATGTCCCCCCTCGAGGGGTACCTGGCCAGCAGCGCCCTTGCTTCCGCCCTGACAACCCTGGGTACTCTCGGGGTGCGCTTGGGGTCGATCAGGCTTCCCAGGAAGGTCCGAGCAGCCAGTAGGGCTTCTGTCTGAAGCCACGACACGGACGGCGCCTCTTTGCAGTACCCCCCGCATGGGGGAGCTTCTCCCGATGAGAGGGGCCCCAAGGGGAGCTCAAGTTGCACGTAAGTCGACACGGAATGTTCCTTGCTTCTGTCAGGATATGCCATATCTGGCACTATGCCATACAAATCAATCACTGTTCATGCGTTGCCCCCAGTGTCAGGTGATGGAACACACCTGTGTCCTCAACACGGTTCATAGGGAGGACGGAGTTGTCCGTCGTCGCAGGGGCTGCAGGGCATGCCAGATCCGCTGGACCACCTACGAGGATATCGAGGTGGGAAGCCTGATCAATGCTTTTGTGCCGCGACCCGTCGTCGGCGATGGCATCGAAGAAGGAAGGCGGCCTTGATCAGGGCTCCCGCGGGATCAATCCTTTGGCAGGAATCTCTTCGAGGAACGGCTTCCTAGAGGAGCCGACCGTGACCAGTTCGACAAAGCGCTCGGTCGATGGATCGAAGACCTTCAAGGTATTGGTCCCTCTCGGGAGCCACCAATCGTCCTTCCGACATCTCAGTGCCGCTGGCTCCGTATCGGTTGACCAAAGGATTGGAGACCTGTCACCCGTCGGGACTTCTTCGTCGGCGGGGACTGTGTTGCGCGCATCGATCGAGATGCGACTGGATTCAGCCAGGGCATTCCCCAGTCGGTCCAGGGTCTGCTCTCTCCGCCTGTGGTAGCGGAGGACCTCACTGCTCTCTAGTCCCTCCCCGCTAGAGATCCCCTGGAAACCACGGTCTTCATTGCCGCTGATCTGATAGTCGCTGGGCTCGTAGAACGGATAGCCAACAGACCAGCGCACAGCATGAATATGCTTGCACTCCCTTCGTTGGTCCGAGCGATCAGAGAGCGTCCGAAACCGGCTGCTGTAGCCAACAGCCTGCGACTCCCATCGGCCCTCGAGGGATCGGCCAGCGCTGGGCCTGGGGAACAATGCCTGGCTGGCGCTGCTGTCTCCACTGAAGTCAGCAATTCGACTTCCGCTGTAGTCAGGGCAGGAGCAGAAGAAACGATGACTGCTGCAGAGATAGCGGGATCCGTTATTTCTCCAAGAGAGTGGCAGTCTACGGTCGTAGTTCACGCGCTGCCAAAATGCTCTGTCCTTCCTGGGGTTGGGCCGCCTGCGCATGAACGGGCGGGATAGATCAAAGAACAGTTGCCCCTGATCGGGATTGATATCTACCAGCGTGTAAGCAATGGTATCGATCGGCTCTGCAATCAATCCCTGGGGCGACTCTGTCCCAACAGCCGAATCCTCAAATTGATCTCCGATAAACGCAGACCATTCCATGATCTGCGTGCTGGTCAGGGTCGAGCTGACATCAAGAATCAGCCGGTGGCGATCAGCTTCCGGGCGGGACGTGTCGAGAACCATGTTCTCCGCCCTGAGCAACTGCGGGAGGATGAGGGCTCCTCGGTTTCGATTGACGACCGTCCAGGATGCATCCGGGGAAGATCCGCTGGGGAAGTAGGTGACAGTCGTCAGCTGCGGACCCGGGAGCGCTCCATAATCCCTGAGGCTCCTGACCAGGAAGTATCTCTCAAGGTCGGCCCAGCTTTTGCCAGAGCCCTGCCAGTAATCCCAGCCAGCGCGCCACCTCTTGTAATCGCTATCCCGGTTGTACGCCTCAAGGATGGTCGGATAGACCGTTCCCCCTGTTTGCCCTTGCCCCCCTCCACGGGCGCTGCTGCGGTAACTTCCGGCTTTTGTTGCCCGAGCCGGCCTGGTCACGCTGTCCATTCGGGCGAAGTTATCGACCCGAGGGGATCGATCCACCCGCATTAGTAGTAGCCGCCCTGGGCAAAAATGTTAACTTTTGTCAGGGGATTGGGGGCAGTGATGGCCCGATCCAGTCCCACATACAGCAGTTGATTGGCTTTGATCAAGAGCCCAGTGTTTTTCTTGGCCGTTTCTGATGTGGACGTGTCAGCCCCAAGATTCGGAACCGGCACAGACAAGGGAGGCAGGGAGACGTTCGTTCTTTGTCCCGCAGCGCCTGAGACAATCGCAGCAGAGGCCACAACAGCCGTGTTCTCTGTTGTGATCCCAAACGGTGTTGGCGAGGAGCTTAGGAAGAAAAGGACAACAGCAGCCGTGGTATTGGCCTCTGTGGCAACAAGGGAGAGACTGTCAATGACAGCACCATCGTTACCAAGGCAGTCCACCAGCACGGTGCAGCCACCACCAAGGATGCTAGCTAGGTTGGCCTGCGACGACAGGGCTGGCGTCGCCCCAAGAGTCGCGAACTCGTGAAGAGGTCGATCAACCAGCAGGGGCTGCTTGTTGGTGCTTGAACTGCTCACTTTTTCTTACAAGTTGCTGACCTGGTCATGCTAAGCAAAGTCAGGCACGCAATTGCGGCCCGCGCCTCAAAGCAGTGTTCATTCCCCTCGGCCCACGGGTCGGCCCGGTAAACATGTCCGGGTTGATGCCGTTGTCGGTACCAGCCCGCTGGTTCCCTGGCCCTCGGCGCTCTGTCTCCCCCATGGGGATTGTTGTGGTGGGGAAGCTAGCGAGGGCTTGCTCCTGTTGTGGAGTTAACGGAAACTGACTGCGGGGAGGGGTCGCCAGTGCATCGACAAGTTGCACCCCTGCAATGGGGTATCGAACGATGTTGTCGTTATATGGCGTTCTGTACTCGATCTCCATTGGCCGCAGTCCTGCGGTATTCATCGTGTTGTTGAGCTGATTCCTTGGATCACCCGGCGCTGTCGGATGCCCGCTGAAAAGAGCTGCCAGTGATGGAGCGTTCTTCATCATTTCCTCCAATTAAGGTTCCAAGGATTAACTCCCCTCAGTAGTTCCTCATCGGACTGGGGAGAGGGCGCGGCTGGCGCATCTCGCCGCCCCTTGCGAATTCTGTTGAGGTGCTCACCCAGGAGATCCCCTGCCTTGCCGTAAGGGGAGATGGCCTCTTCCTCCGGGGAAAACGCACGATTGGCCTGCACCGGGTCAGGCTCCCACGCCGGGATGTTGCTTACGGTGTCTTGAAATGCATCGGGACGGGGCTGGACTTCGGGGATGTTGAACTTGCTGCCAAGATTCACCTCTGGCAAGAACGGATTGCTTTCAGTTGATGCATAGGCCTGTTCTGCCGTGCCAGAGAAGTTGGGCAATTGGCTGACGACCGGGCGAACGATGCCCTCAATTGAGGCAGGCTCCACGTAGCCATGCTTGGCCTTGAGCTTGTCCGCAAGTTTTTTGTTGGCGCCAGCCCAGGACTTGATATCCGCCTGATCCCAGTATTCCTGCTGGGAAGGATCCAGTCTTCCATCAAGGGCTCCTCCTTTCCGGTATTCCAGTGCGGCCTTTCCTCTTGCCTGTGCGGCATCAGCCTGCTCTGGCGTTAATCCCGCCTGTTGGACCATGGCGTTGTAGGCCCGTTCTCTTCCAGAGGGGCCGGTCACGGGCCTGGCCACATTGCTTATTCCAGGCGTCCGGGGTGGGGGAGCCTGAAAAGCGGGAATACGAGCAGAAGCCTGCCGGGTTGGAGGAGGAAGCGCTGAAGCCAGCCTCGAGCCCCCGGCGTTTCCGCCGCCGACGCTGCCGGTGGGAACGCCCTGGGGGTAATCTGCAATGACCTTGGCTGAAGGAGGCAGTCCTGACATCCGCCTAGGACCGAACCGGCCGCCTGGTTGCGTTGGATTTGGACTCCACCAGCGATTACCACCCTGGGCGGCAGTGGGACGGGGCTGCCTTGTGCTGCCACTGCCGTAAGCTCCGGGTTGGCCAGGCATCTGTTACCTCCAGTTGATAGCGCCGGTCATGGTCGCCACGCGAGTCCCGACAGCCGTATCAGCTGGACCGGGAACCGCCATGATGAACTCAGCACCGCTGCGAATAAACGCAAAGCGATGTACGTCCTCCCGCCGGTAATTGGGGACGTAAAGGGTTTCAGCCAATCGGTCCACTTCCCGAAGGTAGATCTCCCTGTACATCTGGTCCGCTTTTAACGGATCCGATTGGAAGATGGCCCGATCCGTGTCGCCCGTGATGCGCTCAATCCGACTGGGCATCGGCTGGGTTTCATCCCGCAGTACTTCCGAGAGCTGCCAGGCGTTGTCGCATCGTTTGAGATGCTCCAAGACCTTGTCATAGAAGAAGCTGTCGGGAACCCGGGCCATTGCTTCCTCTAACCTGGCCGCATCGCCAGCCGGGATTTGCGCCCCTAGGTTGTAGCCCAGGTGAAACCGGCAGCGGGATTTGTCGTAAGGATTGAGCTCCACGCCACCGCGGCTAATTGGCCTCGGTGAAGTCTAGCGATCAGGCCACATAGATCAAATCGTCCAGGCGGACCTGCTCCCAATCCACTCGGGGTACGGACTTGAGTTGCTCCAGATTCTGGAACTTCTCCCCAGGAAGGCTCATCCTCAGCTCGACAATCTTCTTGGCTGTTGAGAAGCCAACACCATTGACATGCTTGGCAATCTGCTCAGCTGTTGCCAGATTCAAATTCAATCGGGTATCGACAGGAATAGCCCGCTCAGGGATCTTGTCCTCGTCAGCGGAGTTGTCCGCCATGGGAGACTCTGGGCTGCCGCCAGTGCGGCCTTTGCCTGGGGTGTACTCCTCTAGGTCTTTCAGGAGCGGATAAACCACTGCTCCTGACTGGGTCCGGACTTGGGCACAGTCCTTGCCATGGAAACTGATCAATTCAACGATCTGCCCAGTTTTCCGCTCGAGGTAAAGAGACATGCTTGCGCTCTCTTGGTAGAGGCCATTGTTCTAAGTAATCCTAAAGGGAAGGAGCAGGGCGACCGAGATCACCCTGCTCTGATTCCACGGGTTAGTCCTAGATGGTCTCGACGATGGCAGGCAGGCCACCAAACGCGCTTTCGTCGCTGGCCTCGTCATCCAGGTAGTAAGCCACCTCAGCAATGAGGAAGCTGCCACCAGGCTCGCTGGAGGTCAGCCCAGCAGCGTCGCCAGCTGCCGTGCTCCCGTTGTCATAGAACAGCTTCAGGGTCATCTGAGCTGTGGTCTTGACGGGGGTGATCACACCAAACACCGAGCTCTGGGGAGCGGCAGTGTTACTGGTGTCATCAATCGGCGTGGTGGAGAGTGTCGTGGCGGTAATTGCCGCCCCGTTCACGCTCACTGCGCTAGCGAGCTTGATGCGGTCCGTGCCAGCACCCCAGACCAGTCCAGAACGGGCAGTGCCCTGGCCGGCGTCCTTGCGTGCATCCCGGATCCGTAGACCCAGGAAGTACACAAATGCGCCGTTGGGAATCACCAGACCGGTGATGTCGGGACGGGGCTTGTCATCGGGCCGCTTGTCAGGCGATGGCACAATGACATTAAACTCGGTACGAGCGGTGGAATCGACCTTGATGTAGCCGACCCTGTGAATGTAGGTCCGACCGGGCATGGTCACGACGCCCTGGCTTTGGTAAGCACTTAGCGCAGAAACATAGTTGCCCGGATAAATCTTCTTGGTCATGTCAGTAGCCTCTGATCAGTAAACGAAGCTGTAGGCGACCGTGATGAAGTCCTTGTTCAGCACTTCAAAGCCGGCCATGAGGCTCCACACCATGATGATGAATCGACCAAAGTCATCATTGTTGTTGAGCAGGATTTGAGCATTGTCACCGCCAATACCCACGCCAACGGCCTGCATCCCGAAGAACAGGATTGGAGCAGCTTCCGTGACAGCAGCAGAGATGCTGGCCACAGGGATGGTGGTGGTGTAGCTCTTGTCTGGCAGGTTGGTCGATTCAAACCATTGAATCCCCTCGAAAAGGAATCCAGTCGGCATGACCGGCTGACCGGCCACAAAGCCAGCCTGGCCGTAGCCAACGCCAGAACCCAGGTAGTTGATGGCATTGGGGGCCAGATGCGGTTGCATCGGATTGGCCATGCCATTGCCGGGGTAACGAGCGATCTCGCGGAAATCGCTGTCCTGGCGCAGGTGCTTCATCGCAGTGGGACTGGCGATGCAGCGATAGTGCCCATTCGGGAAGGTTGGCACGTTGCGCCGACGCATGCCCTCGAGGACATCCAGGAGGTCGTCCTTGACCCCAAATTTGGCGGACTGGCCGGAGCCGTAGCTTGCGACCGTGGTGCCGGTTTTGGTCTTGTTCTTGGGGAAGAAGTAGCCACCCTGGGTGGAATCAGCCCTTCCGTTGGCTTCTGCTTTGAAGAGCTCGTCAGCGAACACCCGATCACGCCAACGGCGGTAATCGTCAAGAAGTGTTAAGGAGCCGATCGACTGGTGGAACGCCGCGATATTGCGGGTATCCAGCAGCAGGCGCTGAGAAGTCATCAGCGTCTCCCGTGCCACCTTGAAGGTGCTGGGCTGGTCAGCCTGTGAAGGGTCGGCGGGGCCGGTATCAGTGTTGTTACCCTAGAGGCTCTTTATCCCCTAGTTCTGCAGCTTTGCCATTGCTGCAGCTCAGACTATATCATCACCCTTCAGGTCCACCTGATTCGGGTGCGGAGCACTCGTGCCGCCTTATCGTCCACTTCCTGCAAGCAGGTGTTGGGACTCGCTCAGCCATTGGGCAACAGTGCCCGTTCGACTGAGGTCAACTTTGTAGGCAAGGCAGGGATGTATGTACTCAGTAATGGCTCCAACAAGTAGTCGAAACTGCTTGGCGAACCATCGGAGATACAGCATTCCACCTTTGTGACGAACAACTGAGCCAGAGGCTCCGGTGACGTCGTGAATCCAAGAAGCGACAACATCAACCTCCTCTTCATCCTTGCTGACGGGCAGCCAGCCAGAGCGCTCGACCTTGATCGAGCGAGGCCTCTGACGGCGACGGACCTCCAGGGATCCATCGTCCATCCAGAGAAGTGCCAACGCCTCGGGGCCGAGGTCACTGAACGCCTGAGGGGTGAATCTTTTGACGCCATTTGGATATAAGACGTCATACACGGGGGCGAGGTGCCGCTTGCTGCTGACGCCGAAACGGACGGCGGGGTATTTCCCTTTGTCCATAAACGAGCGCAGAGATGCAGCAGTCCCGAGCTCTTGATTCAGCCGAGCCAGCTGCCATTGCGCGTAAGGCGCCTGGCGCTGACAGCGGCTGATGTACAGCGTAACTGTTCCGAAACGCTTATCGCGTCTCAGACAGCCATCACCAAGAGCACATCCCATGAAAAACGCTTGTGTCACAACTTGATTGCCTAGGGAGTCGACAACGGTAGTCGTTGAACCTTCCAGCCATTCCTGGCTGGCTTGGCTGCTGATTACCCGGCCCAGTGTCATCCGTAAGAGTCTACCGGTTGGAGGGCTTCCAGCAATTCACTCCGTGTTCGACGCGGATTACGCCGCGAAGGAGCTGATAGCCAGAGCTGGTACGTCCGCCTCAGGGGCGAACAGGCCAGTCAGGGCTTGAGCCAACTCTTTAAGGGTCACATTGACCTTGTCCTTCACGATGTTGCGAGACGACGCCGTGCCGAGCGTCTGATCAGCAGTGCGCTCTCGGGAGTCCTTGGTGCCAGGATTTCCCCAGTAGCGATAGCGGTCTAGGGCGACCGTTTGACCTGGTTGTGCCCCGAAATCGTGAACGACAACAGGATCAACCGCCATCTCTACCACGTAGGCAGGATGGGGTCGATAAAGTTCGGCGCCCAGGATTTTCGGGAAATCATTGTCTATCCACATTGGATGACACGCTCCGAAAGATAAAGGATGTTGATAGCAAGCATTCCGCCCGCTGCTTCTTACACTAGAAAGGACGCGTGGGGTGAAATTGAACGCACCAGACATTCGCGGCCTGCTGGGAGTCTTCCTTGGTGACGGCTTCCTCTCTCAAAGCAGGTCAGCGGTCAAGGGCCATATCAAGGCCACCTTTCACGGTGGTGCCGACGAGCGTGAATTCCTCGAGGAGAAGGCAAGTGAAATCAAGCTCGTCATCCCAACCCAGGCCAAGATCTCGACCTATCAGATGCGCCCCAGCCAGACCGGCCATCAGACCACGGTGCTGCGATTCCGGTTCTCGAGTCCACTGCTAGATCCGGTCTACAACTTGTTCTATCCCGATGGATTTCGGGAAATCACGCACCCCCTCTTGGACATTCTTGGACTCAGAGCAGCAGCCTGGCTTTGGGCTGAGGGGTATCGAAAGGGGGACAAGGACCATCGCCTGAGGAGAGTTGGGGCCCTGCGAGACGAGGCTCGATTGGTCAGTGGCTGGCTCGAGTTTTTAACTGGCGCCAAGTCGTCCGTCACGGGCCAGTCCTCTCGAATACTGCCTCAACTGTCGTTCAGCTCTAAGGATGCGGAAATCGTCAAGGAGGCCCTCCTTCCCTATGCCCCGATCAGCCGGAAGCATTTGTTTCTCCCGGGGGAAAAATGAGCGCTCGTCTGGTTTCCATGGCCGTCGCCTATGCCATGGGCAGTGGCACTTTGAGGTGCAAGGGAGTCAAGCAGCGCCCCTGGCTGGAGCTAAAGCGGCTCGAAACAGAGCGAACCTACATGCTGCACCAGGTGCGATCCCTGCAGCGAGCGGGAGCGGGCCCCGTGCGCGCTGCTGTTGACATGCTTCCAGGCCGGCATTTTTACGATGTCTGCAGGGCCCGCCTGCAGCACGATGCATTCGAGAGGGCCATTGAACTGCTCGCTCCAGAAGGTGAAATCTCTCTCTCCAAAGAAGTCCTCGAGGTCGGAGGAGGCAGGGGCCTGGCCAGTATTTGGCTGGACCTGGGCCACTGGGATAGGGGAACCGCTGTGATCCCTCTCTCTAGTGAGCCCAATGCAGACGCCCTGCTGAGTCATTTGATCGGGCGTGGCGTTACTGGAATCGGCAAGGGGGGCAATCCAACAACCCTGCGCCTCTCAAAGCGGCAGTTCGCCCAATTCAGTGGGCTGATTCGACACCATGTGCACCGCTCGATGGCCCATGCCCTCAGGGAGGGTTCAAAACATGGCACCTCAATCATGCGAGTTGCTACCCTTGTCTGACCCCCGAAGCAGAACGGCGTCAGGGGGTCGCCCTTGTTGGTAGCGCAAGGGCAATTGCCAGGGCGGTGGATTTTTGTCGTTTCTCCACCGCGGTAACCGATCTCCGCTTGGGTCGCTCCCGGGCGGAGCGCCTGGTAAAACTCTCTAGGATTGCTAGATAGGGCAATCAGTTGGCATGCCGGATCAGCCGGGCATTACGACAAGATCGGAGAAGGGTGAGCCTCTTTCGTTTCAGGAAGTTGACGATAACTGGCGCCTGCTGACTTACCGCATTGACGAGGCGGAGGATGCACTTGATGACAAATACTCGCCCGATGACAGGGCAACAGAAGAGGAGGCTGTAGCCGGGAGCCTGGAAACACCAGGCAGTATCAGCAACACGACGCTGATGACCCCTTACACCACCGCATTGGCTCTGGACCAGCGGGTGGGTCTTGGCGACCTCCTGGACAGGGTCGACACCCTGGAAGAAGAAGTCGTACAACTGGGGGAGGACACCGAGTTCCTGTTCAACACCAAATACGACGCTTCTGATCGGGCGACCAATCAGGAGGCCGTAGCAGGAGATCTCTCGACTCCAAACAGCATCAGCAATTCAGTGCTGATGACTCCGTACACCACGGCACTGGCGATTGACGAACGGGTCAGCAGCAGTGATTTGTCCTACGACCCGGCAACCGGCGAGCTCGATATCTCCACGGGCGAAGGAGTCACACTGCCGCTGGCGGAACCGGAGGGTGATCCAGGTCTCCTCACTGGGGAGGACAAGGCCAAAATTGACGATCTCAAGCTTGTTGCGCTCACTGGCTCCTACAACGACCTGTCGGATCTGCCGGACCTTGGCTCTGCAGCCTTTACTGACTCGGAAGACTATGCCACCTGGGAGCAAGGGGAACTCGCTGATACGGCGGTTCAGCCAGAGGAGCTGACAAGCGCCCTGTCTTCCAAGGCTGACCTGGTCAACGGTCTGGTCCCAGCCTCACAGTTGCCGGGATTCGTGGATGACGTTCGGGAATATACCAATTTGGCAAGTTTCCCAGACCCGGGAACGACAGGAGTCATTTACGTCGCACTCGATGAAAACAAGCAGTACCGATGGAGCGGCTCGAGTTACATCCAGCTCACGGCCTCTCCAGGATCAACGGACGCTGTCCCTGAAGGCAGTGTCAACAAATACTTCACGGAGCAAAGGGCAGCAGCAGCAGCGCCTGTTCAGTCAGTAGCTGGGCGCACGGGAAGCGTTGTTCTCAGTGTCGGCGATGTTTCTAATGCTGTTGCAACGGGAGATTCCAGGCTGAGTGACTCCAGGGAGTGGAGCGCTCCAACAGCCACGGAAGCGGAGGCCACCCAGGGCACGTCTACGGAAAGGCGCGCCTGGACTCCAGTTCGAGTCTTCCAATCCATCGCAAGCTGGTGGAACGCCTCTAGCGATAAAACAAAACTCGACGGGATCACCCCGGGGGCCACTGCCAATTCCAGTGATGCCTTCTTGCTCAACAGGGCGAACCACACGGGAAGCCAGGCCGCTTCCACGATTTCAGGCTTGGCAACGGTCGCCACAAGCGGCTCCTTCCTTGATCTAACCAATCGACCCACTCTCGGGACGGCCGCAGCCTTGGATGTTCCCGCGGCTGCTGGGGGGACCGCTCTCTCGGGCCAGGTCGTCAGGGGCGACGATCCACGTCTGGACAATAACCGCCCACCAGCTGCCCACAGCCACGGGAATATCACCAATGGCGGCGCTATTGGCAGCACTGCGAATCTCCCGATCATCACCACGACAGGGGGCGTCCTTACGACCGGCTCCTTTGGAGCAGCAGGGGGCACGTTTTGCGAGGGGAACGATTCAAGGCTGAGCGGCCCTCGAGAACCCACATCGCACAGCCACGGGAATATCACCAATGGTGGCGCTATCGGCAGCACCGCAAATCTCCCGATCATTACGACGGCTGGGGGAGTCCTTACTGCTGGTTCCTTTGGGACGGCAGGGGGCACGTTTTGCGAAGGGAACGATTCCAGGTTGGCGACCAATCTCGGCTATACGGCTGCCTCCAGGATCATCACTAGCTCGACTGGCCTGAGTGCGACGCTTCCGCTTGTAGAGGCAGCTGGTAACGCTGGGCTTCTGTCTGGTGCCGACAAGACCAAGCTCAATGGAATCAGCACGGGGGCCACTGCGAACTCCAGTGACGCGTTCCTGTTGAACAGGGCGAATCACACGGGAACGCAGCTCTTTTCGACGCTCACCTCAACGCCGACAACTCTGTCCGGGTATGGAATTACAAATGCCTACACCAAGGCGGAGACGGATGCACTGGCTCAAGGCCTGAAGCCTAAAACCGCCGTCCGGGTTGCAACCACGGCAAACATCACGCTATCGGGGGCCCAGACTATTGATACTGTCACTACTTTAGCTACGGGCGACCGTGTTCTTGTAAAAGACCAGACTGATAAATCTAAGAATGGCTTTTACAACTACAACGCAGCAGGAGCATGGACGCGCACGGCGGACTTTGATGAATGGTCGGAAGTCCCAAATGCTTATGTATTTGTTAGAGAAGGTCTGGTCAATGCGGGCGATAGTTTTGTCTGTATAAGTGGCAGCAATCTGTTCGGTGCTAGTGAAATAGGCTCTTCAGATATTGAATTTATCCTGTTTAGCGCTGCCATTGAGATCGCCGCGGGGACAGGTCTCAACAAGGCGGGAAACACGATCTCCCTCGCAAATACCGCGGTCACGCCTGGCACTTACGGAAGCGCATCTCAGGTTGCCACACTCACGGTTGATCAACAGGGGAGGTTGACAGCAGCTGGCTCAACGCCACTTGGTGTTGGAACCACGCCCAATGTCCCGATCATCACCGGAGCAGGAGGGGTTCTCACTGCTGGCACTTTCGGAAACACCGCAAATTCTTTCTGTCAAGGCAACGACAGCAGGCTCAGTGATTCTCGTACACCATTAGCACACGCCCACGGCAATATCACCAACAGTGGAGCAATTGGTACAAATCCCAACTTGCCAGTCATTACGACAACCAGTGGTTTACTAACTACAGGCACATTTGGAAACACTGCGAATTCTTTCTGTCAAGGTAACGACAGCAGACTGAGTGATGCTCGTACACCATCAGCACACACCCAGGCGTGGTCCACAATAACCGCCACTCCGACAAATCTGTCTGGATACGGTATTACAGATGCTGTTAGCAGTGCAGACAGCAGACTGAGTGATGCTCGCACACCATTAGCGCATACCCACGGCAATATCACCAACGGTGGAGCGATTGGTGCAAATCCCAACTTGCCAGTCATTACTACAACTGGTGGCTTGCTAACTACAGGTACATTTGGAAACACTGCGAATTCTTTCTGTCAAGGTAACGACAGCAGACTCAGTGATTCTCGCACACCATTAGCACACACCCACGGCAATATCACCAACAGTGGAGCGATTGGTACAAATCCCAACTTGCCAGTCATTACGACAACCAGTGGTTTACTAACTACAGGTACATTTGGAAACACTGCGAATTCTTTCTGTCAAGGTAACGACAGCAGACTGAGTGATGCTCGTACACCATTAGCACACACTCAGGCGTGGTCCACAATAACCGGCACTCCGACGAATTTATCTGGATACGGTATTACAGACGCGGCTAGCAGTTCTCACGCCCACGGCAATATCACCAACGGTGGAGCGATTGGTACAAATCCCAACTTACCAATCATTACGACAACTAGTGGCTTGCTAACTACAGGTACATTTGGAAACACTGCGAATTCTTTCTGTCAAGGTAACGACAGCAGACTCAGTGATTCTCGTACACCCGTGGCACACACCCACGGCAATATCACCAACGGTGGAACGATTGGTACAAATCCCAACTTACCAATCATTACGACAACCAGTGGCTTGCTAACTACAGGTACATTTGGAAACACTGCGAATTCTTTCTGTCAAGGTAACGACAGCAGACTCAGTGATTCTCGCACACCATTAGCACACACCCACGGCAATATCACCAACAGTGGAGCAATTGGTACAAATCCCAACTTACCAATCATTACGACAACCAGTGGCTTGCTAACTACAGGTACATTTGGAAACACTGCGAATTCTTTCTGTCAAGGTAACGACAGCAGACTCAGTGATTCTCGTACACCCGTGGCACACACTCAGGCGTGGTCCACAATAACCGGCACTCCGACGACTATATCCGGTTACGGGATTACAGATGCGCTGTCTACCGGTAATCAGAATCCCAATCTGGTGCTTGCCGGTCCATCGTCTGGCACTACTGCGGCCACGCCCACTTTCAGGGCTTTGGCTGCTGGAGACCTGCCTAATGTCTCAGGCCTGACGGCAGCGGGCTATGGCAGCGCGTCAAGCGTGCCCACGCTGACTGTTGACGCAAAGGGTCGAATCACCGCAATAAGCAATACGGCTATCTCCATTGCCAATACCGCCGTCAGCGGCCTGGGGACTGCGTCAACCCGCAATGTCCCTTCAGGGGGAGGCGGTTCCAGCACTCCCAGTCTTCTTCCGGCCCCGGCCTCGGTTTCAGGAATCGACCTCGATGGGGATGGGGACGGAAACGTATTGTTTCAGGAAGCCGATAAAGCCTTTGATAATAATGTCACCACTAAGTATCGCAACACTGGAGGAGCTAACTCCGGCTTGGAGTTCTCATACGGGACGGCAACACAACTTACATCATTTGTTATTACAACAGCAAATGATTCTACCGAACGAGACCCTGCCTCTTACCAGGTTTATGGATTCCAAAGCGGATCCTGGCAGCTGTTAACTTCCGGTTCCCTGAGCCTGCCTACGGCAAGGCAGACCGACTCAGCGTCAATCACGCTCCCCGGCAGTTTGCCTTCACTGACGCAGTACCGAGTGGTATTCCCCACGCTTCGTGTCAGCGGCGCAGCATCCATGCAGATTGCTGAGCTCAAGATGACCGGCATCCAGGGAACTGGGGGAGGCGGCGGGAGCACAAATGCCGCCGCTACCGAGGTCGTGCTCGGGAGCGATACCCGATTGACTGATGCCAGGACACCTACAACCCATTCCCATAGTCTTTTCACCAGTACTGCCTCCGGGTTTGCTCCTGCCTCAGGGGGTGGGACAACCAATTTCCTGCGCGCCGATGGAAGCTGGGCAGCACCTCCAGTCGGTGGGGGTGGGGGTGGAGGGACAGTAACCAGTGTTGGACTGGCCCTGCCGAATATCTTTACGGTCTCGAATAGTCCCGTAACAGGTTCCAATACTCTGACCGGGACTCTAAATACTCAAAACGCCAATCTCGTCTTTGCAGGGCCTGTTACAGGTGGTGCTGCAACGCCAGGTTTTAGGACACTTGTTGCAGCCGACATCCCGACCCATTCCCATAGTGTTTTTTCCACTACTGCCGCTGGGTTTACTCCTATTTCACCAGGTGGGCAAACCAGGTACCTCCGCGCTGATGGGAACTGGGAGATACCTCCAGTTGGCGGAGGTGGAGGCGGCGGAACAGTCACCAGTGTTGGACTGACCCTGCCGAATATCTTTACGGTCTCGAATAGCCCCGTAACAGGTTCTGGGACTCTGACCGGGACTCTAAATACTCAAAACGCCAATCTCGTCTTTGCAGGGCCCACTGCCGGTAATGCTGCAACGCCAGGTTTTAGGACACTTGTTGCAGCCGACATCCCGACCCATTCCCATAGTGTTTTCAACAACACGACCTCCGGGTTTGCTCCTGCCTCAGGGGGTGGGACAACCAATTTCCTGCGCGCCGATGGAAGCTGGGCAGCACCTCCAGTCGGCGGAGGTGGAGGCGGCGGGACAGTAACCAGTGTTGGACTGTCCCTGCCGAATATCTTTACGGTCTCGAATAGCCCCGTAACAGGTTCTGGGACTCTGACCGGGGCTCTAAATACTCAAGAGGCCAATCTCGTCTTTGCAGGGCCTGTCACAGGTGGTGCTGCAACGCCAGGTTTCAGAACCCTGGCTACAGCGGATCTGCCCACCGTCTCAGGCCTGACGCCAGGAATCTATGGCAGCTCGTCTCAGGTACCCACCTTCACTGTTGACGCGAAGGGGAGGCTGACAGCAGTGATGAACGCAGGTGTGTCGGCTCCGGGTGTCGCCACTGCAAGCAAC
>JBIIIP010000115.1:0-9483 GCA_044234625.1 Pirellulales bacterium | reverse complement strand
ATGACGCCGCCACGGGTGCCGCCGATGCCCTTGGCGTAGGCGAGGCCGATCTTTTTGGTTTCCGGCGACGCATTCGGCCCCAGGGCGATGAGGCAGGGCACGCCGCCCCCCTTCACGTATTCGCTGCGCACCAGATGCCCGGGGCCCTTCGGGGCGACGAGCAGGATGTCGTGGCCCGGCGGCGGCTCGACCTGGCCAAAGTGGAAGTTGAAGCCGTGGCTCGCCATGAGGATGGCGCCCTTCTTGAGGTGCGGCTTGATCGAGGCGCGGTAGACCTCTCCCTGGAGCTCGTCGGGCAGGAGGATGTTGATCACGTCGGCCTGCTTGACGGCATCCTCCACGCTCATCGGCTCGAAGCCGTGGCTCTTGGCGAGGTCGTAGTTCGGGCCCCCCGGACGCTGGGCCACGACCACCTTCAGGCCGCTGTCGCGGAGATTCTGGGCCTGGGCATGACCCTGGCTGCCGTAGCCGATGATGGCGATGGTCTTGCCCTTGAGGGCCTGGAGGTCGGCATCGGCTTCGTAATAGATCGTGGCGGGCACGAGATGCTCCTGATGGGTCAGCTGGTGGGTCAAACGGGTCAGGCGAGCGAGTCGGTGGGGTCGGCGGCATCGGCTGCACGGCCGCCGTCGGCGGCTTCGGTGAGCTCGCGGGTCGGCGGACTGCCGCGGACGAGGGCGATCCGGCCGGTGCGGACGAGCTCCATGATGCCCAGCGGCCGCATCAGTTCGATGAATCCCTCGACCTTCTTCTCGGTGCCGGAGATTTCCACGATGACGCTGTCGGAAGCGACGTCGACGATCCGGCCGCGGAAGATCTCCGCCAGTTCCTTCACGTGCGACCGCGTGGGGCCGGCGGGGGCGGCCACCTTGATGAGCATCAAGTCGCGCTCCACGTAGTTCCGCGAGGAGATGTCGTCGACACGGACGATGGTGACGATCTTCTCCAGCTGCCGACGGACCTGGTCGAGCATCCGGTCGTCGCCACGGAGCACGAACGTCATCCGGGAAAAGCCCGGATCTTCGGTCTCGCCCACGGCGAGGCTGTCGATGTTGTAGCCCCGCGAGGCCAGCATGCCCGACACATGAGCCAGCACACCGGGCACATTCTGGACGGTGGCGGAAATGACGTGTCGCATGATGCGGAGGGCACGGGACGAGTAAGGCGGTCGAATGAGCCCCGCAGTCTAGTGTGGCCGGAGAGGGCGATTCAAGCCTCGGCCGCCGGGTGCGGCGGCCGGAAAGGGGGCCTTTCGACCGACTGTGCCGCTTGCATCGGGGATGCGGGGTGTGCGTTGACAGGACCCGAAAAAAGCCGATAGTTTGCGGTGCTCCGAAGTCCCATCCCCATAGCCCTGCGAGAGAGAGCGTGTCGAACGTCTTGGCCCAAGAGTTGATCGAGGCGGGTGTTCACTTTGGCCATCGTGCCAGTCGGTGGAACCCCAAGATGAAGCCCTATATCCACGGGCGCCGGAACCTCATCCACATTATCGACGTCCGCGAGACGATCCGCGGGCTGCTGCGGGCCAAGAAATACCTCAAGCAGGTGGCCGCCTCCGGCAGCATCGTGCTCTTCGTGGGCACGAAGCGGCAGGGGGCCGAGGCCGTCGCCCGCGAGGCGGCGCGATGTGGCATGCCGTACGTGAGCGACCGCTGGCTCGGAGGCACGCTCACCAATTTCCGCACGATCCGCAACCGGCTTGCCCGTCTCGAGGAACTGGAAAAGCTGATGCCCTCGGACGAGTTCGGAACCTATTCCAAGAAGATGCAGTCGTCGCTGCGGCGCGAGTTCCGCAAGATGGAGCGGAATCTCGGCGGCATCCGCACGCTCTCGCGGCTCCCCGAGTGTTTGGTCGTATTCGATCCCAAGAAGGAGAAGAACGCCATCAACGAGGCCCGCAAGACGGGCATCACCACGGTCGCTCTCATTGACACCGACTGCGATCCCGACCTCGTCGACCTGCCGATCCCCGGCAACGACGATTCGATCCGCTCGATCGAATTGGTGGCCGCGCGGCTGGCCGATGCGATCCTGGAAGGGAAGTCGCAGATCTCCGCCGAGGCGCAGGTGTCGGCGGAAGGTGCCGAAGCCGGTGCCGAAACCAAGAAGGCCGCCCCGAAGGCCCGAGCCAACGTGAAGCGGGCCGTGCCGAAGCCGCCGAAAGTGTGAACTCGTGCGGAGAAGGCCGTCCCCGGCCCTTTCCGCATCGGGCAGCGACGAAAAAGCCGAGGCTTTTCCGCGCTGCCTGGCACGGCCCCGGCCGTGCATCGCGCTCATGCGGCCCGTTCCTTGATCCACCCAACAATCGTTCCGGAGGAGTGACGACCATGGCCGAGATTACAGCAGCGGCAGTGATGGCCCTGCGCGAGAAGACGGGCCTGCCCATGATGGAGTGCAAGAAGGCCCTCGCCGAATGTGGCGGCAACACCGATCAGGCCGTCGAGTGGCTGCGGAAGCAGGGCATCAAGACCCAGGCCCTCCGCGGCGACCGTGAGACCTCGACGGGCCGCCTGGCCGTGTACACCGATCTCGCCAAGGGGGTCGGGGCCATGATCGAGCTGAAGTGCGAGAGTGCTCCGGTGGCCAACAGCTCCGACTTCAAGGACCTCGCCAACGACATCGCCAAGACGCTGGCCCTGGGGCCGGGCGCGAAAACGCCGGCCGACTTGTTCGCCCAGAAGAGCACGGCGCAGCCCGGCAAGACGCTCGGCGAACTCAAGGACGACCTCTTCAACCGGATGCGGGAGGTGTTCGATCTGTCGCGGATCCTCCGCATCGACGCCCCATGTGGCGGCTATGCCCACCATGACGGCTCGAAGGCCGCGCTCGTCGAGGTGGCGGGCAACGTCACCGGGCCGCAGGCGGCGGAGGTAGCCAAGGACGTGGCGATGCACGTGGTGGCGCTCGCCCCGCAGGCCCTGTCCAAGGAAAATCTCGACCCCGCAGTGGTGGCGAAGGAGCGGGAGATCCTCACCGAGGCGGCCCGCAAGGAGGGCAAGCCGGAGAACATCATCGCCAAGATGATCGAGGGCCGGCTGCGGAATTTCTTCAGCCAGTGCGTGCTTCTCGAGCAGCCGTTCGTGAAGGACGACAAGCAGACCGTCGGCCAGTTGGCCAAGGCGGCGGGCCTGGAAATCAAGCGGATGGAGAACTGGCAGTTGGGCCGCTGAGCGCCTCCGGGCTCCGCCGCGTCCATTGCCGGTTCGTCGATGGAAACCACCCCCTACAACCGCGTGCTCCTCAAGCTCTCAGGCGAGAGTTTTGCCCGGCCAGGCGAGCGTGGCATCTCGATGGACGAGGTCCTCCACATCGCCCAGGAGACCGCCCGCGCCGCCGCCCGGGGTGTCGAGCTGGCCGTGGTCATCGGCGGGGGCAACATCCTCCGCGGGGGCTCCTTCACGGCGGGCAATACGGGTGTGCAGGAGGCCACGGCCCACTACATGGGCATGCTGGCCACCGTGATCAACGGCCTGGCGTTGCAGGATGCCCTCGAATCGCTGGGGGTGCAGACGCGGCTGATGACGGCGATCCGTATGGACGGCGTGGCCGAGCCCTACATCCGCCGTCGCGCCCGGCGGCATCTCGAAAAAGGACGGATCGTGATCCTGGCGGCCGGCACTGGCAGCCCGTTCGTGACCACCGACACGGCGGCCGCGCAGCGGGCGCTGGAGCTGGAGACCGACGTGCTCATGAAGGCCACCCGGGTCGACGGCGTCTATTCCGACGATCCCGAGAAGAATCCCCACGCCATGCTCTTTCGCGACCTCACCTACCAGCAGGTCCGCGAGCAGAACCTGCGGGTGATGGACGCCACGGCGATCTCCCAGTGCATGGAGCACGCCATGCCGATCGTGGTCTTCAACTACCGCAAGGACGGCAACATCGAGCGGGCCGTGGCCGGGGAGCGGATCGGCACACTCATCACCACGCGGCCCGTCTGACGGGGCCGCGGCAGGGACCGTTCTCCCATGGATCAACCACGCGGTTCGAAGAGCCCCGGGCACGGCCATCTCCACCAGCACTACCCGTGGTGGCTGATCATGTGCCTGTGCGGTGTCGATTATTTCAGCACGCTCGGTTACCAGCCCTCCATCGCCTTCGAGGGCGCCGGCACGCTCGCCCCGCTGGCCACGCTCGTGCTCGTGCTCGTCACGCTGTGCGGCGCGCTACCGATCTACCGGCATGTGGCCGGTGAGACGCCCGACGGCGTCGGCTCGATCGGGATGATCGAGCGGATGTTCCGTGGATGGACCGGCAAGATCGTGGTGCTCGTGCTGATTGGCTTCGCCGCCACGGATTTCGTGATCACGAAGACGCTCTCCGCCGCCGACGCGGCGGCGCACCTCATCAGCAACCCGCTCTACACGGGGGCCACGCCCACCTGGATGCACGGCCAGATCTCGATCACGATGTTTCTGCTGGTGCTGCTCGGGGGGATGTTTCTCAAGGGTTACGGCGAGGTGGTGGGCCTGGCGATGGTGCTGGTGGTCGCCTTTCTGGGCCTGTCCTTCGTGGTCGTCGTCGCCAGCCTGTGGTTTCTGGCCACCCACCCCACGCTCCTCCCGCAGTGGATCGCCGAGATTTCGGCGGGGCGTTATCACATCGACCACGCGCCCCTGACCGGCACGGGCCCGTGGGTGGCGGCCGCCATCGCGCTCGTCGTGTTCCCGAAGCTGGCCCTCGGATTGAGCGGCTTCGAGACGGGCGTGCTCCACATCCATCTCGTGCAAGGCACCGCGGCCGACCCCGACAACGCCGCCGCCCGCATCGCCAACACGAAGCGGATGCTGCTCGTGGCCGCGCTGATCATGTCGTTTTTCCTCATCGGCTCGTCGCTCGCCACCGGCACGGGCACGCTCATTCCGCCCGAGGAGCTCAGGCTCGAGCCGGTGAAGGGGAAGGCGATGGATCGGGCGCTGGCGTATCTCGCGCACGGCGAGAGCCCGTACCCGATCTGCCCGCTGTTCGGAGCCGTCTTCGGCACGGTCTACGATATCAGCACGATCCTCATCCTTTGGTTCGCCGGCGCGTCGGCGATGGGCGGCCTGCTCAACATGGTGCCGCGGTATCTGCCGCGGTATGGCATGGCTCCGGAGTGGGCCGGCGCCTACCGGCCCCTGGTGATCGCCTTCACGGTCATCAACCTGCTCGTAACGCTGGCTTTCCGCGCCGACGTGTCGGCCCAGGGGGGTGCCTACGCCACGGGCGTGCTCGTGCTCATGACGAGCGCCTGCGTCGCCTCCTTCATCCACGAACTGCGCCGCAAGCCCGAGCCGCACCACGGGCTGGCCCTCCAGGCCCAGCGGGTCGGCTTCGGGCTGATCACGATCGTGTTCGTCTACACCACGATCGCCAACGTCCTGGAGAGGCCCGACGGCATCATCATCGCCTCGATCTTCATCGCCACCGTGATGGCGATCTCGTTCACGTCGAGGTTCTTCCGCAGCGACGAACTGCGGCTCAAGGAATTCCGCTTCGCCGACGACGCCGACCGGATGCTGTGGACCGACATCCTCTTCGAGGCGGCGTTCCGCGTGCTCGTGCCGCACCGGCCCGGGAGCCGGTCGCTGGCCGACAAGGAGGCGGAAATCCGGCGGAAGCACCGCATTCCCGAGAACGTGCCGATCGTGTTTCTCGAGGTGCATTATGGCGATGTGAGCGAATTCCAAAACGCGCCGATCATTTCCGTCCGCCAGGAGGGCACCCGGTTCGTGATTGTGACGAAGGACGTCGTCTCGGTGTCGCACACGATCGCCCAGGTCGCGATGGAGATGACGAAAGGCGGCTCCCCGCTCGACATCATCTTCGGATGGAGCAAGGGGGGCAGCTTCAAGCTCGCGCTCGACTACGTGCTCTTCGGCCAGGGCGACATTCCCAATCGCGTGGTCGACCTGCTTGACAAGGCGATCCCTGATCCAGCCGCGCGGCCGACCGTCATCGTCGGCTGACCTGCTTGCGGGTGACGGCCCCATGCTGCCAGAATTGGCGAGACTGCTTTCCGTCCCCGAAGGAGCCTGCCCGATGCCCGCCGACGACATTCTGCTCGATGCCGAGGAACGCATGGAAAAGGCCGTGGAGGTGTTTCGCCACGCCCTCACCGGCATCCGCACCGGGCGGGCCAACCCCGGCCTCGTCGATTCGCTGAAGGTCGAGGTCTATGGCTCGGCCACGCCGATCAAGGCGTTGGCCAGCGTCGGCGCGCCCGAGCCGAACCAGATCGTCGTGCGGCCCTTCGATCCCGGCACGATCAAGGACATTGAGAAGGCGATCCATACCGCCGATCTGGGGCTGAACCCGCAGAGCGACGGGCGGCTGATCCGGATCACGATCCCCGCCCTCTCGACCGATGTGCGGAAGAAGATGTCGGCCCGCATCAAGGAACTCGCCGAGGAGGCCCGCGTGTCGATCCGCAACGTGCGGCGCGATGCCAACAAAGCCGCCGACACGGAGAAGACCGACGGCACCATGACCGAGGACGACGTCGAAGCGGCCAAGGAGGAGGTGCAGGAATTGACGAAGACCTTCGAGACGAAGGTGGGCGACCTCGCCAGGGCGAAGGAATCCGAGGTCATGGAGCAGTAGCCGCTGACCGCGGGCCGAGGGCCTCACCATGATCGAGGTTTTCGACCTCGTGAAACACTACCGCGCGGGCGACGGCAGTTCGGTGCGGGCGGTCGACGGGGTTTCGTTCACGGTGCAGCGGGGCGAGATGGTCGGCCTGCTCGGTGCCAACGGGGCCGGGAAGACGACCACGCTGCGGATTCTGGCCACGCTCATCAAGCCCACGGCCGGCACGGCGCGGATCGCAGGCCATTCCGTGGCGACCGACCCGGTCGGTGTGCGGCAGAGCTTGGGCTACGTGTCGGCGACGACCGGCGTGCCCGACCGGCTCACGCCGCGCGAGATCTTCTATTCCTTCGGCCGGCTGCACGGGCTCGCCCGCGGGGCGGCCGACGAGCGAAGTGTTGAGATCGTGCGGCTGCTCGATCTTTCGGCCTGCGCCGACAGGCCCGCGGGACGGCTTTCGGCGGGGCAGCGGCAGCGCGTGTCATTGGGGCGGGCGCTGGTTCACGATCCACCGGCGCTGGTGCTCGACGAGCCCACCAACGCGCTCGATGTCATCGGGGCTCGCGACCTGCTCGAGTTTCTTTCCGCCCTCCGGTCGAGCGGGCGGGCGATCCTCCTCTCGACGCACCGCCTGCACGAGATCGAGCACCGATGCGACCGCTTCGCGATCATCCACGGCGGGCGGATCATCGCGGCGGGCACGCGGGACGAACTGCTCGATGCCGACGCGGACCGCCTGGAAGACGTCTTCTTCGCGGCCGTGGCTCGGGAGGAGCCGCGATGACCGATCCGGCCGACCATCGCCCGTCCGCCGTGTCGACATGGCATGCCGCTCTGTGGATCGCGCGGCGCGACTTGCTGGAATTCGTCCGCGACCGGCGCACGCTCTTCATCACGCTCCTCTTGCCGATGGTCACCTACCCGATCCTCGCGCTCTCCACCACGCTCGGCCTGCGAACGGCCACCAGCGAACTGGAGGCCCAGCGGGCTCCCACCACGATCACCGTCGCCGTGTCGGGCCCCGATTCCATGCCCTTCATCGACCGCGTGCGGGTCGTGCTCGCCGAGGCGTCGGCGGCCGAGCGGCGCGAATGGCCGGCGAAGGTGAATTTCGAGCCGTTGCTCCGGCAGGATGCCGCGGCGGCCATTGACGCCGGCAAGGCCGACCTGTGGGTCGATGCCCGCGCGGGGTTGATGGCGACGCTCGACGCGGTCGACACGGCCGCGCTCGCCATCTACATGTCGACGGTGCGGTCGCCGCGGCCCGCGGCGCGGGAGCAGTTCACGGCGTTGATGGAGGGGGTGGCGGAGGATGCCAGGCGCCGCAGAATCGCGGCCGCTGGGCTTCCGCCCAGCCTGCTTTCGCCCCTGCGATTGGACACCGTGGGCCAGTCGCCGGGGCAGGCCGTGCCGGTGCGGAAGATCACCGGCACGGTGGCCGGAGCCGTGTTCGTCCTGCTGGCCGTCCTCACGATGACCGGGGCGTTTTATCCCGCGATCGATGCCATCGCCGGGGAGAAGGAGCGGGGAACGATCGAGACCCTGCTCATCGCCCCCTGCTCGATGCAGGGCGTGGTGCTGGGCAAGTTCCTGGCGGTGTATGCGGTGACACTCGCCACGCTCGCAGCCAACGTGGTCTCGATCGCGGCCACGTCCTCCGTCGCCATCCGCGTGCTGCGCCAGGCTTCCGTCCAGCCCCTGCCCTTCTCAACGCCCGCGATCGCCGTCGCCGTGGCGGCCTTCGTGGGCCTGGCGGCCGTGGCGGCGGCGGCGAGCCTGGCGGTGACGACGGCCTCCAAGAGCGGCAAGGAGGCGCAAAACACGCTCACGCCGCTGGTGCTCCTGGCCAGCGCGCTGGCGGGCACGGCTCTCCTTCCCGGCACGCAGGTGGCGAGCCCCATGGCCGCGGCGCCCTTCGCGGGCCACGTGCTCGTGGCCCACGCCGCCTTCGGCGGCAACGCCACGGAGGGGGCCGAGACGGTGCCGCTGCCGCTGGTGCCGCTGGCCGTGTCGCTGGCGGCGTCCGCGGCGCTGGCGTGGCTCCTCCTCAAGGTCACCGCGCTGACGCTCGTCGATGAAGACATGCTCTTCCGGGGGGCGGATGCCGCCGGGCATGCGTTCGCACGACCCGTGTCGCGGCCACGGCCCACGTTCGTGCAGGGCGTGCTGCCCGTCCTCGCCGGCTTGGCGGCGCTCTGGTATTCGCAGGGATTCATGCCCGCCGATCTCGTGCGGGCGCTTCCGCTGCAGCAGTTGGCAGCCGTGTATCTGCCGCTGGCAATCTTCACCTTGTGGCAGCGGGTCGCCTTGCGGCGGACGTTCTTCGTCCGGCCCGCCACGGTGGCCGCTGTCGTGGGTGCGGCCTTGATCGGGGTGGGCGTGTACACGGTGGGCGTGGCGGCGCTGGCGGCGTTCACGGGGGGCCGACTCTCCGCCGGATCAGGCGACTTTGCGGGCCGGCTGGCGGCGCTGGTGGGGGGCCAGCCCGGGTGGCTTTCATGGCTGGTGATCGCGGCACTGCCGGCGTTCGGCGAGGAGTTGCTGTATCGAGGATGGGTGCTCTCCGCATTTCTCGGCAACACGGAGTCGCCGCGGCGGGTGGCGGCGGCGATCGTCGGCCAGGCGGCGTTGTTCGCCGTGGCGCACCTGATGCCGGAGCGGATGCCGCAGACGTTCGTCGTCGGCCTGGTGCTTGGCTGGGTCACGGTGAAGACCGGCAGCCTCCTGCCGGCGATCGTCGGGCACCTGGTGCACAACTCGATGCCGCTGGTGGTGTTGGCGATGTTCGGCGGCGGCCGTGCAGGCGCGTCGACCGCGTCGTTCGCTGCGGTTCCGCTCTGGGCAGTCGCCGGTGCGGTAGCATGTGTGGCCGCGGGTGTCGTCGCCGTGCGAGCCGGCGCGAGGCAATGGAGGCAG
>JBIIIP010000044.1:0-25165 GCA_044234625.1 Pirellulales bacterium | reverse complement strand
TCGGGAAACAGACGCTCCTGTGGGTCGCATGCCTGATGGCGGCGGTTGCCGCCGGCGGAACCATCGCCTCGGCAGACGATCCCACCAGCGAAAAACTCCGCGTTGCCGTCGCCCCGCTGACCGCCGCGGCGGAGTGGACTGGCGAACGGCCGACCGGCATGATCATCGACGTCTGGGACAATCTTGCCGCCCGTTTGGGCGTGGCGACCGAGTTTGTCCGCACGCCATCGTTCCTCGATTTTTTCGATCAGTTGGGCGACGGCAAGGTGGACGTGGCGCTCGGGCCCCTGGCGATCACCGAAGAGCGCGAGAAAAAGATCGATTTCACCCACTCCATCTTCCATTCGGGCCTCCGTGTGGCGGTGCGGCAGCGAAACTCGACCGGCTTCGTCGCCGCTCTGGGGTCGCTCGTCACATGGCGGCTCGTCGGGCTGCTGGCCGGGGTCGTGGGACTCGTCCTGCTGTCGGGCCACGTGCTCTGGTGGTTCGAACGCAACGGCAACGAGCATTCATTTCCGCGGCAATACCTGCGCGGCGTGGGGGAGGCGATCTGGTGGACCATCTCTGCCATCGTCACCGGCGGCTGTGACGACAAGCATGTCGACAGCCTGCTCGGCCGAGCCATCGCCTTCCTGTGGATGGTGGGGGGCATCGGCCTGATCGCCGCCTTCACGAGCATTCTCACGGCCACCATGACGGCCGACCGCGTGACGGGCACGATCCACGGTCCCCGCGACCTGGCCACGCGCACGGTGGGTTGCCAGGCGAGATCCGTGGCGGTTGACGCGGTGCGGCAGCGCGGCGCGATCGTGGAGGAGTTTGCGACGATCGACGAGGCTTTCGATGCGCTGGCTTTGGGCATGGTGGAGGCCGTCGCGGGCGAAAACCAACAGATGATGTTTGTCGTCAATCGACGTGCACAGGCCGCCATCAAACTTGTCGGCCCGATCTTCGAGTCGTTTGATTATGGCCTCGGGCTGCAGCAGGACAGCCCGATGCGCGAGCGGCTCAATTCTGGCATCCTCCGCATGCGCGAAGATGGCACGCTCGATCGGATTCGCGAGCAATGGCTCGGCCAGCACGATTAGCCGGTGCCGCACCGAAACGGCTGCGACTCACTTGGGGCGGTGCGAACGCTTTCGCCCCGCCTTGGCCATTGGCAATTCTGGGCAGGACTCGGCGGCAAGGCGCGTCATCGTGTTGAGCGAAACCCCGAGCAATTCCGCTGCCTGACCGCGGTGCCCGTTCGTCAACCGCATCGCCTGCCGCACCGCGAGCCGCCGCAAGGCGACGAGGTTGAGCAGTGGCACCTCGGGCTCGCCGCCCGCCATGGGGGACTGCGCCGCGCGTGGAGCGAACGGCTCGGGATCGGCCGCCACCGCGACGGTGGCATCGTCGATCGCCCCGCCGAACAGTTCGGCGAGCACCATCTCCTCGCGGCCCTCGAAAACGTAAAGCCGCTGGATCGTCTGCACGAGCTGCCGCACGTTTCCTGGCCAGGGATGGGCGACGAGTCGTTCGAGCACCGCCGGCGACGGCCGCCAGCACCGGCGGCCGTAGCGTTGGGCGAAATGACTCGAAAAATACTCGATGAACAGCGGGATATCCTCGCCGCGATCGCGGAGGGATGGCACGCGGATGTGGATCGTGTTTAACCGATAGAAAAGGTCCTCGCGGAAGTCGCCGGCTTCCACGGCGGCCTCGATATCCCGGTTGGTGGCGGCAATCACCTGGATGTCGACGCGGTGGCTCTTGTTCGAGCCGACTGGAGTCACCTCGAGTTGCTGGAGCACGTGCAGCAGCTTCGGCTGCAGGTCGAGCGGCATCTCCCCGATCTCATCGAGAAACACGACGCCGCCTTCGGCGGCCCGGAACGCGCCGAGTGACTGTCCGACCGCGCCCGTGAAGGAGCCCTTTTCATGGCCGAAGAGCTGGCTCTCGGCCAGTGTCGACACCAGCCCGCCGCAGTTGACCGACACGAACGGCTTCGTGGCCCGGCCGCTGGCCGCGTGGATGGCGCGGGCAATCTCTTCCTTGCCGCAGCCGGTTTCGCCCGTGATGAGCACGGGGCAGTCGAACTGCGCCGCCCGGCCGATCGAGTCTTCGACCCGGTGCACAGCCGGCGACGTTCCGGGAAGCCGCGACCAATGCCGATTGGGCCGCCGGGCAGCGACGCCAGTAGCTCCGGTGCCGTTCGGTGGGGCCCTGTCCGTGAGAAGGCTTTCCATAGCGGGCTTCGTCCCGTCGGCGGTCACCACGTGCCCCGGATCCAGCCGGTGCAGCCCCCGTGAAATGCCGACTAAGGACAGGTTACTGTGATTCCCAAAAAAAGCGAATCAATTCGCAAGTTTTTGGAATGAATTCGAAAGGCCTGTGAAAAAGGGTTCTGCCAGCCAGCACGACGGCAAAGAGAAAGAACGGCATTTGCGACAGACATCCGGGCGATTCAGAGTCGTTTTCCAAGCAAAAATGCTTCTTTTCGACCGTTCTCAACGCGGATTGGGGCATAGGTGCCAAATGCTGGCATGGGAGTTGCCTCCGGATTAAAGTCTGGTGCGGCGATAGGGAGGCGTTCCTCACCATTGCAATGCACCAACGAGAGCCAGCCGCCATGAGTCTTGATCGTCCACGACCGCTCCCGATTCGTCCTCGCCGCGTAGTGCTGGGGTTGTTTTTGGCAGCCGCCGTCGCCTCTTCCGCGGCGGCCGACACGATGGACCAGACCTACTCGTTCGCATTCTTCGGCTCTGGCACGGCCGTGAACGAGCTTCATCTGTTCGATCAATTCAACCCCCGATGGGGCACCCTCACCGGGGTCAGCTTGATGATCACGGGCACGTCGTTTGGTTCCTACGCGGTTTCCAACAGCGACCCCGACCCGATCCATCTCTTCAATCCCGCCTATCGTCTGCGGGTGACATTCAGCGGTTCGGGCGCTCCGGATAACACGACGACGAGTCCGACGGCGTTCGTGACTACTCCCTCGATTCCGCTCTCCACGGCGACTCCCTCCTCGTATGAACTGGCGGGCTCGACGACGCAGACATTCACCCTGACGGGTGATGGGCAGCAATTGACGCAGCTGACACGGGATCTGACGAGCTACCAAACGTATTTCACGAGTACGTCGAGCGCCGTGGGTGCCGGGACTTTCAACGTCCCGCTCTCTATCACCTCTCTGTTCGCCATCGGCACCGACAACGGGCCCGCGATGACACTCAATTCGGCGAATCTGCAGACGGTGGCCCCAATTACGCTGCGGTATACGTACACGCCTGCCGTTCCCGAGCCCTCGACCTACGCGATGGCGGCCGCCGGTGCGGGCCTGCTGGGCCTTCTCAGGTGGCGGCGGGCCGCCCGCTCGGCTGCCAAGGCATGATCGGGCTCTTTCCCGGCTGCCGCCAGGCTCGTTGACGGCGCCCCACCGCGAACGTAGATTCTGGCGAGTTTCCCGGCGGAAACCCGCCGTTTGCCCCGTCCTCTCCCCGTCCCGAAAGGTCACAGCACCTCCCATGGCCTCCACGCTCAAGCTCAAGAAGAAGTCCGCCGGCAAGAAGTCGTCCAAGGGGGCCGGCAAGGCCGCCAAGCCGGGGCGGATGATCTACTACTTCGGAGCCAAGAAGTGCGACGGCGACGGCACCATGAAGTCGCTCCTCGGCGGCAAGGGGGCGAACCTCGCCCAGATGACGAAAATCGGGCTGCCCGTGCCGCCGGGCTTCACGATCACCACCCAGGTCTGCATCGACTACTACGACAACAAGAAGAAGTTTCCCAAGGGCCTCGAGGAGGAGGTCGCCTCCGCCATGAAGCTCATGGAAAAGGAGACGGGGAAGAAGTTCGGCGATCCGCGCAACGCCCTGCTCGTGAGCGTGCGGTCCGGTGCCCGCGACAGCATGCCGGGCATGATGGACACGATCCTCAACCTCGGCCTCAACGATGAGACCGTGAAGGGGCTCGCCGAGGCCACCGGCAACCCGCGGTTCGCCTACGACTCCTACCGCCGTTTCATCCAGATGTATGGCGACGTCGTGATGGGTGTGCAGAAGCGGCATGAAAACGAGCACGATCCCTTCGAGGAGGTGATGGAAGGCCTCAAGCACCAGCTCGGCATCCACCTCGACACCGACCTCAGCGACGTTCATCTCCGCGAGCTCATCAAGCGGTATCTGCAGCTCATCAAGGAGCGGACCGGAAAGGGCTTCCCGCAGGATCCGTTCGAGCAGCTGATGGGGGCTGTCGGGGCCGTGTTCGGCAGCTGGATGAACGAACGGGCCATCCTCTACCGCCGCAAGTACAAGATCCCCGACGAGTGGGGCACGGCCGTCAACGTGCAGAGCATGGTGTTCGGCAACATGGGTGACGACTGCGCCACTGGCGTGGCCTTCACCCGCGATCCTGCCACCGGTGAAGACGTCTTCTACGGCGAGTATCTCGTCAACGCCCAGGGCGAAGACGTGGTCGCGGGCGTGCGGACGCCGAAGCCCGTGGCAGAGATGGCCCACGACCCGATGTTCGCCGCCACCTACAAGCAGCTCGAGAAGGTCCGCCAGACACTCGAGAAGAAGTTCGGCGACGTCCAGGACTTCGAGTTCACCGTCGAGAAGAAGAAGCTCTACATGCTGCAGACGCGGCACGGCAAGCGGACGGCCCTGGCCTACGTGAAGATCGCGCACGACATGGTGAAGCAGAAGCTCATGACGGCCGAGCATGCCATCCAGTCGGCCGATCCCGACGCGCTCTCCCAGTTGCTCGCCCCAATCTTCGACCGGGCAGACTACGAAGCCGCGAAGAAGAGAGGCCGGCTGCTCACGACCGGCCTGCCCGCGGGCCCCGGCGCGGCTACTGGCCAGCTCGTGTTTTCGGCCGTCAAGGCCGAGGAACTGGCCCACAAGGGAGTGAAGGTCGTGCTCGCTCGCGTCGAAACGTCGCCGGAGGATCTCCGGGGCATGATCGCCGCCGAGGGCATCCTCACCAGCCGCGGCGGCGTGTCGAGCCATGCCGCTCTCGTCGCCCGGCAGATGGGCAAGGTGTGCGTGGCCGGTGCCGGTGCGATCCAGATCGACTATTCCAAGGGCACGCTCTCCTGTGCGGGCCAGACGCTCCGGGAGGGAGAAGCCATCTCGATCAACGGCTCGACCGGCGAGGTCTTCGCCGGCGGGATCAAGACGGCCGACAGCGAGCTCAAGCAGGTGCTGATCGCGAAGACGATGAAGCCGGCCGATTCGGAGGTCTTTCAGTACTACGACTTCATCATGAAACTCGCCGACAAGCACCGGAAACTCGGCGTGCGGACCAATGCAGACACACCCGAGCAGGTGAGGCACGCCATCGCCTTCGGTGCCGAGGGCATCGGCCTGACCCGCACCGAGCACATGTTCTTCGAGGGCGACCGCATCGACGCCATGCGGGAGATGATTCTCGCCGAGAATGAGGCGGCCCGCCGCGAGGCGCTGGCCACGTTGCTTCCCTACCAGCGCGACGACTTCGAGGGCATCTTCCGCGCCCTGGAAGGGCGGCCAGCCACGATCCGCTTCCTCGATCCGCCGTTGCACGAGTTCGTTCCGCACGACGAGAAGGCGCAGGCCGACCTGGCCCGCAAGCTCGGGCTTCCGTTGGAGGCGGTGCAGGCCCGCGTGCACGCGCTGCACGAATTCAACCCCATGCTCGGCCACCGCGGCTGCCGCCTGGGCATCAGCTATCCGGAGATCTCCGAGATGCAGGCCCGCGCGGTGTTCGAGGCCGCGGCCAAGGTGCAGAAGGACGGCATCAAGGTGAAGCCGGAAATCATGATCCCGCTGGTTGGCTTCAAGAAGGAACTCGACAACCAGGTCGATATCGTGCACCGGGTCGCCGAGCAGGTGCAGAAGGAGACGGGTGAGAAGATCAAGTACATGGTCGGCACGATGATCGAGATCCCGCGCGGCGCGCTGACCGCCGACGAGATCGCCGAAACGGCCGAGTTCTTCTCGTTCGGCACCAATGACCTCACGCAGACCTGCCTGGGCATGAGCCGCGACGACATGGGCTCATTCCTGCAGAAATACACCGACGAGGGGATATTCAAGGCCAACCCGTTCGCGTCGATTGACGTGTCGGGCGTGGGGCAGTTGATGAAGGTCGCCGTGGAGAAGGGACGCCAGACCCGCAAGGACATCAAGCTCGGGATCTGTGGTGAGCACGGCGGCGATCCCCATTCGGTGGTCTTCTGCCACCACGTGGGGCTCGACTACGTGAGCTGCTCTCCGTTCCGCCTGCCGGTGGCCAGACTGGCCGCCGCCCAGGCGGCGCTCGGCAAGACGTACTGATCACGCCAGGCTCAACGCGATCAAACCGGCTGCGGGTGACCCATCCCCCGTCGCCGGACGTTCGCTACGGGCATCCTGCCCTTCGCTCACTCGGATGCTGACTGCGCTTCGCCCTCCAGGCTGCGCTTGTCAGCATACGCCGGCTCCCGGGGTACGGGTCACCCGCAGCCTCTCCCTTTTTCTCGTGAAAGCGGGAAGGCTCGGGGATGCACATACCCTCTCGCGGGCTATGGGAGCGAGCGCAGGCAGGGATGCCGAAGCGAAGCGGACATGCAGGGAGCGGAGGACTGCGGGCACCGATCCGCCAAGGGCGGATTGGTCGACGCAGCGAACGTCCGCCGAGAGGGTGTGTGCATCCCCGGGCCGGGTTGGGCGCGATACATTGTCGCCATGAACCTCTCCCCGGAAGCCCAGGTGCTGGCGCCGATCGTCGTGGCGGTGATCGTGCTGTGGGTCACGGAGGCTCTGCCGTTGGCGGTGGCGGCGCTGTTGGGCGCGGTCGCCTGCGTCGTCGCGGGAGTTGCGCCGGCGAAGGAGGTGTTTCGCCCGTTCGCCGATCCGCTGATTTTCCTCTTCATCGGGTCGTTCCTCATCGCCGAGGCGATTCGGCTCCACGGGATCGACCGCCGGCTGGCCTATGGCGTGCTCTCGTGGCCGTGGGTCGGGGAGCGACCGGGCCGGATCATTGCGGCGGTGGCCCTGGTGTGCGTGATGATCAGCGCCTTCATCTCCAACACCTGCACCGCGGCGATGATGGTGGCGATCGTGAGCGGCATCCTCGGGGCCATCGACATGGCCGGGCGGCAGACCGGCAGGAAGCCCGATCCGGCATTCGCCACCGGACTCTACCTGTGTGTCGCCTTCTCCGCTTCGATCGGCGGCCTGGCGACGCCCATCGGCACGCCGCCGAACCTCATCGGCCTGTCGTTCATCCGCGAGGAGGCGGGCGTCGCCGTGTCGTTCCTCGGCTGGTGCCTGGTGGGTGTGCCGCTGGTCGCGGTGATGACCACGGTGGCCGTGGCGGTGCTCCAGCGGATGTTTCCGGCCGGTCTCGAACGGATCGAAGGGGTGGCGTCGTTCGTGGCTGCCGAGCGCGGGCGGCTCGGGCCCTGGACGGCCGGCCAGCGTTCGACGGCCGTTGTGGTCGCGGTCACGGTGGCGTTGTGGGTGCTGCCCGGCGTACTGGTGGCGATCCTGGGGGCGGCACAGCCGGTGAGCCGCTGGCTCGGGCAGCGGTTGCCGGAAGGCGTGGCGGCCCTCATCGGCGCGATCCTGCTGTTCATTCTTCCCGGAGATCGGTCCGCCGATGGCACGCGGCCGCGCGTGCTGGCGTGGCGCGAGGCCCGGATCGACTGGGATATCGTCCTCCTCTACGGCGGCGGCATGGCCTTGGGCGAGCTCTGCTTCTCCACCGGGCTGGCAGCGGCGTTCGGGGAGGCGATGCAGGCCGTGATTCCCGCCGGCCCCTGGGCCGGCACCGTGCTCGTCGCCGTGGCCGCGGCGGTGGCCGTGGTCACCAGCGAGTTCACGAGCAACACGGCCAGCGCCACGATGGTGGTGCCCGTGGTGATCGCGCTGGCCCGGGCGACGGGCAGCGACCCATTGCCCGCTGCGTTGGCGGCCACCTTCGCGGCCAGCCTCGGCTTCATGATGCCGGTGAGCACGCCGTGCAACGCGCTCGTCTACGGCACCGGTCGCATCCCTCTCCGCGCGATGCTGCGCAGCGGCGCGATCATCGACGTGGCTGGCGCGCTGCTCGTGGTTGCGGTGATGCTGGTCGTGGGGCGGGTGTGGACCAGTTCCTGATCACGGCATGCCGGCAGCGGCTGCTCAAAAGCCTCCTTCGATGACCGCGCCGCACTGGTGGCAGCGGGGCGTGACTGGCGGCTCGGGCGACGGGAGGTAGCCGTCGCGGCACCAGGTGTGCAGCCGCGGGAAGCACGACGGCATCCGCATGCAGTTCGCACGCGCCATCTGCCGCATCCGCAACTGGCCGCGCGGGTCGGCGTGGAAGACGCCCGTGTGCGGGTCGCAGCATGGATCGCATCCACACTGCATGCCCCGCACATTCCCATGCCATGGCGGACGCTGCACGGACTGGCAGCCACACGCACCCGAACCGGACGCTGCATCGTCCACCACCGTCGTGGGGTCCTCCGTGATCATGATCGTCTCCTGCCCACGGGCTCCCTGGCTCGAAAGGAAGGCTGCAGCACCGACGAACACGATGACGACGATGGAAAAACGGGACACAGACACCGGTCGCTTGCTCCAAGGTCGGCGTGCCGCTCCATGCCGCACGCCCAGAAGGCGGTATCGACGTGCGGTTCTCGCGACGTGAGAGGCAGGGCAAGCAGGTAAGCCCCTGCCGGTCATGCGGGTTGCGCGGCCGCGTCTCCGGATCGGCGTCGTGCCGGGCCTGCGCTGAGCCGACGGCTTCAGTCGAGCGCGACGTCCTCGACCCGCAGGCACTCGATGCCTTCCGGCGTGGCGAGCACGACATGGCCGGCGTCAGCAGCGCGGTAGCCGCCGATCCCCACCAGCGGCCGGCCGTGGCAGTAGCGATCGACCATGCCGCCGTCGGCCCAGGCCACCGTCACCGAGCCGTCCGGGGCGGCGATGAGCCACTGCCGACGGGGCGTTCCCAGCAGGTCGGCCCAGGCCACCGGCTCGATCGGCCCATCGCGATGGACCCCGTCGGGAAGCGGGATCTTCCAGGTGATAGCGCCGGTTTCCGAGAAGCCGACGGCGACATTCGTGCTCAGCGACGCCCCGGCGATGCCCATGAAAGCCCAGGTTGCGTCGGTCGCCACCGGACCGGCGAACACCTGCCGGAGCACGAGCCCGTCCGTGGCGGAAGCCCCGTCGCCTCCCCGCGCGGCCGCCGTGGCGCCGCCGTCGGCGCCGGGTGAGACGAGCCGGCCGATGCCGTCCACGGCCACCACGCCACGGCCGCCGGCCCCGACTGGCTCCCGCGCGGCAAGCGAGGCGATGCCCTGCACGGAGCGGTCGCGCCACAGCCGTTTTCCGTGGAGATCGACGCACTGCACGCCCACCGTGCCCAGGTAGCCCACGACGATTTCCGGTGTGCCGTCGCCGGTCGTGTCGGTCAGCAGGGCGTCACTGATGCCGGCATGATCCGGGGCGTCGAGCGGCGGGTAGGCCAATTGCAGATGCCACGCATCGTCGAAAAGAAACAGATGCTGCCCGCCTTTTGAAGTCCCGAGCCACCAGCGGTTGCCAGCGGCATCGACCGCGGTCCGCAGCATGCCGACGGCCGCACCCTGCGGCAGGTCGAGTTCGTGGCGGCCCACTTCCTCGCCGGCGTCGTCGAGCCTCACGATCGTCCGCCACCCATCGAGGCAGACGATGCGGGCGGCCGATGCCGACCTGCCTTCGGCACTGTTCCCCTCGGTGAGGCACACGAGATTGCCCGGCATCGCCACGGCCTCGCTCCGCCACGCGGCCGCCAGTTTGAACCGCACCGGCTGCCGCCGCGGTGCGATGACCTGCTCCGGGAGCCGCTGCACCGTGTCGCCACCGGCGACTCTGTCGAGCAGGCCGCTGTATTCGCGGAGCCGGGCCTCGAACCGATCCCGAACCAGGGGCGCCGTGGGTTTCCCGGCATCCACCGCGGCGAGGATCGCGGCCAGATCATCACCGATCCGCGGGTGATCGCCACACACGATGTCGGCAACGGTGCCGTCTTTGGCGATTACGACGAGCGCCGGCAGCGCGTCGACTTCAAACGCCTCGGCTGCCACGCCACGTGGGTCGCGGAGGATTTCGCCACCGCCACCGCTGTCGCGGACTTTCGCCGTCAGCGTCGCCGCGGCCACATCGGCCTCGTCGACGCTCACCGCGAAGTGTCTCACGCTGTGGCCTGCGGCGCTTGTCGCGGCGACGGCCTTCGCCACCTGGGGCATCGTCGTGGCGCAGGGACGGCACTCATTGAAGAAGAATTCCAGCACCGCCACCGAGCCGGCCAGCCCTTCCCGGGAAACATTCGCGTCGTCGAGGCCGGTGAGCGTGAACGGCGGCGCCGGCTTGCCGACGAGGCCGCTCGGCGGCCGCGGTGCGGCGGGAGGCTCGAGCTTTGCCACCCGTGCCGCCCCTTCGGGCACGGCGAAGGTGAAGGCATCCGCCGGAATCGGCGCGTCGAGCGATGCAGCGACGAAGTCCACGACGACCGACACGCCGGTCACCGCGCCCGACTGCTGCGACAGCGTCGCGGCGTAGGCGTTGGTGGGGAGCGAGAGGCGACGGAGAAGATGGTTCGTCCGGTCGATCCACAGCGAGAGCAGCCCATCCGGCTTGGGAATGTCGACCCGCGTGCAGGGGCGGCCATCGACCGTCTCGGTGCCCACGGCCCGCGGTGGGGCGGTCGCGTCGGCGAGGATCAGGTCGACCGTGTCGTCCGCGAGCAGGAGAGGAAGCTGTGTTGGGCAGCCGGCGTCGCCCTCGGCAAGCGTTGCCCGCACCTGCTCGTCGGCAAAGAGCTGGTCCATCATCAGCGGGCTCGTGATCGGCTCGGCGAGCACCTGGGCCGGCACGTTGCCCACCGCTGCGAAGAGCGTGGTGCCATCGGCGACGATACGGGCGTCGTAGCAATCGATGCGCAGTTTGTCGGGCCGCTCGAAGGCGACGCGGAAGGGAATCGTCTGCTCGGTCCGGGAATCCCCACGGGTGAAGGTGATTCTCACGCGGCCGTCGTCGGCGTATGTCTTCGCCTCACGATACGCGCGGGCCGTCGCGTCGAGGAGGCTGCGCGGATCGGTCGAGCAGCCGACCATCACCGCCAACGACAGTGCGCGAAAGATGCGGTGGAAAAGGAGGGAGGGTTTCATGCCGGGCATGATCGCGAAGGATCCCGCGGGATACAATGCGAACATGCCGAAGCGCACCCGTTCACCGATTCATCTTGCCTGCGGAGGCGACAAGCCGCTCGCGTTGGTTCCGCCAGCGGGCGCCCTGATCGCCGAGTGCCGCGGACCGGCCGGAGCCGCCGGGGCGGCGGTGGATGACGCGGTGACGCGGGCCATCAACGAGCCGGCGGCGAGCCCACCCCTCGGCAAGCATGTCGTGCCCGGGGATCGCGTGGCCATCGCGGTGGCGGGGCCGATCCCCCAGGAGCCGCACGTGCTGGCGGCCGTCCAGCGCTGCCTCGAGGCAGCCGGCGCGGCGGCGGGCGACACCGTGACCGTTCGGGAGGGGCCGTCGCGGGATGCCGACACGGCGTACCTGGGAGCCGATGAAGAAGGCCTGCCGCTCTATCTTTCGCGGGAGATCGTCGATGCCGACGTCGTCGTTTCGATCGGGTGTTGGCAATGGGATGCGACTCTCGGCGGCCGTTCGCTGGAGGGGGAGTTGTGGCCCACGTTTTCCCGGCCCGAGAGCCGCCTTGGCCTCCTGACCCAGCTCGCCACGCGCGGGCGGCGCGCCCTGGCGGGCTGGCGGAGCGAGATGGAGCAGATCACCTGGCAGGTGGGCGTGTGTGCGAGCCTGCGGCTGGTCTTCGGCCGCGAGGGAACGCTGGCGGCGGCGGCCTTCGGCTTGCCCGCAGAGGCGGGGCGCCAAGCCCGCGGTTTCGCGGCCGAGTGGAGCCCGGCGGTGAGCCGCGAGGCAGGGCTCACGATCGCGTCGGTCAGTCACCCACTCCAAGCCGATGTCGAGCGGGCCGATTGCTGGGGCCGCGTGACGCGGGCGCTGGCGGCGGCGGCGCGGGTCACGCATCCGGGGGGCACGATCTGCCTGGTGACTTCGCTTGCCGAGCAGCCGGGAATGGTCTTCTCGCGATGGCGCCAAGGTGCCCCGCTCGCGGAACTCGTGCGCGAGGCGGTGGGCACGGGCGATCCGCAACTCGTCGCGGATGCCCTGCAGACGCGGCTCTTCGCCCGGGCTCTTGGCGACAAGCGGCTCGTGCTGCTGTCCGAGCTCGATGAATCCACCGTCGAGGACCTGGAGTTCGGGTACGCCGCCTCGCCCCAGGTCGTGGAGCGTCTCGCGGCCAAGTCCGAGAGCCTGACCGTGATCCACGAGGCCGACTCGATGTTTCCGCGGGTCAAGTGAAAGAGGCCCGGAAAAAACAAACCGGGCCGCTTTCGCGGCCCGGTTCGCTGAACTCCGTCCACCACCACGCGGACGGCAAGGGGGTGACCGATACGATGCCTCGGTCGAGGGCCTCTCGTCAGCCGCGATCAGGCCGTGAGGGCGATCGCACCGGCTTCGTCGGCTTGGTTCAGGAGCAGCCCCGTCGCCATCGGCTGCCGCTGCTTCTTGCGGCGGAAGCCGTTGGCGACCACGGCGACGGCTCCGAGGCCCGCCAGGATGATCGTCGGCGGCTCCGGCACGGCGACGGGGGCCGTCGGATTCTCGACGCTGAAGTTCGTCAACGACGTCCGGGCATACCCATACAGGCCGGCCGCCGAGACGTCGGCCGTCAGTTGGATCCGAATATCGGTGATGTGGTCGCTGTTGCTGACGCCGGCAGCGGTCCGCACGGCGTCCCAATCGATGAGGCTCGACCCCGACCAATTGCCGTTGCTGTAGCCGGCCTGGGGGCCGGTCAACTGGTAGCTGGCGGGGGTGATGGTGATCATGCCATTCACCGACGCACCGCCGCTGAAGGGCTGCCAGTTCACGCCGGTCACCTGCACCGTGTAGCTCGCCGCCTGGCTCACCTGGGCGAACGATGTGGGGAACGGAGCGAGTAGGCTGTAAGTGCCCGCGATGTTGAGCTTCAGGCCGTTCAGGGCGAATGACACGCCTTCGTTTTGCAGGCCTGCCACACCGATGCTCAACAGCGAAGACTTCGTCTTGAGGTCGAACGAGGCGCTCTGGTCGGTCTGCAGGAATTGTTCCGGCAGGAACGTGAGCTGCGATACCGGGGTGTCGGTCACCGTGGGGGTCTTGGGCACGAAGAGCGACGGCGGGATGTCGGCGCCGCTTTCCGTGATGTCGTGGTAGCTGACCTTCGTGCCGGTGAACGTGCCGTGGTTCACTGTGCCGGCCAGTGTTGCGGTGGAAGCGGAGCACACCAGTGCGGCCGCCGCCACGGCTCGGAGAACGAGACTGTGAGGAGACATGGTTCGGGGTCCTTTTCTCGAGACGGAGTTCAGATAGTCAGACGGTGCGGTGCTCATGGGTGCGGAGGCCTCCGACGGGCATCGGCCCGGCGGATCCCACGGTGGCGAGGCAGTCGAGATGTGGTGGTGACTGCCCACCGGCCCGTGGCCTGGTGAGTGAAGGAACGTGCTGTGCCGGGAGACTGCCGACGTGGCGGCCTGCATTTCCGGGGCGAGGTGGTGCATCCACACGCGTCGCCGCCGCGACCGCCGCGCCACGCCGCGCCGGATGTTCCGGGCGAGCGGCCCGCGGAGGCGGCGCGAGGTCAGGCGCCGACGCAGCCGCGAGGGGCTGGTGGGTCGGGTTGGGCGAAAACAGGCCATGGGATTGGTCACTGCGAACTGGAAACTCGGAACGCTCACGAACGACGGTCACCCGAAGGGATGCAATGCGAGGCGGAAGCCCCGTGCGGACGGCTGGCGGACTACCAGGCGAACCGCTTGTTGCGACGGCGATGGATGCCGTTTGCCTGCGTCGGGCCGCGCCGCGAACTGGCGTAGCGGGGCTGCGACTGACGGCGGGATTCCTGTTCGCTCTCACGGCGATCGCGAATGCGGGCGGACGAGTAGTCGAGGTCGATCTCGTCGGCGTAATACGGAGCTGACATGGCTGGCTTCTCCTTACGGTCGAGGGGTTTGGGAAAAGAAAACTGGAAAACGGACGGTTCCGAGATGCATCACCGCACGCCGGCGAAGGCGGCGCCCTCGCGGATCCGGCGGGCTTCGACACAGAGCGATGTCAGGCTGTCGCCGTCGGCGACTCCGGGCAGGTAGAGCCACGCGCCCAACTGACGGGCCCACAGCTCCTCGTCGACGTTGTCCTCGGAGCCGCAGATCACCAGCAGCGTGCCGGGGCGGGCGGCGAATTCCTCGGCGAGTTCGACCGTGTCGTTCACCCGCGCGCCCAGCGGGGCGGCGAGGTCGACGATCACGAGCTGGTAGTCGCCGTCGATCGTCTGGCCGACTTCGGCGGACGTCTCCGGTGTGGAGCATTCCGTCCAGCCGGCGAGTTCGGCGGCGGCCGCGAACCGGCTCCGGCGAGCACCGCTGCCGGAAACGATCAGGCAGTCGAGCAGTCCGGTCCGCCGCATGCCCCGCGGCAGAACGGAGCCGCCGGCCTCGGGCGTCAGCACTTCGGCAGTGATGCCGGAAGCAATGACCATCATCATGATTCACCTCTCTTTGCTTGAAATGACCTCGTCGTGATTCGCTGGCGCGTGATCCGCAGCTCCTCACGACGTCGAAAAGGAAATGCAGTCGCCGTGCCAATCAGCGGCGTGGGCGAGAGCGAGGCGCGCAACTGCAAGCAAACAAGGCGGTTGCGTGAGAGAAAAAAAGTTCGCGACCGCGCAACGCGAAAAAACAGCGCTCACCAGAGCGGTGGTGCGATGCGCGTCAGGATGCGGCGCAAAGGCAGAAAAGCCCTGTGTTTCATGGGCCAACCGTCATTTCTCACCACGGTGGTGAGGGCTCACCAAACAGGTGTGCCCGCGCGCGACTGGTGTCGGGAGACAATGTTTCCCGGCGGTGATGCCTCACCGCAGCGGCACTACTCGCTGATCAAACGGGCCTTGAGCGCCGTCATGACAAGAGGGCCCCACTGGCGGGAGTCGCGGCTTCCCGGCGGAAAGTCGCCGAGCACGAAGATCTCGTCGGCGGCGAGCTGCCAGCGTTTCCTGCCGTCGGCTGGCGGCAGGTGGAGCACGTCGCGCCAGGCCGTGCAGGTGTGGATCAGGCGATCGGCCTCCGGCGCGGGGATGGGGGTTCCAGCGCGGGCGAGATGGATGGCCAGGAGCGGCCTGTCGGCATCGCTCGCCAGCCACGGCTTGGCGATCGCCCATTCCCGGGGCGGGCACGGAGGCAGCGCACAACGCCCGCCGCTGGTGGGTGATCCGGAGGGCAGCGACCAGGCGCTTGCCACCAGGCATCCGTCGAGCCGTCCCGCGACGACCGCATGGCGGCCCGGGGAAGGCAGCTGCCAGCGGATGGCGCGACGGCCCACGCGGATGGCGGCATCGACGGGGCCCGGGCCCACGGCATCGATCACGGCGGCCAACCCCACGTCGCGAACGGGCAGGAGCCGCCGCGATTCGTGTGGAGCGAACCCCACGTCGTCGCGGACGCCGGCGGGGTCGAACGCCCGTTGCCAAGGGCCGTCGGCGGCCAGGCATTCACCGGCCGGCGAGGCCAGTGCCGCCAGCACGTGCGGCGGCGTCAGCACGACGGTCCCGTCGATCGCGAGATCGCCGTCGGCGATGGCCACCGCCTCACCGGGCAGGCCGCAGAGCCGCTTGATCGCGGGCCTGCCGTCCGGGGAGGAGACGATCCACCGTTCGAAGCGGCGTGGCGGAAACAGGCGCCCGGCCCGCGGCAGCCAGCCCGAGGAGACGGTGTCTCCGGGCAACAGCGCTGGGGCCATCGACAGGCCGTCGACCTCATAGCGCCACGGCGGCAGAAGCCAGCAGCCTGCCGCGCACGCCACGGCCATGGCGATGATCACGACACGGCCGCGTCGGTCATTGCCCACGTCCGCTTACACGTTCACCCACTGGTGGGTCTTGGCGCTCTGGAGCACGGCGTCGCACACCTTCTGCGTCTCGAGCGCATCGCGGAACGTCGGGTGGGCTGGCTGCTTCTTGGCGTAGGCATCGAGGAAGTCGGCCACCTGGTGGACGAACGAATGCTCGTAGCCGATCGCCAGGCCCGGCACCCACCAGTTGCCCATGTAAGGGTGATCGCCGTCGGTCACGTGGATGCTCTTCCAGCCCCGCATCGGGCCTTCATCGCGGTAGTCGAACACCTGCAGCCGATGCAGGTCGTGGAGATCCCACTTGAGGCTCATGTTCTCGCCATTGATCTCGAACGTGTAGAGCGCCTTGTGGCCGCGGGCATACCGCGTGCTCTCGAAAAGGCCGAGCGAGCCGTTCTTGAAGTGGCAGAGGAAGGAACAGGCGTCGTCGATCGTCACCTTCTCCATCTTGCCGGTGAGCTGGTGCTTCCGCTCCTTCACGAACGTCTCGGTCATCGCCGTGACGTCGCTCACCAGGCCATTGAGCCAGATCGCGGTGTCGATGCAGTGGGCGAGCAGGTCGCCCGTCACGCCGCTGCCGGCCGCGGCCGAATCGAGCCGCCACAACGCCGCGCCCCCCTGCGGGAGGTCGGCGTTGATCGTCCAATCTTGGAGAAACTCGGCCCGGTAGTGGAAGATGCGGCCCAACTTCCCGGAGTCGATGATCTGCTTGGCGAACGTCACCGCCGGGATGCGGCGGTAGTTGTACCAGACCATGTTGGGCACGCCGGCCTTCTCCACGGCGGCGCACATCTTCTCCCCCTCGGCCGTGTCCATCGACAGCGGCTTCTCGCAGAGGATCGCCTTGCCGTGCTTGGCGGCCTCGATGGCGATCTCGGCATGGAGGTTGTTGGGCGTGCAGATGTCGACGGCATCGATGTCGTCGGCGGCCACGAGCTTGCGCCAGTCGGTCTCCACCCGGGCGTAGCCCCAGCGGTTCGCGAAATCCTTCGCCTTGGCGGCGTCGCGGGCCGCCACGGCCTGCAGCACGGGCAGGTATTCAAGATCGAAGAAGTCCTTGACGCGGTTGTAGCCGTTGGAGTGGGCGCGGCCCATGAAGCCGTAGCCGATCATGCCGATGCGAAGCTGCTTTGCCATGCGTATGTCCTTCGTAGTGATGAAGCCTCACCGCCAGCCGTGGGCGTCGCGGACGGCGATCATGGTTTTCAGGATGGTGTTCCAGGTGGCGGGGTTTTCCAGGGTCGAATTGGGAAACATGCAGCCGTCCCAGCAGATGTGCTGGATGCCGCGCTTGTCGGCGTCTTTCAGCCACAGCCCGGAGCACTTCACGATGTCGAGCTTGCCGCGCGGATCGTCGGCCGGGCAGTGCTTGCCAGTCTTGTCGTGCGAGCCGGCGCCGTGCACCTCGCCGTCGTTCTGTGCCACGTGGAAATCAATCGTCCAGGGCCGCAGTTTGGCCACCATTTGCTCGTAGGCAGGCCAGAACTCGGCCTCCGTGTAGCCCGGCTTCACCAGGGCGTACTCCGGGGCGTTGTAGCCGAGCAGGTAGAGGTAGGTGTGCGCGAGATCGGCCTGAAAGCCGAGCGTCTCGGGCATGCCGACCTCTTCCAGGAGATCGAGCATGTCCTTCCAGGAGTGCATGCCGGCCCAGCAGATCTCCCCCTCGGCCGCGAGCCGCTGGCCGTGATCGCGGGCTATCTTCGCCGCCTCGCGGAAGGTCTCGGCGATCCGCGCCGTGTTGGCCCGCGGGTTTTCCCGCCACTTGCCCACGCCGAATTCGGCCGAGTCGATGCGGATCACGCCGTATTTCCGCACGCCGTGCTTCTCGAACACGTTCGCGATCCGGCAGGCCATCTTCACGGCCGAGAGAAACTTCTCGCGGGCGGCGGCGTCGCCCATTGCCGAATCGCCCACCGTTCCCGGCCACACCGGGGCCACGAGGGATCCCACGGTGAACCCGTGCTTGGCGATCTTGTCGGCGATCGTGTGGAGCTCCGCGTCGCTGGCCTCGGGATTGGTGTGGGGCAGAAACAGGAAGTAGTCGATACCGTCGAACTTCTGGCCGTTCACGTTCGCCGCGGCTGTCAACTCCAGCATCCGGTCGAGCGAGATTGGCGGCTCCTGACCGGGATCGGCGCCCTTGCCGACGAGGCCGGGCCACATGGCGTTATGAAGCTTCGGTGCGGTATGCGGCATGATTGCGGTCCTTGTGGTCGATGACGGTAAGAAGGTGCTGGCGAGGGGCCGGGGTCGTGGTGCCCGGTTGGTGCATCAACCCTTCTTCCCGTGTTTCGGGAGGTCGGGATGGACGTCGGGGCCGAAGTAGCGGAGCGCCACCAGCGGGCCGGGCCCGGTGTTTTCCACGACGTATCCGTCGGCTGCGGCAGTCGCCGAAATGAAGAGCTCATCGGCCGTCATCTCGCCGAAGCGGATGAGCGTGGGCGTGGCCACGTCGTGCACGCCCACCCGTCCCTCTCCCTGCACCGTGATCCAGCCACTGGCGCCGGCGTCCTTCACCGTGATCTTCGCCCCCGGCTCGAGCGTGAGCTCCTTCGCGCTGAAGAGCTGCCGGCCGTCGATCTGGCCGTAGACGACCCACTTGTCGGTCGCGCCCGGGCCGCTCCGCTTCCCGTCCACGATCGGGTCGAGGAAGTTGCTCTCCTTGTAGTGCGTATCGACGTTTTTCTCCCAGTCGAGCTGGCCGATGATGAAGTCGAGGTCGCGGTGCTTCTCCGCGGGCATGTCCTTGACGAGCAGGCTCCACGGCACCGCCCGCCCCTCCACCAGCGATTGGAACATCGCGAACACGTCGCTGCCCCATTGGGGCTCATAGGTGAGGAGCGAGCCCGGGGCGTGCAGCACGCCCGGCGGGATCAGCCACCCCGTGCCCCGCTCGAGCCGGTAGGCCTTCGAGTGGTAGAGGATGCCGTTGTCGCCCTTGTTCCAGTTTTCGAGGCAGCGGCGGAGGTCGTCTTTCGTCGTGCCGGGCTCCAGCCCCATGAACGTGTAGGGAAAGTTGTTGTCGCAATTGTTGTATTGCGGGGGGAAGTAATAGCTTTCGGGCTTGCCCTCCTGGCCCACGAGCTTTGCGTCCTCGAACGACTGGTGCATGTGGTGGGGAATCGGCCCCATGTTGTCGAAGAACTTCGAGTACACCGGCCACTTCTTGTAGCGGTCCCAGATGGCCTTGCCGACGAGCGTGGCGGCCCCTTCGCTCACCGCGTCGCGGAGGAGGAACCGCTCGCCGTTGAACACGCACCACGAAAGCCCCTCGTCGGGCACGCGGCCCTCGTTCGCGGCTTCCGTCGTGCTGGCGAACCAGCGCTCATCGATGCCGCCGCGGTCGAGCCCGTAGGCGTAGTAATCGTCGGGATGGAGCCGCACCCGCTTGCCGGGGTGGAGGAAGCTCCGCGGCACCCAGGTCGGCGAGAGACGGAGGATGCCCTTGCCGGCGTTCATCGCCGCGTCGAGCGCGCTGCCGACATTCTTCGCCGCGGGCAGCTGGGCGGACTTCTTCGTTGCGGTGGCTGTGGCCATGGAAAAACCCCTCACGTGGATGCGATGCAGGCAGGCCCCAAAGTTGTACGAATCCCGGGAAACACCCGCAAGAAGCGGCTCGCCCGCATGGGATTCGTCAGGATGAAGACGGCCATCACCGCGTCGGGTTCCGTTCGGCCTTGGCGGCGGCGATCACGGCCGCGAGCTTCATCACCGACAGCGGCGCGGAGCCCTCCGCCTTGTTGTTGATCGTGATGAAGACGTCGCGATGCGCGGCTGCCGTCATACGGGCCAGGCGGGCGAGCGCCGAGCGGCTCGGGATGTCTTCCTCGACCAGTCTGTCGAACGGGAAGTAATCGGCCTTCGCCTCCTCGTAGCCGCGGCCGGCGTGCAGGTTCCAGCGGACCACGAGCGGGCCGGCTTCGGCTGCGCCCAGCCCGAATGCCGCCGCCTGCTCGTCCACCGTCGGCATCCGGGCATGCACGGCCAGGCAGGGAACGGCGCGGGCATCGCGCAGCGCCGCGGCGAGTTCCGGGCAGGCCAATGGCGGGTCCCGCACCTCGACCGTATAGAGTGGCCCGCGGGGCAAGAGCGCCGCGAAGGCGGCGATGCGGGCGATGAGCCGGGGCACGTCGGCCAGCAACTGGCGGCCGAGCGGCGGAAACTGAAACACAAGCGGCCCTGCCCGCTTCCCCAGGCCCTCCGTCGCCGGTCGCACGAACGCCGCCGCGGCGGCGGCCGTGTCGAGAAATGATGGGTTCTCACGAGCCGCCTCCCCCGAGCCACTTTTCCTCACGAAGGGGTCGGTGAACGCGGCCGGAGCCTTGACCACGAACCGGAAGTCCGCCGGCACCTGCGCGGCATAGCGGGCGAACTCGGCGCTCGTCAGGGGCGCATAGAAGGTGCGATCGAGGCTCACCGTCCGCAGGAGCGGATGGGATGCGTAGGCGGCCAGCCCGTGCCGGGCGAGCACCTGTTCGGTGGGCGGCTTGCGGCCGCGCGGTGCATAAACGATGCCCGTCCAGCCGGGAAACGACCAGCTGGAGGTGCCGAGCCGGACCCGTGCCGGCAGCGCGGCGGCGAGGCCGCGGACGCCGTCGTCGAGCGGCGCGGGATCGACGCCATCGGCGTCCGGGAACAGCGAAAGTTGGTCCACGCTACGATGTCTCCGCGCCGGGCCGCCTTGCCATGCCGGGGCGGGCGTTGCCGCCGCCACCTGCCCCATCTCATGATAGGGCACCCGGTCTTTCCGCCGTCACGACACCGCCACATGCCCGCGCCATCACTCGCTGCACTTGCCGCCGGCCTCGAGGGGGAGCTGCTCGCCGACGACCTCACCCGCGCGATCTACTCGACAGACGCCTCCGAATACCAGGAGCGGCCGCTGGCCGTGGCGTTCCCGAAGTCGGATGCCGACGTCGCGGCGCTCGTGCGGTTCGCCGCCGACCACCGCGTCGGATTGATTCCCCGCACGGCCGGCACGTCGCTGGCCGGGCAGGTGGTCGGGGGCGGGATCGTCATCGACCTCGGCCGCCACATGAACCGCATCGTGGCCCTCGACGTCGAGAGGCGCCGCGTCCGCGTGCAGCCCGGCGTGGTCCGAAACGAGCTCAACCGTTTCCTGGCGGCCCACGGCCTGTTCTTCGGGCCCGAAACCTCCACCGCGTCGTGGGCGATGATCGGCGGCATGGTGGGCAACAACTCCTGCGGCTCCAATTCGATCGCCTACGGATCCACCCGCGACCACCTGGTGTCGGCACGGGGCTTCCTTGCTGACGGGTCGGCGGTGACGTTCGAGCCCCTCTCCGCTGCCGCCTTCACGGCCCGCTGCTCCGGGCCCGACGCCCTGGAGACGCGGATCTACCGGGCCCTCCGCGACGTGCTCGGCGACGCGGCGCACCGCGCGCTCATCCGCGATTCATTCCCCCGGCCGGAGGTGACCCGCCGCAACACCGGCTACGCCCTCGACGCCCTGCTCGACGCCTCCTGCTTCGACGCGGCGAGCGACGCGGCCTTCAACATGTGCCGCCTCATCGCCGGCTCCGAGGGCACGCTTTTCGTCGGCGTGGAGTTCGAGCTCGGCCTCATCCCGTTGCCGCCGCCCGGGGCGCTCGTGTGCATCCATTGCCGCTCGGTCGACGAGGCGATGCGGGCCACGCTCGTGGCGATGCGGCGCCGGGGAGGCGAGCCGACGCTCACCGCCTGCGAGCTCATCGACGACAAGATCCTCTCCTGCACGAAGGACAACCGCGAGCAGGCTGCCAACCGCTCGTTCGTCGTCGGTGATCCCGGCGCCGTGCTCGTCGTCGAGTTCAAGCATGCCGAGCAGGCCCGCGTGCAGCGGGCGATCGCCGACCTCGAGACCGACCTACGGTCTGCAGGGCTGGGCTACGCCTATCCCGTCCTCGTCGGTGCCGAAGGGGACCGGGTGTGGGAGCTGAGGCGGGCGGGGCAGGGGCTGGTGAACAACGTGCCCGGCGACGCGAAGCCGCGCGAGATCGTCGAAGACACGGCCGTCGCGGTGGAAGACCTGCCCGCGTACATCGCCGAGTTCGACCGCCTCCTCGCGGATACGTATGGCATCGACTGCATCCACTACGCCCATGCCGGTGCCGGTGAATTGCACCTCCGGCCATTGTTCAACCTGCGGTCGCCCGAAGGGCTGCGGATGTTCCGCGCCGTGGCCACCGACGTGGCCCGCCTGGTGAAGAAATACCGCGGATCGCTCAGCGGCGAGCATGGCGACGGCCGCCTCCGCGGCGAGTTCATCCGCACGATGGTGGGCGACGAGTGCTATGCGCTCTTGGAGCGGGTGAAGCGGGCGTTCGACCCGCTCGGCATCCTCAACCCCGGGAAGATCATCGACACGCCTCCCATGGACACGTCGCTCCGCATCGCGCCGGCCGCCATGGAGCCGCGGCATGAGGCCGTGTTTCGCTTCGCCGACACCGGCGGCGTGCTGCGCGCGGCCGAGAAGTGCACGGGCGTGGGCCAATGCCGCAAGACCCACCTCATCGGCGGCACGATGTGCCCCAGCTATATGGCCACCCGCGATGAAAGGCACACGACCCGCGCCCGGGCCAACGTGCTGCGGCAGGCGCTCTCAGACCCGCAGGCCGCCGATCCCTGGTCGCGGCCGGAGCTGGCGCAGGTGATGGATCTCTGCCTGTCGTGCAAGGCCTGCAAGAGCGAGTGCCCGTCGAACGTCGATATGGCCCGGCTCAAGGCCGAGTGGCAGCAGCATGTGCACGATGCCCGGGGCGTGCCGTGGCGGACGCGGTTGGTGGCGGGCTCGGCGGCATCGCTCCGCCGGGCGGCGAGTTTCCCCTGGCTCTACAACCTTGCCGTCGCCGCCCCCGGCATCTCCGGCTTGGTGAAGCGAACGCTCGGCTTCCACCCGCGGCGGTCGCTCCCGTCGCTGGCGGGGGGCACGCTCCGCAGGTGGCTGGCCCGCCGGCCGCCGCGGCGCGGGCCGGCGCCGCATGGCCGCGTGCACCTCTTCTGCGACGAGTTCACCGACACCCTCGACGCCGCCATCGGCATCAAGGCGGTGGAGCTCCTGGAGGCGCTCGGCTGGGAGGTCGTCGTGCCCGACCACGTCGACAGCGGCCGGGCGCAGCTCTCGAAGGGTCTGGTGCGCGAGGCCCGCGACCTCGCCGTGCGCAACGTGAAGCTGCTCGCCGGCGTCGTCACGGCCGCGGAGCCGCTCATCGGCATCGAGCCCTCGGCGATCCTGTCGTTTCGCGACGAGTATCCGGACCTCGTGCCCGAGGATCTCGCCCCGGCCGCCCGCGGCCTCGCGGAACATGCGCTCCTGATCGACGAATTTCTGGCCCGCGAGGCGGCCGCGGGCCGCATCGATGCCCACGCCTTCACGGACGCGCAACGTTCGATCAAGCTCCATGGTCATTGCCACCAGAAGGCCCTTGCCTCGCTGGCCCCCTCGGTGACCGCGCTTTCGCTGCCGCGGAATTACACGGTGGAGGTGATCCCGTCGGGCTGCTGCGGCATGGCCGGCTCGTTTGGCTACGAGCGCGAGCATTTTGAATTGTCGATGCAGATCGGCGAGCTCGTGCTCTTCCCCGCGGTTCGTTCCGCCGCGGCCGACGTCTTGATCGCGGCTCCGGGCACGAGTTGTCGCCACCAGGTCTTCGACGGCACGGGCCGCCACGCCCTCCACCCCGTCGAGATCCTCCACGCCGCGTTGGCGCGGTAGCCTGTCGCCGTCCGAGGAAACCACCGATGCCAGCCGCCACCACCATTCTCTGGTTCCGTCACGATCTGCGGCTCGACGACAATCCGGCGCTCGTCACGGCGGCGGCCCGCGGCGCCGTCGTCCCGGTCTTCATCTGGGCGCCGGAGGAGGAGGCTCCGTGGGAGCCGGGGGCCGCATCGCGGTGGTGGCTGCACCAGTCGCTGGAAAAGCTCGCCGCGGCGCTCGACAAGGCCGGGGCGCCCCTCGTCATCCGCCGTGGGCCCTCGCTCGCCGCGCTGCGCAAGGTGGCCGATGAGGTGGGCGCCACGCACGTGGCGTGGAACCGCCGCTACGAGCCCGCCGTGATCGCCCGCGATACGGACATCAAGAAGTCGCTGGCCGCAGCCGGGCTCGACGCCGAGAGCTTCAACGGCGCCTTGCTCTATGAACCCATGAAGGTGGCGACGAAGGAGGGCAAGCCCTACCAGGTGTTCACGCCCTTCTGGCGGGCGCTCCTGGCCTGCGAGGAGCCGGCCGAGCCGCTCGCCCGGCCGAAGAAGCTGCGGCCCGCCGAGAAGCAGCCCAAGGGTGTCTCCGTCGGCTCGCTCGGCCTGTTGCCCGCGATCGACTGGGCCGCCACGATGCGCCAGACCTGGACGCCCGGCGAGGCCGGGGCGGCGCGGCGGATGGAGCGGTTTCTCGACCGCGGGGTCTCCGACTACGGCACCGAGCGCGACCGGCCCGACCACGACGGCACGAGCGCGCTCTCGCCGCACCTGCATTTTGGTGAAGTGTCGCCGCGACGGCTGTGGCATGCCGTGCGCGCGGCCGTTGGGGGCAGGCCAGCCGCGAAGATCACCGGCAGCCCGGAGGTGTATCTGCGGGAACTGGGCTGGCGCGAGTTTGCCAACCACCTCCTCTACCACTTTCCGCACACGGCGAACGCTCCACTGCGGTCAGACTACGCCCGCTTTCCCTGGGTGAACGACCCAGTGGGCCTGCGGGCGTGGCAGCGCGGCCGCACCGGGTTTCCGATCGTGGATGCCGGCATGCGGCAGTTATGGGCGACCGGCTGGATGCACAACCGCGTGCGGATGATCGTGGCGAGTTTTCTCGTGAAGGATCTGCGGGTGTCGTGGCTCGAGGGAGCGCGGTGGTTTTGGGACACGCTCGTCGACGCGGATCTCGCCGCCAACACGCTCGGCTGGCAGTGGGCGGCAGGCTGCGGTGCCGACGCGGCTCCCTACTTCCGTATCTTCAATCCCACGAGCCAGGCCGAGAAGTTCGATCCCGACGGGGCGTATGTGAGGCGATGGGTCGATAGGGGAGCGAAGGACTACCCGGAGCCGATCGTCGATCACGCCGAGGCGCGGAAGCGGGCGCTGGAGGCGCTCAAGGCCGTGTCGCGGAAGTAGGGCTCGTTGCGTGGGGTCGGTCGTCAGGTGGCTCAACCCGGCTTCGGGCTCCCCGTACTCCGTCACCGGACGTGGGCGTCGGGGCGCCACCCCCGAGC
>JBIIIP010000049.1:0-22511 GCA_044234625.1 Pirellulales bacterium | reverse complement strand
GGCCTCCAGCCCTTCGCTCACTCGATGCTGCCTGCGCTCCGGCATCCATGCCTCCGCTGGTCAGCAACGCCGGCTCTCGGAGTACCGGGAGCCCGAAGCCTCACCGTATCCCAGGCAACAAACACCAGGCCCGGAGGGCCGGGTTCGAGCCAGCGGGCGGACGCCCGCCAAGAAAACCGAGGCCAGGATGGCGAGGTTTTCGTGAAGCGAGAGGGCCGGGTTCGAGCCAGCGGGCGGATGCCCGCCAAGAAAACCGAGGCCAGGATGGCGAGGTTTTCGTGAAGCGAGCCAACGCTACTTTTTCTCGAGCTGCTTCATCAGCCCGCGCACCTTGTCGAGAGCTGCTTGGCGGAGTTCGGCATCCGATACCTTGTCGGCCGCCTTCTCGGCCTCCTTCAGCAGCCCTAGAGCCGCCTTGGTGCTGCCGTTGAGCACCATTGCCTCGGCTACGGCGACGATCGCATAGGCCTTGCTCTCCGACCGCTCCACGTTCTTCGCCGCCGCGGAGGCATCCGCAAGCAGGCCTGCGGCCGCGTCTTTGTTGCCCGCGCGGGCCTGCACGCTCGCTGCCGCGGCCAGCGCCTCAGCCTTGGCCCGCGGCTCTTCGAGCGCGCGGGCGCAGGCTTCGAGTTTTTCCACCATGCCGGCCGCCTCTTCGGTCAGACCACTGTTGGAATATCCCAGGGCGACCGCAGCCAGGGCCTCGGCGCGAAACCGCTCCTCCACCGATTCGGCCACTTCGTTGGCCTTCGCCAGCCATTCCTTCGCCGTCTTGGCGTCGCTGAGCCCATTCGTCTTGTCGCCGTAGAGCGCGCCGGCATCGGCGAGCACCTTCGCCTTCCGTGTGGCTTCGTCGATGCCTTCGGCCCCCGTGGTCGCGAGCTTGAGGGCTTTGCGGGCCGCCTTCTTGTCGCCCATCTTCACCGCCACGGCGGCCGCCTCGATCAGCCGCGGCGCGGCGGCGGCGGAATCAGCCGCGTCGGACAGCTTGCCCATGGCACGGTCGAGCGTCTCCTTGGCGCCCTTTGCATCGCCGCCTGTGAACTGCTTGCGGGCCGCCTTCAGCAGAAACGAGGCCTTGCGTTCCGCGGTGGTCTCCTTGTCCGCCTTCTCAAGCAGTTGCTTCACCGTGGGGCCGGGCTTCTTCTGTTCGCCGCAGCCGGCGGAGGCAACGAGCGCCGCCACCGCGAGGGCACAACCGGCCAGGCGAACGCAACAGGGTGCAGTCATCGCGCAGACTCCAACGGAAAGAAAGAGACGAGTTCAGAACTTGAGCCGCGCCCGCGACAGTCGGGCATGGGTTTCGGCCATCAGGTCATCTTCCGCGGTCTCGTCGGCCGCCTCGTACGTCACCGAAAACCGCAGGTAGGCGCCGCAGTCGTCCCACGGCACGGTCGAGATCGACAGTTCGGAGATGAGAAACTGGCTGGCGTCCTGGGCGGTGGCAAACACGCGGTCGCCGGCCCCCTTCGGGCTCCGGGTATAGAGGAAGTAGGTGCCGCCGGGCATCTCGCAGTCGAAGCCCACGGCCCGGAGTACCCCGACGAGCTTTTCGAGGCGGCGGCGGTATTTCTCCCGCACACGCTTCGGGATTTCGGCATCGGCCAAGGCCGCCGCACCCGCCTTCTGGATCGCCATGAATTGGCCGGAATCGCAGTTGTCCTTCACGTCGGCGAAGGCGCGGACGATTTTCTCGTGGCCGCACACCCAGCCCAGCCGCCAGCCGATCATGTGGAAGCCCTTCGACATCGAGTGCACTTCCACGCCCACGTCCTTCGCGCCGTCGATGGAAAGGAAGGAAAGCGGCTCGTCGTCGTAGGAGAGCATGATGTGGGCCGCGTCCTGCACCACGATCACGCGGTGGCGGTGGGCCCACTCCACGACCCGCTCGTAAAACTCCCGCGTGGCCGTCTTGCCGGTGGGGCTGTTCGGGTAGCAGAGGACAAGGAGTTTCGTCCGCGTGAGGACGTCGGCGGGAATGCCGTCGAGATCGGGAAAGAAGTCGTTTTCAGGCACGAGCGGCAGCTTGTGCACCACCCCGCCAAGCCACCGCGTGGCCGTGCCGGCCACGGGGTAGCCGGGCACGGTCATCAGCGTCACGTCGCCTGGGTTGATGAAGGCGGCGGGCAGCATCGCATATGCCGTCTTCGAGCCGATGCAGTGGTTGACCTCCTTCTCGGCGTCGAGCGTGACGCCGAATTCCCGCTTCATGAAGGCGGCGGCCGCCTCCTTGTAGGCCGCGATGCCGTTGTCGGCGTAGCCGCGGTTCTCCGGGCGGTCGACCTCGCGGCGCATCGCGGCCCGCACGCTCTCAGGGGCCATCTCGTCGTTTTCGCCGATGCCGAAATCGAGCATCCTGCGTTCCGGGTGGTCGGCAAGGGCCTTCCGCTTGGCACGCTTGATGAGTTCAAACTTGTAGATCTCGGTGCCCTTGCCGTAGTTCGCGCCGCCGATCCGGTCGGCGAAGAGATCCTGAAACCACGGGTCGGGCGTGGTGGCGGGAGAGGGGCTGGTGGAAGTGGCCATGGGATCGGTGGCGGCGGCTTGCGGGCGGTCAAAAAAGGGGGTGTGACGGCCCGGCGGCCGCGCGAAAGATTCCGTCACGATAGCGGTTTGGAACGGGAATTCCAGCCGATTTGATTCCGTGCGGCCGCGAGGGTGGAGTCGAGGTCTCGGAACTTCGCCCCATGAATCCCATCGCCACCAAGCTCCGTGATTTCGGCCCGTGGGACGGGGATTTCGATAGTTTCGACGATGACGAAGATGCCGTCGTGCTGATCACCTTTGGCGCCAAGCCAGGCCCGTTCTTCATGCCGGGCGGAGGAACTCCTCGCCGCGGCGGGCAATCTGCTCGATGATCCGCACCATCTCCTCCCGGCTGGGCTGCCCGGTCGCCGTGGCAACCGTGCGGGGGGCCGGCGTCGCCGGATCGCGCAGCCTGCGTGGCAGGTCGATGCCCGAGTTTTCCCGCAACCGTGCCAAGCCCGACGGGCTCACGTGCTGAAGACCCCGCAGCGAAAGCGTCGCCCCCGCGTGCCCGGCGAGGATGCCGGCCACGCGGTCGGTCACGCTGGTGACGCCGTCGAGGCAGAGCAGCGGGTGGCCGACGAGTTCCCGCGCGGTGTCCTCGGCGAGGAGCGTGATGCCGTTCAAGGAGAGCGAACCGGCCCGGTGCGTGGCGAGGATCGCGGCCACTGGCGGGGTGACGTGGTCCACGTCGTCGAGAACCAATCCGGAGAGCAACTGGCCGCCGTTCCTCGCCGGCTGGGCGGCCAGGATTCGCGCCGTGCGTCGATCGATCTTCTCGAGCCCGCTGAGCGACAGCGGCCCGTCGTGCTGCACGAGCGGTGCGAGGTGGTGGTCGCAGATGCCGCGCGGCAGCGAGAGCCGCAACGAGCCCGCATGCTGGCCGAGAGCGTGGACGACGGCAGCGCAGATTTCCACGGCGCCGAGGAACAAGGGCCCCCGGTGGGCGGCGAGCGATTGGGCCTGCGCGGGCGTCAGCCACTGGAGCCCCTTGAGGCAGAGGAATCCCGACCGCCGGCCGAGCGCCCGGGCCGCCGCATCGTCGAGCTTCCGGATGCCGTGGAGATGGAGTTTGCCGGCATGCCTCGCCAGATGCCTCGCCACCCGGCCGGGCAGCCTGGTGAGGCCGTCGAGGAGCAGATCGCCGCGATGCCGCGACAGCGCCGCCGCAGCCTTGCTCGAGAGATGTTCAAGGCCCCAGAGATACAGTTCGTTGTCGTGCTGCGCGAGACCGAGGGCGGCATCTTCAGCGAGGTGCCTCACGCGGTTGAGCGAGAGTTCGCCGGCGTGGCGGCCGAGGCTCCAGGCCGCGGTGGCGGAAAGGCTGCGAAGATTGTTGAGCGAGAGCCCACCGCCGACGTGGGTGCCCAGTTCGGCGGCGACGGAATCGGTGATGCTCTTCAGCTTGTCTAAATAGAGGTGTCCCCGATGCCGTGCGAGTTCCCGGGCCACCGAGAGCGGCAGGCGGATGACCTCATGCACATAGAGATGGGTGGCGTAGTGGCCGATGACGTCGGCGGGGGAATCGGCGGTCGATCCGGCCAGCGTCACCCAGCCGCAGGTGGCGCTCGTCACCGGGTCATCGGCGTCGTAGGCGACCGACGGATCCGCCGCCGTGATGGGCCGACTGAAGAGGGACACCAGTTCCCGGGCCCTCTCCGCGTCGAGGTGCCGGATGGTGCTCGTGTATTCCCGCAGGGAAGGCTGCTCGTTGGGTCGCGTGCAGAAGGTGGCGTCTCCTCGTCTTCGGGTCAAACGAATCCTATGGGTCAGGCAAGGCCCGACGTGTGTCATAAGGAAGTCGTCGTGTTTTGCATGGCCGGCTTTCTCACCACGGTCGTCCTGCCCGGGTTCCACGGGTTGCCGCTCAGCGCTCCGAGCACGCAAAAAAAGTGCAGGAAGAGCCCCGGCACGATGAGTGCCGCATACCCGAGCATCACCACGACAAACCAGACTACGCCGTTGAGAAGCTGCCCCTTGTAGAGTTGCCCCAAGCCCGGCACGAAAAGGCTCAAGGCCACCGCCAGGCCGGGGCTCCAGAGCTTCGTCGGCGGCTCGCTGATGACGATCGGATCGTCGGCCGCCACAGCAGGGGGCGTCGACACTGCGGCCGTCGCTGCCCGAGCCTGCGGCACCGGCTCCGCTGGCAGCAGTCGATCCAGGCCCTTTTCCTGATGGGCGAGCCGGGCGGCTTCCAGATCGATCCAGCGGTTTTCAAGGGCGAGCTTTTCGGCGCGCAGCCTGCGGTACGCCGCGTCCTGGATTACGTCGCCGATGTTGTCGAGCGCTTCCGCGGCGAGGCGGCCGATTTCCGGAGCGAGGCCGACTGCCAGGATGAAGAGCCCGCCGAGCGTGATTGCCAGCGCGAGCCTCGTCTGGGCGATGACGGTGAAGGCGATGCCCAACGCCGCGAGAAACCCGCCTGCAGCGGTGAGCAGGTGCCGCGGCGCGAGGTGCTGCCACGCATGCGTGAGATGCGAGCGGGCGCGACGTTTCTTTCGTCGCCGCGATGGCTTTTCGGGCAGGGCCGGCGGTCGGGCATCTTCGTCGATGGCCTCGTCGGCCGACGCAGAAATCGTCGGCCGGCCGAGCAGAGCCTCGGAAGCCATTTGCAGGAGGGAGCCTCGAAAGAGTCCCGGCACCTTCCTGGCAGGAGTCCATGCGGGGAGGCCGGGTTTCCAGACGAGGTCATCGGGCCGCAGCCAGCCCTCTTTTGCCATGGATTCGAGGCGGTCGAAAGGGATGGGGCCCTGCCGTTCGTCGTTCTGCGCAAAGTACCAGTCGTTGATCATGAAGGTGTCTCTCTGGAAGGCGTCGGGATTGAACCATGCCCGTGTGCCAACCTTGGTCCCTGCCGTTTTTCGACGCCTCCGGTTCGAGGCCTCGTCGGGTGAATCCGCTCACATGGCCGCGCGCAGCATGCCCACGGCTGCTGCAGCCAGCACCACGACCGGCGTGGGGACCTTCGCCCCTGCGAGCGAGGTGGCAGCGATGGCCGAGATCACGATCGTGACGATGTCAACGCTGCCGCCATCCACGAATGCGTCGCCGGCGAGACGCACCGCCAGGATTGCGATCGTGGCCACCACGGCGGCACCGACCGCGGCCAAGGCTCTCCCCACTCGGGAACTCGCGCGGATGGAACGGACTGCCGGTGCCACGGACAGAATCAGGGCGAACGAAGGGATGAACGCGAAGATCGTCGCCGTGGCAGCACCCTCGATCCCGGCTGTGGCGGCGAACGCCGGGTTTGTCTTCCAGCCGGCGAGAAACCCGATGAAGGTGACGACGAGGATGAGCGGCCCCGGCGTCGCCTCTCCCATCGCGAGAGCCGCGAACCGTTCGCCCGGGTTGAGCCACCCGCGCGCCACCGACTCATCGAGGGCCCACGGCACGACGGCGTAGGCGCCACCCAGCGAGAGGAGAGTCGTTTCGGTGAACAGCGTGGCGATCGACGGCCCCCGGCCCCCTGCGGCGCCGGTGAGCACAATGATGCCGTAGCATGCCGCCCAGAGGACGATCGCCACGGCCACGACGATCATGCCATGGCGCACGCTGCTCCTGCCCGGCACTGGTGCTTCCGACTGCGGGAGATTCCCGCTGTGTTCGCCATGTGCCGTCGGCGTGAGCCAGCCGAGCGCGAAGCACACCGCGACGACCGCGGGAAACGCTGCTCCCCACACGAGTGCGGCCGCGGCCACGACGGCCAGCGCGGCCAGAAGTGGCGTTTTGATCGACTTTCGACCGATCCGCCACGCAGCCAGTGCGACAAGCGCCACCACCGCCGGCCGGACGCCGGTGAACGCCGCGGCAATGAGCGGCACGTCGCGGCCCGCCGCGTGCAGCCACGCCAGCGCCGTCACGAGAAGTGCACCCGGCAGGATGAAGAGACCTCCGGCCAAGAGACCGCCGGGAATGCCGCCGAGTCGCCAGCCGGCGTAGGTCGCTAATTGCTGGGCCTCCGGACCGGGCAGAAGCATGCACACGCGGAGCGCCGCGAGAAACTCATCCTCGCCGAGCCACTGCTTCCGCTCCACCACCTCCCGGTGCAGGATCGCCACCTGCCCCGCCGGCCCGCCGAATCCCGTCGCGCCCACCGCCAGCCACGTCTGCCAGGGCCTGGCGGGCTTCGGCTCATCGGTGGCGGGTTCGTCCTCTATCACGCACGATCTCTGGGAGAAGGCGCCTATCCTGGAGCCGGAGGGGCAGGGCCGACAAGCCGGGCTGCAGCCGGAATCGACGGGCGGTCTACAATCGGACGGTCGTTCCCCGGTGACGGCCGGGGAGATAACAGCCCGGCGGCGGTCTCGCAGTGATCGCGACGGCTGGGATTCCTCTCGCGAAAGGAGGTGGTCTCGTGACGCAAGACTGTACCGGAGGGCTGCGCCGATAACGGCGAGTCGACGGGCCTGCCGTTGATGCAGCCCACCAAATGTCCCTACGGCTGCCGCCCCCTTGCGGGGGCGGCAGCTTTTTTTGTGGTCGCGTTTCCGTCGCCGCCTATCGTTCTCTGTTCCTCGTCACTTTTCCCATTCCGGAGAGAATTGTCATGGCGTCACGGCTTTGCTTGTTGATCGTCGGGTGTGGTATCGCGATCACGGCCGGCTCGCCCGCCTGGGCCGCCCCGTGCAAGGGTTCGGGGAAAGCCACCATGGCGCGGGCTCCGCACCGCCAGCATGGCACGGTCATCCACGAGCGGGTGGTTTCCCACGAGGAGCCCCGTCAGGTGGCCCTCGTCGATGCCCCAAAGGACATCGTCGACACGGCCATCGGCGCCGGCTCGTTCAAGACGTTGGCGGCGGCCCTGGGGGCCGCGGATCTGGTCGCGACGCTCAAGGGCGACGGCCCCTTCACGGTGTTCGCCCCGACCGACGAGGCGTTTGCGAAGCTCCCTGCGGGCACTGTGGAAACGCTGCTGAAGCCGGAAAACAAGGAGAAGCTCGTGGAGATCCTGCTGCTCCACGTCGTGCCGGGCAATGTCTCCGCGGCCGATGTGGTCAAGCTCACGGAGGCGAAGACAGCCGGGGGCAAGACGCTGAAGATCTCCACCGACGGTGGCGTGAAGGTGGGCACCGCGACGGGCCTCGCCAACGTGGTGAAGACCGACGTGAAGGCGAAGAACGGCGTGATCCACGTGATCGACGCGGTCATCCTGCCGTAGCCTCGGGTTTCCCGTCAGGGCAATCGCGGCGACTGAAAAAGACGGCGACGGGAGACGATTGTCTCCCGTCGCCGCTCGCACTTTCGGCGCATGGCCGTCAGCCGCTCATTGCCACAGCATCCTCAGCCGCAGCAGCCCTCCCGCTCGGCGGTTGCGCCGGCAGTGGGGCACTCGTCGACGCAGCAGTCGCAGGTGCACTTCGTGCACTCGCACACGCCCGTCTCACAGCAGCCGCAGCACTCACATTCCGGGCAGCCACAAACGCGGCTGCCTTCGATCGCGGCGACGAAGGGCACGAGGCCCAGCGTCGCCCAGAGAACAAAACTGTTCATGGGAAAACTCCCTTTCCATGTGGAAACCGAATCGATCACCCCACGTCACGACGCGTGCACGTGGGAAAGCCAGCACGCGTGCCCGCGCTTCCCGCATGCGTCCGCAGCGGGATGGCTGGGCACGGTCGGCGGTCGATTCAGTTCCGCCAGACGCCAAACAGGATCCGCGGCGGGCGGATCGGCACGGCAAGCGAGGCCGCCACGTATTCCCGGCTGACGCCGAGAACCTGCGGCACGATCGGCGGGGCATCGCCCGGTATGGCGGCCGCATCGCCACCGGCATGAGCCGCCACGGCGGATCTCGCCGGCGAGAGGGGCTGCTCGTGCCGGGCATGCAACTGGCAGCGGCAGGGCTGTTGCGACGCCTCGGCCGGCGGCCGCGCGGCCGCGCAACGCTGGCACGTGCTGCGGCCAGTGGCCTCCGGGGCGTTCGTCGCCACGGCGCCATCGCCGCCCGGACGGTCGGCGCAGCACGGCTGGTCACAGGATCGGCACGACACTTCGGGGGCGGCCTGTGCGACGAGAGCCGCATATGCGGCCACCACCCACACTAGTTTTTTTCCGTTGCCAGCCGGGGCCACTGTCGCGTCTCCTCGCTTTCAATCCTACGCACGTCGGCGGCGGCTGGTTTGGAAACGGCACTATCCACCCTTTTTCAGCAGGCTCGCCACCAGTCCAGGCACTCCTTCGCACGCCGTCTTCGCGATGCATTCGCAGACGTCCTCCGGCACGAGGTCCGGCACCTCGGGATCCACGATGATCCGTCGCGCGCGGCGGGACGTGGCGAAGATGAGCGAGTTGGCGGGGTAGACCTGCAGCGAGGTGCCGACGCAGAGAAAGATGTCGGCCTGCGACACGATCCTCGCCGCCTCGTCCATCGCCGTCACCATTTCGCCGAACCACACGATATGCGGTCGCACCTGGCTGCCGAGCGGGCAGGTGTCGCCGAGGGAGATGTCGGCGTCGCCGAGGTGTTGCACGTGGCCGGGATCCCGCGTGCTCCGCGCGAAGAGAATCTCGCCATGCAGGTGCAAGACGTGCGTCGAGCCGGCCCGCTCGTGGAGGTCGTCCACGTTCTGCGTGATGATCCGCACGTCGTACGCCCGCTCCAGATCGACCAGCGCCCGATGCGCCGCGTTCGGCTGGGCGGCCCGCACCTTCCGCCGCCGCTGGTTGTAGAACTCGAGCACGAGGCCCGGGTCGCGGGCCCAGGCTTCGGGCGTGGCCACGTCTTCGACGCGATGCCCCTCCCAGAGGCCGCCGTCGCCGCGGAATGTCTGCAGGCCGCTTTCGGCGCTGATGCCGGCGCCGGTGAGCACGACGACTGTGGGCATGGTCAGGTGTCCTCCGGTGCGACGAACTGCCGCGGCGTGGTGCCGGGCGGTGGGTTTCGGATCGGGTCGCCAGTCACACCTCGAAGCGCCGTGCCATTCCTGATGCTGCGATCATCCTACCGCTCCGCGACGGCCAGGGCCACGCTCGGGCGCATGCGAAGCGTGTCATAGGCAAGCTCTCCCCCAGTGCGGACCAAGGTTGTCTCTACGATCGATCATAATGGCGAGATGCGATCGTTCGTCGCACGAGGACTGGTATGTCGATGCACTGCACGCCATGCGGGGAGGGTTGGAGAGGAGGAGGGTATGCCGAGTGGTGAGGACGATTGCGTCATCCGTTTGCTGGCCGAAGGGGCCGGGATCGATGTGCGTGGTCGCAAGGAGCCCGATGGCTCGTGGAGTTTCGTCGGCTACGGCGGCACCATGGACATCGACGAAGACGGCAACGACTCCGTTCACCTCTGGGGCATCAGGAGGTGCAAAAGTCTTTCCGAGGCTTTGCCGGATAACGCATGGATCAGGTTCATGCCCACGCATGTCCATCCGGAACTCCGCGAGTGGTTCCGCTCGCGTTACGACGCAGCCGTGGCCGCGCTGTCGGAATATGAGCGTCAACGGCACGACGCCCTTCACCACCGGAAGTGGCAGGCGCTCTTCAATTCGACGCCGCCGGACCGGTGGAGCGACGACTTCTGAAGCCTGGGCGGACGCGACCGGAGAGGCGTGGGAATCCCGCAGCCGCACGGCAGGGGCGACGCACATGATGGGCGGTTGATCTCGATGCTGCGGCGGATCTGCGAAACATGCAGCTGGAGGTGAAACGCCAACAGAGCGTAGTCGCTTATACTCCTCATCTCGTTCGCTTGCGACTTGAATCGCTCATGAGGACCGTGATCTCCACCATGGCTGGCGTAGGCACTTTTCTCACCACGATCCTTGGCACTCCGCCCGATGACGTGCCGCCGTGCGTCGCGCAGGCGAATTCCTTTCGGGAAGTCGTTTCGCTGCAAGCGCTGTTCGTGACGTTGACGGTGGCCCTCCTCGCCTATGTCAGAAACTCGCCGACGTTCGATCTGCGGGTGGATCTGCTGTTTGCTGTGTTAACATCGTTGCCCATGATGGGCCTCTTCCATATCGTCAACAGCCGCGTGAAGACCAAGTCGGGAGACATCTACGTCTGCACCAGGCCGATCCGGGTGTTCGCCCGTCAGGCGATGATCCTGGATCTGGCGATCGTGGTGGGAGTGTCGTTGCTGTATTGGTGGCGGCAGCTTCCGGGGCAGTGATGCCTGCGGAGAGAAACGGCATCCGCCCCGTCGTCGGGCCGCAGGGTTTGCCTCGTTTCGCCACTCCAACACGGGTTGGCCGCTCGCGGGAGATTCGCCGAATCCAGTCGCGCGACTGCGCCGATGGTATCGACAAAACGGCGCCCGACGGCATTGGCGGCTTTCATGCGAACGAACGGTTCGGCGCGCGATGGGCGACGGCAGCAGCGGGCGACTGGCCGGCTGATGGGGCTCTTGGCCGCCGGGCTGTGGTGGTGCGTCGTCGGTCTGGCTGCGGCAGAGGGGCCGCCGCAGCCCTATGTTGAGGATCCCTCGTATGACGCGGCTCCGCATCTGCTCGGCACGGCGGATGGCTTTCGCGACCGGCTCGCCGACTCCGGGCTGACCATCCTCGCCGACAACACGGGCTTCTACATCGGCAACGCCAACGGGGGCTTCGCTCAAGCCTTCGCCTATGCGGGGCATGGCGATTACTGCGTGCTCGCCGATGGCGAGAAGCTCGGGCTGCAAGAGGGCTTCCATCTCAAGCTCCGCGCCGAGCATCGCTACGGCCAAACGATCGTGGGCAACGTGGGCTGCTTCATCTCGCCGACGCTGATCGCCGACCTGCCTGTCTATGACAGTGAGCAGGTGTACCTGACCAACGTGCTGCTCACGCAGGAGCTCACCGATGCATGCTCCGTGTTTGCCGGCAAGATGGACACGCTCGATGGCGACATGAACGCTTTCGCCCACGGCCGTGGCAAGACGCAGTTTTCGAACATGGGGTTCGTGTTCAACCCGATCGTGGGCGCGACGGTGCCCTACTCCACGCTGGGGGCGGGGTTCGTCTTCCATCCCGACGACGGGCCGATGGTCATGGTGACCGTGCTCAATTCGAACGATACGACAAGCACGAGTGGTTTCGACACGCTGTTCAACGACGGATTGCTTTTGTCGGCGGCCGTGCGGGTGCCGACGAACCTGTTCGACCGTCCGGGGCACCAGTTGCTGGGCGGCACCTGGAACAGCCGCACCTACACGTCGATTTCCGAGGCCTACATCTCGTACCCGGACGTGGGTCTCCCCACGACCCGTGGCTCGTGGTGCCTCTATTGGAACTTCGACCAGATCCTGGTCGTCGATCCGGCCGATGACGCGCGGGGCTGGGGCCTGTTCGGCCGCGCGGGCGTTGCCGACGAAAACACGAGCCCGATCGACGCGTTTCTTAGCTTCGGCGTGGGGGGCAACGTGCGGGGACGGATGCGGCGTGACGACACGTTTGGCGTCGGCTGGTATTACGCCTCGACGAGCCCCCGGATCGGGCCCTTGATCACGTCGCAGTTTGGCCCGATCGGCGACGGCCAGGGCATCGAGTGCTTCTACAACTACGCGGTCACCCCTGCCATCCGCATCACGCCCGACGTGCAATACGTCGTGCCATCGCTCCGGCTGGCGGACCCGGCGCTGATCGCCGGTGTGCGGGCGCTCGTGAGCTTCTGAGGCGGGGCCATCACCGGTAGGAGACCGACGCCTGGGGCGTCGATCTGCCGGCCGTCAACCGGGATCTCGATGCCGTCGCACTGACGCCGACGCTGCGCCTGCCTTACGCAGGTCACCACTGCAGGCTGCACGAGGCGTACCAGCCGTTCAGGGTGAAGTTGCTGGGCGTATGCCGCATGCTGTTGGTCGACAGCGAGCCGATGTCGAGCGGGAGCACGTTGGTACTCGTCTCATAGGTGGAAAAGGGATTGACGAACACCGCGGCCTTGAACCCCGACTCGAGTGTGAGGATGGAGCCGCGCGCAAACGTCCGCTTATAGCCGAGGCCCAGTTTCGTGTCACCAGTCCACACCACCTGCGTCACCGGCGTGCTCTTGATTTGCTCGACGTCGGCCTTGTCTTTGTAGACACCGGTGAAGGAATACTGGGCCGGCTGCATCGATCCTGCCAGCACCGCCCCGCTCAGTTCGCCCACAAACGTGAAACCCCGCGGCAGGGAGTGCTGCGAGGTTACACCGAGTCGTGGTCCAGCGCCGGTGAACGTCGAGGTGTTGTTGAGCGTGATGAATTGGAGGTCTGGATTTGCGGGGGCGACGACCGGTGGCACCGGGTCGATGGACGGGTCGTTGATAAACGTCGAAATCAGCTGCTGCTGGAGCCGTGCCTACGAGATCCCGCCGAACAACCGAAGTTGGGTGCTCGAACCGATGTTGAAGGTCTGCCCGATGTCGAGATTGACCAGGTCGTATTCGAAGTCGACGGTTCCCTGGGCCGCTTTGAGATGGAAGATGCCAACCTCGTTGGCGGTCTCGCTCGTCGACGGCCCCGTCTGGCTGAAGGGAGAAATCCACTGTGTGCTGAGGTTGCTCACCGGCACGAACGTGGAATCGTGGGTGCGGAGATGCTCCCATGTGGTCCGCAGGTCTTTGCCCGATTCGGGCCTTGTATACCGAGCGCCGACGCTGAAACCGGGTTGATAGCCCGGGGTGAGCGCGTGCACGGCCCATTGCGGGTTCTGGATCGGCAGGAACGTCGTCGTGGTGGCAAAGCCAAGGTTATCCGCCCCCGGCTGGAGGAGGAGAATGCCGCCGCTGATTTCGAGGCCGGGCCTGAGATCGGGTACGTACACGTCGAGCGCCGCACCGACCGGCTCATTGGCGGTTCCCTGCCCGCGGGCATGCTGTGCGAACGCACAGGAGACACCAAAGGCAACCGTGACCATGGCGCCTGCCAGTGTCAGTGTCAGACCACGCTTCATGCGCTGCGCCTCCCGACGGACGGTGGCCATGTGGCGAGCCCACCCGACCTGGCATCTCCATCGACACCGCACACCGGCAGAATCCATACGACCGCTACAATCGGCTCCCTCGGACCCCGTGATCCCGCGTGGAGGCTTCCCAAGTTTTCCGGTTCCTCCCAAACGCCTGCCCCTCGTCCCCTGCCAGGTTTCACGCCATGCCCGCTTGTCGTGCGAGGACTCCGGCGCCCGGTTGATCGAGATCGAGATCGTGGCAGGCACGGCAGTCAGGCAATCTCGTAGACAAACTTCCAGCCGGCGTTCTGCACCGCCTGCTCGAAGTCTTCCCGGAACTTGCCAAACTGGAGTGTGCCGCCACCTCGAACGCCTGCATCCGTCCGGGTTGTGTTCACGCGGGAGCCGAATTGCGATGTGGTCTCGACGGTGAACGTGGGCGGCGGCAAGCCCCACGAGCTCTCCATGGCGGACTCCCGGAAGTGCGCCTCATGCGTGGCCGGGTCGAGCGTGCATCTGAAATTGCTCGTGACTTTTCGGCCGCCAAGCATCCATTTCGCCTTGATCGCCGTGAGTGTGCCCGAGATGGTGCCGTCTGTGGCTTTTAAAGCGGTGCCAGTGCTGGCCGTCGCGACAGCCAAAAGCGTTGCAAGAAGCTCGGCCTGAGAAAGCGTGCTGGGTGTGGCCATGGCTACCTCCCCGGGGCTCTGGCTCTCGAAGGGGCTTTGCGTTGAGCAATCCTACGCAGTGCCGCGCGGAGCCAGACCGCAGGATTCAGCCGAGGCGGGCGGGCTCCTCATATCAGGCGGCGTCGCCGGGCGAGAGAAGTTCCCAGCCGTGCAGGACAGGAAGTATCTGCCCCGTGTGGGTTCTGACCGTATTGGGAGTTGGGCCGGGGAGGAATGTCTGGGCGGGCGTGGTGGCTGACTCGAAGCGGCGCGAATGGCGATGGTTTCTTACCGGAAAACGGCGGCAGCGTCCCGCAATGGGCCCGGGCAAAGCAGCAGCCGTAGTATTTGGCCGTCGTTCGAACTGCCTGGTTTCCTGCGCAGGAGTCTTGCCATGACCCTCCGGATCACTTCCCCGGCCTTCCAGCACGGCGAACCCATCCCGCGCCGATACACCTGCGAAGGCGACGATATATCGCCGCCATTGGAGTGGTCGGGGGTTCCCAAGGGTACGAAGAGTCTGGCGTTGATCGTGGATGACCCCGACGCTCCTGACCCTGCCGCGCCGAGGCGTGTGTGGGTTCACTGGGTGCTCTATGACATTCCACCTGACGTCACGGCCCTTCTTGAAGGCATTGGCGGGGCGGACCTGCCGCCAGGGACGCTCGAAGGCTTGAACGACTGGAAGAAGGTTGGCTATGGCGGGCCGTGTCCGCCAATTGGCCGCCACCGGTACTTCTTCAAGCTCTACGCGATCGACCGCATGCTCGGAGACTTGGAGCATCCGACGAAGGCCAAACTGGAGGGGGCCATGGACGGGCACATATTGGCACGAGCCGAACTCGTTGGAACGTTCAAGAAGGGCAACGAGTAGCGCGAGTCGAGGGGCGGCCAGGCCGTGATCGGCCGGGTCGGTCACTTGCCATTGGCAAGTGCTTCCCAAAACTCAGCCTCGCCTGACACGGAGTTGTGGTCAGAGCCCTTGACAACTCGCAGCGTCGCCACGTTTGGTTGGAAGGCCGCGACCAGTCGCCGTGTGTCGGCGAGCGGCACAAGCTCATCGTGGGAGGCGGCGATCACGAGCGTGGGGCAGGTGACGCGGGGGGCGTATCGCCACGACTCATATTTGTCGCGAAGCAGAAGGCTCATCGGCAGAAACGGAGCCACCCGCTTGGCGATCGACAGAATGCTCTCGAAAGGCGTGATGAGTACGAGCCGTGAGACGGGCTCCTCGGCCGCGAGTTGAATCGCGAGGCTGCTGCCGAGGCTGCGGCCCACGACGGTCACATCCGAGTGGCGCGCGTGAGCCAGTCCGAAGAGGGCTCGGGCGTCGCTCCTAAGCGTAGCCTCGGCGGGGCGGCCAGAGCTGCCGCTGTAGCCGCGGTAGTGCATGGCGTAGATGGCTCGATCGGGAAACAACTCGGCCAACTCGGGCACCGTATAGGCCGTATCCTCCGCGTTGCCGCCGAAGTAGACGAGGGCTTTTGGGCCGTCGTGCGGCCGGGATGAGATTCGCACTGCGGCATCCGGCACCTCCAGCGTAAACGCCGCGGCGTGCGCGGGCGTCACCGGTGTCGGCATGTAGATGAACGACCGCTGGAAGAAGAGGAAGACGAGACACAGCGCGGCGTAGACGCCGATCGCAATCGTGAGAAGGCTCCAGAGCATGCGACGGATTCTCATGGGCGAACGAAGACGGTGGGTCTCATGCGAACCGCCAGTTCTGCATGTTGAAGGAGGTCGGCGACTGGATCGCAGTCTCGAGGATTCTGGTTTTCTCCGCGGCGGTGAAGCGATGGTTCGGATCAAAGGCCTTCACGGACCGCCGTTGAGTGATCGCGTCGACCGTGTCCATGTCAGTTCCCTTCGTGCTGGTGCCTGATGCGGCAAAGATTCTAGCCGCGGGCATTCCGTGTGTGCAGTTGCGAGAGGGCTTCGGGGGCGTCGCCGAGCAGCGGCGAGTACCCGAGGTATCGCTCTGCCATTTCCCGTCGGCCCCGCGCGAGGAGCGTTGCATAGACGTGCAGCTCGAAGTGCATGCGAAGGCCGTGTTCCGCCCCGTGTTCGCCGCCAGCGCGGAAAACCCCCATGAGAGCCTCGGCGGTCGAGAGCTGCCCGGGATCTCCCTGATCCCGACACCAATAGCGGCTCGGCTCGTCGTCAGCGTTTGGCAGGCGAACACAACGCCCCATGCTTTCGGCCGCCCGCAGCATCTCACCTGCCTGTCGCCAGGTGCCGTCGAGCAGCAACACGTGTCGGCAGCCGTTGGAACGGGCTTCGACGGCATCGGCCGCCGGCGGGAGCGGCTGCCCATTGGGATGGAGGATCCACAACTCCCGGGTCGGGTCGAGCGTGTTTTTCGAGAAGGTGGCCGCCGGAAAAAACCTCGTCTCCCGCTGGTAGATGTGGGTTACGGCGCCGCTGACGGCCCGAGAGACGAGTTTGCCGGTGCTCGACGGTTTGTGCGATTCTTGCCGATGGATCAGCACGTGGACTGAAAGCCGTGTCGTGACCGGCGGCAGCAAGCCGCACGTGCACCAGCGTGGAGGCAGGCTGCATCTCGGGCAGCGGGCAGCACCGGCGAGGACGACACTTCGACCCATGGGGGGTCCCCGACTAGAATCATGGCGGCAGCGCTGGGCACAGCGCTCCAAGGAGCCGATGCCCATGCCGTTGTACGAATATTCCTGTGAGACGTGCAGCCGGAAAGTCGAGTTGCTCATTCGCGGCGACGAGAAGCCTGCGTGCCCGCACTGCCACGGCACCAAGCTCACCAAGCTGTTGAGCGTGGTCAGCGGGCATGTGTCTGAAGGGGGCGGAGATCCCGGAAACGCGGGCGGCTGTGGTCGCCCGCAGTGTGGTATGGGTGGCTGCGCGGGCCTCGGATGAGCGACGTTCCGTGGATCGACTGGTATCAGAGCCTCGCGAAGCCGTCGTGGACGCCGGCACCGCGAACGATCGGCCTCATCTGGCAGATCCTCTATCCCATCATCATCGCGACCTTCGGCTATGTGTTCGTGCAGGCGGGGCGGGGCCGGCTACCGCTTCTCGTCGCCCTGCCCTTCGCGATCAACCTGGTAGCGAATCTGATCTTCACACCGATCCAGTTCGGGATGCGGAATCTGCCGCTGGCGGCCGTGGACATCCTCGTCGTGTGGGGCACGATCCTCTGGATGATGCTGGCCGTGTGGCCGCACGAGCGCTGGGTGGCGGCGGCCCAGGTGCCCTACTTCGTCTGGGTTTCGATCGCCACGGTGCTGCAGCTCTCGATCATGTGGATGAATCGGGGGTGAACGGCAACAGGAGGCAATGCATGGCCGAGATCACGCCAGGCCGCTACCGGCACTACAAGGGAAACGAATACACGGTGCTCGGCGTCGCCCGGCACAGTGAGACGCTCGAGAAAATCGTCGTCTATCGGCAGGAATACGGCGACCGCGGCCTGTGGGTCCGGCCGGCGGCGATGTTTGCTGAGACGGTGGTCGTCGACGGCAAAACGGTGCCGCGGTTCGTGGCGTTGGCGTCGAACTGACGCATGCCGAACAAGAGCCAGCGCATCGATCTCTCAGGCCTGCGGTGCCGCGACGAACTGCCGCGACGTCTGGCCCGGCTTTCGCGTCCAGATCGGGTTGATGCCGGCCGGTAACGGATCGCACCGCACGAAGATCCGCCGCGGAGGGTGTTCGAAATAGAGGAGCAGCGCGGGACAGAGCCAGCCCTCCATGTGCTGGCCCACGACGATGCCCTCGTACCAGTTGCCCGAGGTCGCGTCCGGGCGGATCCAATGCAGCTCGACGTCGTGGCCGTCGAACAGCTCATCAGAAAACGATAGCGCAAACCCCCGCCTGGCGTCGGAAATGCCCTTGGCGTCCACAACGCGGGAGATCATCTCGGTCATTCCCATCACGAAGGCCTCTTCCTTGAGCCCCGTGCGTTCATCGTCAAACACCCAGCAGGTTTCATTGAGCAGATAGGGGTAGAGGGTCAGCACGCGTCGGTCACTCATTTCGAGGCTCCTTGTTTGGCTTCGTAGGGGATATCGAAGAAGTGTTGGCATGAATTACAAAACCAGTTGGCGGGCTTCGGCCCGTTGGGAATCAGCTTGAACGTGCGGCATGTCGCGGCCAGGCGGATCGTGAGCCCGATCACGCCCACCTGCACGGATGCCGTGTTGCGAGTGCCGCATCGTGTGCACGGCGGCACCTCCAGTTGCGTGAACCGGCGGTACTGCTCCTGGTAGACCTGCTCTCGGTCGTACGTTTCGTACGCGACCATCGTGCGCACTCCAGAATGAGTGACGCACCAAGAACCAGCCTGACGGGCGTTGCCGCCCGTCAGGCTGCTGCAACATTGTTTCGTGAGGGGTAAATCCTCACGCACATCCCGACGACATCTTCATGTCGGCGGAAGCACCGTGTGCCTTGCAGTGGCTCGGTTGCGGAAACGCCGCCGAGGCGTTTCCAACACGTCTTGGGGGACGTGTCGTTCCTGATGCTGCGAGGATTTTACGCGGTGACTTCATCGAAGGCCACCTTTCGGATGGCCTCGAGTGTGTCATAGTCGCCTGCCAATGAATGCCGGCCGCGACCACTGCGGACCAAGGTTGTCCCTGCCCTGCGTCACAATGACAGTCCAGCAGAAGGAGGACGACATGATCGGACCAGCGAAAAATCGCCTGCATGACTACGAGGGCGGTTGGCTCACGCTACTCATCGGCATGGGAGTGGCGACGGAGAGCGAGGCTCGGGCGGCCATGAACAGGGTGGCCCAGCAGGCCATTGACGAGATGAACGAGCAGGAGGAGAAGAGGCAACAGGAACGCAGGCGACGACGAAAATCGGACTGATATTCATCCCTTTCGGCAAACTCTGATACCTAAGGGATGGGAGGCAACGGGTGAGCACGATCAAGGCGCAGCACGCCATCGGATCGCTCGTGGGGTCGGCGGTGGGCGATGCCCTCGGAGCACCGTTCGAGTTCAAGGGGCCAGGACTCTACCGCACAACGTTTCCTGCCCCTGTGCTCGGCGGCATCGGTGAAATGCGCGGGGGCGGCGGTTTCGATTGGAAGCCCGATGAATTCAACGACGACACGCAGATGGCACTCGCGCTCGCCGAGTCACTGATCGCAAACGACCGTTTCGATGCCGCTGATCTCTGGAACCGCTGGCGGGCGTTGGCGTGAGATGCCCGAGATGTCGGCATGCACACCCGCGAGGTGCTCACGGAACGTGCCCGCGTCGGCGCAGCCGAGCGAGTTCACCACCGTAACGGCCAGTCTGTTTGCAATGGCTCCGTCATGCGAAACACGTCGATCGCCAGTGGGCCGCAGGGGGCTCACTTGAAGCCTTGGTTAGAGTCGCGACGCAGCAGGCGGTGCTGACCCATCACGACCCGCACAGTGGCTACGGCGCAGCCATTCATGCCGCCATGATCCGTGCGGGTATTCGCGGCGAAGATGTGTTTGACGGGATTGAGATCGTGCTCGATGTCCTGCCGGCGGCAGCCCGAGAGCGGTGGGCTTCGCTTCTGGCATTCAGCTGGCAGCCTGATTGCGGCAGAAACAACGGGACCGTATGGGCCTGTCTGGCGGAAGCCGTGTGGGCGGTGCGGAACGCGGCCACCCTCGAGGAGGCTGTGGTGAATGCGGTCGATCTGGGCCGGGATGCCGACACGGTCGCTTGCGTTACCGGCGGCATCGCCGGTGCGCGGTGGGGCGCGCGGGCGATACCGCGCCGGTTGACGACCTACCTTAATGGCACCGTGGCAGGGCTGGAGGGCGAAACAGCCTACGACTACGCGACGCTTCAGGCCGTCGCTCGACGACCGCTTGGCAAGCAGGAGCCTGAGGATTTGGCCGACGAGCCGGCAGGCGGGCCGACGCGGGTGCACGACTCGTTTCCGATCTATGCAGCCAATCGGGCGGGTGCTGCTGCGGCCCCAGACGATTGGCAAGTGATCTCACTCTGCCGCACGGGTGAGGCCTCTGCGAACAGGAAAGTCCGTCGCCAGGTGTTTCTCGTCGACAAGGCGGAACAGCACCCCAAAGAAAGCCTGCTGACCGTGCTCACAGACGTGGTCCGAATGAGTGATGCCCTGATCGCAGAAGATGCCTCGCGGCCGATTCTCGTCCACTGCCATGGCGGCCGCAGTCGCACGGCGTTCGTGCTCAAGGGCTGGGCGATGCGGCGTTTTGGATGGACGGAGGAGCAGGCCCACGCATGGCTGCAGAAGTTATGCCCCCGAATCGACCGTGTGAACGAGTGATTCGTGGAGATGTTGCAACGTGACTGGAGCCAAAACGTTTAACCTGCCGACGACCAACAGGCGTTCACGTCGCGCGTTGCCGAGTTGAAAGCCCTACTCAAGGATTTGCAGGCCACCGTGAGCCATCTCATATTCCGAGGCCATGATTGGCGAACCACACCCCGGATTAAGATTGTTCTGGGGGGCCAGCAGCCGGTGAAAACCTTCAGTTGCTCCTGCACACCTCGAAACTGATCGCGGCCGCCAGGCGATCGAGTGCATCTGATCGCAGTGTGCACTCGCCGGTGAGAAACTCGTCGAGTTCGACGGGTGACAGGCCGACCTTGGCAGCGATGGTGTGGAGCGCCAGTTCGCTACGGTGAATCGCGTCCCGCACGGACCCGCTGATGGACCGCTCCTCACGGGCCGCACGGTGACATCGTCGATGGGTTCGTTCACCGCCATGATGTAACGCCCATCCGTAGAGTATCCCCAGGCGACGGCGAGGAGCGAGCGACGACTGATCCCTCGATTCACTGAATGCAATACGACTGCCTCGAAATCCGCCGGCGATACACCGTGTTCAGCGATGTGGGCGGTGTTCTCGTTCGTCCACAGGAACTCGAAGTACGGCATGGGTGTAAGAGTCCACGCGCGTACACTCATTTTGCAAGTGACTGCGTTGCGGCGATCCCCCGGACCAAGGCTGTCCCGCGGGGTCGTGCACTGCCGGCCAGGGAGCCGCCCCCTCGCCATTTGTTGGAAGTCCCCGAGCCGGAGTAGGTCTGCGCGAACGACCTCTGCTTATCGATCCTCGATTCATTTCCTGCGTTACCGTGGCAGGACATGCAGGCTCTAGTCCGGTGAAGCGCCGGGCTCGTTGACTAAGCCTAGGCTTGAAGCGGCGTTTCAGATCCGCCGGCGATTGATCGCCCGCAGGCCCGCGATCAGGACGATCGCGCCGACCGTGGCCGTCACGAGGCTGCCGATCGCACCATCGGCCGAGAGCCCGAGCAGGCCGAACAAAAACCCGCCCAGGATCGAGCCGATCACGCCCATGATCAAATCGGTGACGAGCCCCGAGCCGCCCCCCTTCATGATCTGGCTCGCGAGCCACCCGGCCGCCACACCGATCAAGAGAAACCACAGCAGATTCATGACGTGAGCCTCCGGAGACTGGACAGACACCCCTTATCCTACTCTCGGGCCCACAGAGCAAGCGATGACGGACCGGCGGACTTGCAAGGGCTACACTCGGCTATCATGGAGACTTTTCGCCTCTTCCTCTTTACGACATTCTGGACCGCCATCTGGGCCGCGCCGCTGCCGAAGCTCTCCCGCCGCGTGGAGCTCGCGGCCGGGCTGATCCCGTTTGCGGCCTTCGGCCTGCGGGTGTTCGGAGCCTGCTTCATTGGCGTGTCTGCCGACGATCCCGTGCGGATGGCGGTGGCGCCCCTTGTCGACTGGATCAATTGCGCGTCTGGCGCGGTGCCGTTTCAGTGGGTGCTCGATGTCACCGTGGCAATCGGGCTCGTGTGGTTCGCGTCGATCGCGAACATCTCACGGCGGTGGAGGCTGGCCACGATCTGGGTCATGCCCGCCGTGGCCCTCGCAAGCCTCGCCGGCCTGGTGTGACGTCCTACCCCCGACAGGGATCCAACAAACGCAGTCTAACCCGAAGAAAACCTGAAAAGGGGAAGTCACCCGGCGCAAAATCCGGCACCACGAAACGGGGTGGCCGTCGCGGGGCCGCCAAGAAGGCCAACGGGCGGAAGGGAGGTGCGACATGATGCACCTCCGCCAACCCATCGTCATCCCAACTGGGCGGCCCCTCCGCGCCCTGATCCACGCGAGATTCAGCACCGAAGAACAGAAGCAATCGAGCATCGACGATCAGGTCGCGGCCTGCCGGTCGTTCCTCGAGACGAACCTGCCCAAGGGCTATAAGCCCCAGCAGGTCTCCGTCGAGGTCATCAAGGAGCCCGAGGTGAGCGGCGAGATCGCCGACCGACCGGGGATCAATCAGGTCTGGGCGGGCATCGAGTCGAAGCGGTGGGATCTGATCATCGCCGAGGAGTCGAGCCGCCTCTACCGCCACCACACGAAGGCCGGGGAGCTCTTCGAGTCGGCCGTCGACGCCGGCGTGCGGGTGATCTGCCCGTCGGACTACATCGACACGGCCGACGACGACTGGCCCGACCGGCTGCACATGTGCCAGATGCAGC
>JBIIIP010000055.1:0-19301 GCA_044234625.1 Pirellulales bacterium | reverse complement strand
AGATGGACGCGCTTGGCAACAGCCAGGGGAAGATCCAGGAGAGCTATACCGTGGGATCCTGACCAGCCCGGGCAATTCATCGCGGTTTCCCGCGTTTTTTTGTCACCGAACCATTGCCAGCCGAGGTCCGTACAACCAGTATCGAGGAGTTTTCCGATGGTTGCATGACCTGCCCGGCTGTATCCACAGCCTCCGGCTCGTATTCAAACGTTCCGAGCACGTACTCAGGTAGTAGCGAAAAAACGTTCACGAGATCTTCGACTCGTGACAATCCTGTGCGTTCCCAGGGTTTTCCGGTGTCTCCTTGTGCGCGTTTGGGGCGCTGAGCATCTGGCGAGCAACGTGGCGTTAGTGCGTCTAATTCTTCGATGATGCACTCAAGAAGCCTGGCAAGTGCCTCCTCGCTCGTTGACGCGGCTGTGAGGGCAAACAGCGGGGCAGTCGGCGCGAATCGTTTCGCCCACGTCTCAAGCGACTCGCAGAGTTGAAATAGCCGCTGCAGTGACTGCTGATTCGAGAAGTCGCGCGACGGTAGATGCAGATACATCGCTGGATCCGCTAGCACAGTCTTGGCCGGCAGTCTGAATCCCGGCTTGCTCGCCTCATGCCGCGGCATAGGTGTTTCCTTCGCTGGGTTCGTCTTCGGCCAGCACGATCGTCACTTCAGGACTGTTCCTCAGGCTGCCGCGCTTTGCGGCAATGGTCAAGAAAGTCACGACTATCGCCTTAGGGACCGCGAACCGCATGGCTCGTGTGCCTCGTGATCGCCAGCGAGGAGCGTCCTCGGATAAACAAGGGCAAATCCACGACTGGCGTGGTCACGTATGACCGAGAAACCTCCTCTAAAAGGACCTTTTCGATGCAACTCACTCAGCTTGAACATGAGCGGCCGATCAGTATTGCTGACGCCTGCAAGTACCTCGGTGACGTCACGGGGAAACGGCCAGCCGTGACGACCGTATGGCGGTGGTGCCTGAAAGGCTGCCGGGGAGTGCGGCTGGAGAGTGTCTGCATCGGTGGGCGACGGTACGTCACGATTCCGGCTATCGAGCGATTCATAAACCGGTCGAACCAGCCAGCGGAACCACCTTCTCCCCCTGTTGAAACGTTGTCTAAGACGGAAGCGGCCTACCGGGCGATGCGGAAAGCACAGATCGACGCGGCCATAAAGAGACTGGACGAGATGCTTGCCCCGAAGCGACGGAAGCCTGCACCTCGCTAGGCCACCCACCGCGGCGGCCAGTGGCCGGGCGGAGACGGTCCCGGGGCGGGCGGGCACCTCCCGAAGCTTCGGCGGGCGGCCGCTCTAGGGCCGTCGACTGCCCCGCTGGCGGCGGCTATAGTGGCCCCTAAGTCCGCGGCGGCAGGATGCACGAGGCCGCGGTCGTCACCCCTGTTAGATCAGGGGCTCAAGTCGGGAAAAGTTGCGAAAATCTGTTAGATCGGCGTTAGATCAGGCCAGTCGCGACCCTCGGTTCGAGTCCCTTAAGTCGAGCAGATTTAGTGACTTATGGAGGGTAAGCGAATGGCTAGCGGCGACACTGGAAATGTGGTGCCGGGAAACCGGTTGTGGGTTCGAGTCCCATGCCCTCCGTTGGCGCGATGACGACGCCTGAGCCGATCGATCGGCCGGCCAGCCGATCCGGCCCGCACAACCGGCAGATGCGGCAGCCCTCCCAGGCCGTCGGCAAAAAATTTTTCGGGGCCGCGTGACACGGGCCCCCGCGGCGGCAACTCATCTTTTGGCGGGCAGGTCCGGCGGTGGACACGGCCCCTCAATCCCTGACTTTTTCCTGAAGGATGGTATTCGAATGGATCCCCAGATCATCAGCTGGATCGTGAGCCTCATTGCCGGCAGCGCCGGTGGCAACGTCGTGGGCGCGCTCCTCAAGAACCGGAACCTCGGCCCGATGCTCAACACCGTGCTCGGCCTCGTGGGCGGCGGCCTCGGCGGCAAGATTCTCCCGATGCTCGTGCCGGCCATCGGCGCGCTCGTCGGCGGCACCGATAGCCTGGCCGGCACCGGCGGGCTGTCGGCGATCGTCGGCGCGCTGTTGCCGCTGATCGTCAGCTTCCTCAAGAAGCCGGCCCAAGCCTGAGCGACGCGGCCAATCCGCGATGCGGTTCAAGGTGCGGCCGGGGGACGACGAGTTCCCCGGCCGCCGTCGTTTGCGGCCCCGCCGCCATGAGCGGCACCTTGACCCAGGCATCCATTCCCCGGGAGAATCCCCGCGGCGGCGGTTTTTCGCGGCCTCGCCGAATCACCCCCGCACGCCCGATCCGGCCGGTGTCCGTCCCCGGGCAATCCAGAGTGGCATGGCCGTTCTGCTCGACATCAAGAATGCCTGCAAGCGGTACGGCGACCAGGTGCTCCTCGACGACGCGTCGGCCACGATCACCGACGAGGGCAAGTTCGGCTTCATCGGCCGCAACGGTGCCGGCAAGAGCACGCTGTTGCGCGTGATCCTCGGCGAGGAAGAGCTCGATTCCGGTGAAGTGACGCGGCATCCCCGCCTGCGGCTGGGTTACCTGCGGCAGCACGATCCCTTCCTGCCCGAGGAGACCACGCTGGGCTTCCTCATGCGCGACAGCGGCCAGCCGGAGTGGAAGTGCGGCGAGGTGGCGGGGCGGTTCGAGATCAAGGGCGACAGGCTCCACGGACCGGTCCACGCCCTCTCGGGCGGCTGGCAGACGCGGGCCAAGCTGGCCGCGCTGCTGCTCCACGAGCCAAACCTGCTCCTGCTCGATGAGCCGACGAATTTCCTCGACCTGCGCACGCAGATTCTCCTCGAGCGATTCCTCCGCGAATACCGCGAAGCCTGCCTGATCGTGTCGCACGACCGAGCCTTTCTGCGGGCCACCTGCGACCGCACGCTCGATCTCTCCACCGGCAAGCTCACCACCTTCCCGGGGCCGGTCGATGCCTTCCTCACCTACCAGGCCGAACAGCAGCTCCACCTCCAGCGCACCAACGCGGCCACCCTCGCCAAGCGGCGGCAGCTCGAGGACTTCATCGCCCGCAACAAGGCCCGCGCATCGACCGCGTCGCGGGCCCGCTCCAAGAGCAAGCAGCTGGAGAAACTCGAACTGGAGGAAATCGCCACCGCAGCGCCGACCGCCTCCATCCGCTGCCCCGTCGTGTCCCGACGCAATGGCGCCGCGGTCCGGTGCCGCGATCTGACGATCGGATACCCTGCATCGGCCTCCGGGCCGGGGGCGACCATCGCGGCAGGCATCGACGTCGAGATCGTCCACGGCGACCGGGCCGCCATCGTCGGCGACAACGGCCAGGGCAAGACGACTTTTCTCCGCACGCTCGTCGGGTCGCTCGAGCCGGTGGCCGGCGACGTGAAATGGGGCCACGGCTGCGAGGTCGGCATCTACGCGCAGCACGTCTACACGAGCCTTCCCGAACAACTGACGGTGCTCGGCTACCTCGAGCGGGCCGCGCGGATCGGCACGAAGCAGCAGCAGATCCTCGACCTCGCCGGTGCCATGCTGTTTCGCGGGCAGGCGATCGAGAAGCGGATCGGCGTCTTGTCCGGCGGCGAACGGGCCCGGCTGTGCCTGGCGGGGCTGTTGCTCGGCTCGTTCAACGTGCTCGTGCTCGACGAGCCGGGCAACCACCTCGACGTGGAGACGGTGGAGGCCCTCGCCGATGCGCTGCTCGACTACCAAGGCACGGTGATCTTCACGAGCCACGACCGCTCGTTTGTGGAGACGGTGGCCTCGACCGTCGTCGAAGTGAAGGATGGCCGCGTGATCAATTCACTGGGCAGCTACTCCCAATACCTCGCCGCCGTCACCAGCGAGATTGACGACCGCGACGCGGAGGGCGATCGCCGCCGCCCGCCGCCCGCCGCGAAGCGTCCCGCCGCCAAGGCGACCCCGCGGGACGACCGGGAGACCCGCAAGGAGATCGCCGCCCTGGAGCGGACCATCGCCCGGCTCGACGCCGACAAACGCCGCCACCAGGAGGTCCTCCTCACCACGACCGATCCCGCCGAGGCGGTGCGGCTCCACGAGGAGATGACGGCGGTGGCGGAAAAATTGGCCACCGCCGAGGAGCGGTGGCTCTCCCTCAATGAACTTCTCCCGGGCTGACGGCGGGCCTCTTCCTGGGTAGTCTCGAAGGCCTGCGCCCGTTCCGCTCCCGAGCACCGTGAGGAACCCCATGGATTCGATCAGCCGCCACGAGCAACTTCTGCGGGTGTTTCACCTCATCGACATTCTCTTCAGCGCCCGCCGCCCGCTCTCCACGGCCGAGTTGAAGGATGAACTGCGGCACCGCGGCGTGATCGACGAGATGTCTGACCGCAACATCCGCCGCGACCTCGATTTTCTCGGGAAGTTCGGTTATGCGGTGAAGAAGGCCAAGAAACCTTCGCCGCGCGGCGGCAGCGTGCAGGCCTGGGCCATCGAGCCCGGCAGGGGCGCGGGCGAATTGCGCGGGCCGACGATCACGCTGCCGGAGCTGCTCTCGCTGGCCGTGGCCCGCGACTTCCTCGCTCCGCTGGCGGGCACCTTCTATTGGCGTGGCATCAGCCAGCTCATCGCCAAACTGGAGAAGATCGCCACCCCCGCCCTTCTCGCCTACGTCGACGAACACAAGGAAGGGCTCGTGATCCATCCCAAGCCGGCCGCCGCGAAGTACGCCACGCGGATGCTGAATAGCGTCCACCGGGCGATCCGCAACACCGTCGAGCTGTCGATCCAGTACACGAGCCTGGCCGACGACGCCCCGAAGCGCTACACGATCCGGCCCGAGGCGCTCGTGCTCTACGAGGGAAGCCTCTACATCGCCGCCCGCCGGGCCGACGCACGAGGCGATACGACTCCGCGGTTCTTCAAGCTCGACCGCGTGGTGGCGGCGAAGCCCACCTCGAAGACGTTCACCCGCAGCGGCGAGCCGGTGGAATCGCTTCTCGCCGACAGCATCACGATCTACCGCTCGAGCGATCCGCCGCGGCGCTACCGCCTGCGGATCGCCGCACCGCGGGCGCGGTGGGCGGTGGAGAAGCCGTTCCATCCCCGGCAGCAGGTGCGCCAGCAGGCCGACGGCAGCCTGCTGGTGGATATCGAACGGGCGTGGGACGACGAGATGGTTCCCCAGTTGCTCGCCCTCGGCGAGCATGTCGAGGTTCTCGAGCCCGGCGACGTGCGCGAGCGGATGCTGGAGACCGCCCAGCGGATCGCCGCCGCATACATGTGCCGGCACCTGCGGGCGTTTGACGAAATCGCCGCCTCTTCGTGACGATGTCGGCCTCGCCATCGCTCCACGGCGACGGCCCACCCGAGGACATGCACCCATGCGCTGGTTCTGGATCGACCGCTTCACCGAGTTCGTCCGCGGCCGCACAGCCACGGCCGTGAAGAGCGTGTCCCTCGCCGAGGAGCATCTCCACGACCACTTCCCCGGTGCGGCGATCATGCCGGCCACGCTCATCATCGAGGGCATGGCGCAGACCGGCGGGATCCTTGCGGCCGACGCGCTCGACTTCAAGAAGCAGGTCGTGCTGGCCAAGGTCGCGGCGGCTGATTTCGCCTTCGACGTGGTGCCTGGCGACACGCTCGAATACCGGGCCGAGATCGTGGAGTCGGGCGACGTCGGCTCGCTGGTGCGGCTCACGAGCCGCGTCGGCGGCCGGGAGCACGGTTCCGCGGAAATGTTTTTCGCCCACCTTGAGACGGGGAAGGTGGTGCCCCGGCTCTTCAAGACCGACGAGATGCACCGCTGGCTCGACAACCTGCGGATTTACGACGTGGCTATCCACGAGGATGGCACGCCCGTGGAACGCGGCACGGGCGACTGACGCTCATCCGGCTTTGGTGGCGCATCGGCTTGGTGGCTACGGCACGCCACCGCCGATGGCGTCGATGAGACGCCTGGCCCGTGCGGACACGGCGCGATCGTCGTGCAGGTCTTCAATGAGCAGCGGCCGGCCGTCGGCCCGGCAGGTGGGAACCCGCCAGTTGGGATACTCCTGATCCGTGCCGGGCTGGTTTTGGGCCCGCGTGTCGCCCACGAGATCTGGCACCGCAATGGCCAGCAGGCGGCAGGGCGTGGCGGCGAGCAGCCTGTGCAGCGCCTCGACGAACGCCTCCGGCGCCAGCGTCGCGTCGTCGATCTTGGGGTCGAGCAGCCCGCGGCCGCGCAGGAGCGACTTCCACTCGGCCAGCCAGCGCCGGTGGTTCGCCCACTCGATCTCGACATCGGTCGCCAGCAGGCCGAGTTCGTGCCGCATGCGGATGTGCTCGCCGGCGATGAAGCCGGCCGTGGGCGGGATGTCGTGCACCGTCACCGTGCCCAGGCAATTGCTCCGCCAGCGCTCCGGCGGCAGCGGCCCCCCCTGCCCGTCGCTCTCGAACCACAGGATCGACGTGCCCGCGATGCCACGCTCCTCCAGATACTCGCGGATCCAGCCATCGAAGGTGCCGAGATCCTCGCCGACCACGAATGCCCCCGCCCGATGGGCCTCCAGCGCGAGAATGCCCACGAGCGCGTCGTGGTCGTAGCGCACGAACGTGCCGTGCGCCGCCCCCAATCCGCGCGGGATCCACCACAGGCGAAACAGCCCCAGCGCGTGGTCGACGCGGATGCCTCCCGAATGCCGGAGGATCGTCCGCAGCATGTCGCGATAGGGCACGTAGGCCGCCGCTTCCAGGGCGTCGGGCCGCCAGGGGGGTTGCGACCAATCCTGGCCGAGTTGGTTGTACATGTCCGGGGGAGCCCCCACGGAAACGTCGCGGGCGAGCACGTCCTGCAGGGCCCAGGCGTCGGCCCCTTCGGGATGCACGCCCACCGCCAGATCGTGGACGATGCCCGCCGCCATGCCGGCGACGCGGGCGGCCTCCTGCACCCGGGCGAGTTGCTCGTCGATGAGCCATTGCAGCTTGGCGAAGAATTCGATCCGCGCCGCGAACCGCTCGCGGTAGGCGGCCACCTCCGGCCCGTCGTGGTGCCGCACGCCGGGCGGCCAACGGTCGATGGCGATGCCCCACGCCTCGGCGAACGCGCACCACGTGGCAAACCAGCCGAGGCCTTCCCCTTCGCGCCGCGCGAACGCGCGAAATGCCTCCGCACGCGGGGCGGCAAGCGGGTGATCCAGGATGATCTCGAGAGCCTGTTTCTTGGCCTGCCACACCGCATCGCGGTCGAGGAGATCGGGCGTCGCGTTCCGCGGGATGAGCGCCGCGGCAAGGAGCTCGATCCGGCGGCGGTCTGCGGCGGGAAGCAGGGAATACTCGGGGACATCTTCGATATGAAGATAGACGGGGTTGAAGAACCGCCTCGTGGCCGGCAGGTAGGGAGACGGCGCCATCGGTGGCGAGACTTCCGCCGCGTGCATCGGGTTCACGAGCACGAAGCCGGCGCCGAGCCTTCCGCCCCACGCGGCCAGCGCGGCGAGATCGTGCAGATCGCCCAGCCCCCATGACGCCCGCGAACGCGTGGCATAGAGCTGGGCCATGAGCCCCCACGTGCGACCGCCGCGCATCGCGGCCGGCATCTCGAACCGGTCGGGAGTGACGACCAGCGCACAGGCGGCCTCGCTGCGATTGCCGCCCGTATCCGATGCCACGGCCCGGATCGAGTGCCAGCCGAGCGGGAGATCACCGGGAATCGCGAACGCCCGCCGGCGCACGCGCTCACCGGAGATCGTCCGCGGGGCCGCGGCGCAACCCACCTCGTCGAGCGGCCGCCGGCCGCCATCCTCGCAATCGACGTGGGCCGTCACCGTGGCATCGGCCGCGGCGTGGGCGAGCACCGTCCGGGGGCGGCCCTGCCGCATGATCACCACCGGCGGCAGCAGCTGCCGCCACGGCCCATTGACCGCGCGGTCCCACGCCGCCGCCCGCCCCTTGGGTGTCGCCACGTCGACATGCAAGGCGGCCAGAATCCGCACCAGCGTCTCCCCCGCCACCCGCACGACATGGCCCGCCTGGTCCCGGTATTCGGTCGCCACGCCGTAGGCTCGCGCCAGGGCGACGACCTCGTCGGGAATCCGTGCGGCGGGGGCGGTCGGTGTGGTCACGTGTCTCGAGGCAGGCTGGGTGGGGCGGCCGCGGGCGTCGCCCGGCGGCGACATGCAAGCAGTGTAGGAATGCGGCCGTTAAAAAATCGATCCCGATCCTCCGCGACGCGCCCGGTGGCTCGCACGGCGCGGAGGAACCCGCATCAGCGCGGCCGCTTAGGCGTCGAAGAGCGCGAGTTCCGCGGTGAGGCCCGGCCCGAAGGCCATCGCCAGGCAGGGGCCTGCCGCCCCGGCACGGATCAATCGCTCGAGGATGAAGAGAATCGTTGCGCTCGACATGTTGCCATGTTCCGCAAGCACGGCATGGGCTGCAGAGAGGGCGTCGTTCGGGAGGCCGAGCGCCGCGGCGACACAGGCCAGCACCCGCGGGCCGCCCGGATGAACTGCCCAGGAGCCGATCGAGTTACGCGACAGGCCGCTGGCAGCCAGCGTGGAATCGACCACGTCGGCAAGGTGCGCGGCGATCGTGTCGGGCACGCGGGCCGAGAGGCTCATCTCAAAGCCGTGATCACCGATCAACCAGCCCATCTGGTCGACGGAGTCGGGAAGCACCCGTGACCAGCGGCCCAGCATCCGCCAACTGCCCGCGGGCCGCGGCCCACCAGTGCCGCACGCGACCAGCGCGGCCGCGCCGTCGGCGAAGATGCTGTTGGCAACCACGTGGTCGCTGCGGGTGCCGTATTGAAAATGCAGGCTGCACAGTTCGACGCACACGACGAGCACTACCGCGTCGGGCTGGGCCGTCGTGAATGCCTGTGCGACCGCCAGGGCGTTGAAGGCGGCCTGGCAGCCCATGAAGCCCACGTGCACCCGCGTCAGCTGGTCGGAGAGCCGCAGGCCGCGGACGATTTCAAGGTCGACGCCCGGATTGGCGAACCCCGTGCATGAGCAGGTGACCAGATGCGTGACCTTCTCGGGGCCGACGCCCGCCAAGGCGAGGGCGGAGCGGGCGGCGGCGAGGGCGAGCGGGCCGGCTTCGCGGGCATAGCGTTCCATCCGCGCGGCTGTGCCGGGCCCGGCGTCGTCGCCCAGCGTTGCCGGTGGAAAGAAGGTTTGCGCGAATGGGGCGTCGCCGGGTTCCTCGAGCAGCACCGAGCCGCGGGAGTGGATCTTGGTCTGTCGATAGATGGCGGCAAGGGTGCGCTCGCGGCCGGGCTCCGCGTTGGCGAAGTCCCGTGCGAGAGCGGCCGCATCGGCCTGGGCGATGCGCCGCGGCGGAGTGGCCGTGCCGATGCCGAGAATGGCGAGGCTCATCGGGTCGCTCCCCTGCCCGAAGCATCGCCGATGACGAGCGGCAGCACCCGCCGTGCGGCCCAGGGCGCGGCCCCGGCCAAGCGGATGGCGGAGTGCACGAGCCGCGGGTGGCGAAGGGCCGCGGCAATGCGACGGCAACGGCCGTGGAGGCGTCGAAAACACGAGGCATGGGCCTGCTCGTATGCGGAGGCCGGGTCGTCTGCGGCCATGAGCGCGGAGGCGAGGATACGACTGCTTGTGAGGGCCCAGCCCATGCCCTCGCCCGTGAAGGGCTCGACGTAGCCTGCCGCGTCACCCACGCGCACGATCCGCCTCGAGGCTCCGCTCACCAGCGGCGCGATGTGCGTCAGCGGCGGCGTGACGCGGAGGTCGGCCGCCGCGAGGGCGGTCGGAGCGATCGAGATGCCGACCCGCGCCGCGTCGGCTTCGCGCAGCGGCGTTAGCAGCGCAGCCGGCGGATCGCCCTCGGCGAGCAAACGGCGGTCCACCGCCGCGGCGACGTCGATCCGGCCGTCTTCGAGCCGCACGATCCCGCAATAGCCGCTCCGCCCCACGGTCATGACGAGTTCCCCCGCAGCGATGTCGGACGCGGTGGCAGGAAGAACGCCACCGATGCCCACCCTGCTTCCCCGCTGAATCCGCCTCCGCGACGCCGCACGTGGCACCCGCACGGAGTCCACGAGGCCGGCCGCGACCACGACCCACGACGCGGCCAGGTCGCGTGGCGCGTCGCCATCCGAGAAGCGGCAGGAGACGCAGAGCGGATGCCCGGCGCCGGTGGGCTCATCGATCTCCGCGACGGCGGCTCGGGGCAGCCACTCGGAACCCGCGTCGATCGCCGCCCGCACGAGCGCCGGGTCGAAGGCCGCGCGCGAAAGCACGCCGCCCGCCGGCAGCGGAAGCCGCACGCCGCGGCCCGCGGCGACCACACGCACGCTCTCGAGCGGGAGTTCGCCGAGAATGCTCCGCGCGCACGACGCGGGAAACAGCCGCCGCAGCTCGTCGCGGGCCCGGGTCGAAAGGCAACAGCCACACACCTTGGGCCGCGGCATGTCGCACCGATCGACGAGCAACACCCGCCATCCGCCGCGGGCGAGGTGCAGGGCCGTGGCTGATCCGGCTGGGCCGGCGCCGACGACGACGGCCTGCCAGCGAGTCAGCGCTGCTGCCGCGCGGGAGATCGTGGCGGGGATGACAGAGGTCTCCATCATGAAGGCCCCTCGCGGCGCCACGTGATCATGACCCGCTCGGGCCACGTGCGGCGGATCGTCGCGTCGGCCAGCCCGGCTGCGTCAAGCAGCCGCCGGTATTCCCGGCGCGTGCGCGCCGCCCGCACCGAGAGCGGGCCATCGACGCGGGCCACCCGCGACGTCGAGAGCAGACCGGTGCCGATGACGGCGAGGACCAGGCCCAGCCGGCTGCGGACCAGATCGGAGATCACGAATCCCAGACGGCACGCCACGGCCAGCGAGCGGACCAGCGCGATCGCGTGCTCATCGTCGAGGTGATGCAGAAAGAGTGAACTCATGGCGATGTCACACGGGGGGCAGCCGTCGTCCACGAGATCCCGTTCCACGAAGGCCACGGTGCACGGTGAACCATCGTTCGGAAGGTTGTCGCGGGTGAGCTCGGCGCGGGCGCGGGCGAGCGCACGGCCGCTTGTGTCGACGCCGGTCATCTCGATGCGGCGGCCGGCGAGCCTGCGGCTGAGCCGTCGCGCGCAGCTCAGCGTCACGTCGCCCCCGCCACAGGCAAGATCGACCACGGTGACCGGTGCCGGATGGGCGGCCGGCACGAGCGACGAAACGGCGGCGGCCAACTGGGCCGCAGTGCGCGAGACCGCGTTGATCGTGCCCAGGGCGCGGAGGGCGTGGAGATGCTCGGCCTCCGGCAGGCCGGGGTCGTCCATGAGCTCGGGGCACCGGGCGGCCGTCACCGACAGCATGCCCATCGAGTCATCTCCAATCGCGGTCGCGGCGCGCGACCGACGAATCAACTATAGAGGCTCGGCCGCACCGATGCGTCGAGCTTCCGCAGCGGTCACGGAATCGGCGGGCAAGCCGGCGTTTGGCCATCGGCCACGACCACCTCGCCGCCCGTGCACGGCACTTCGCCGCTCACGACACTCTCGCCCACGATGTATTCGCCGGCGGGGCATGGCGTCGTCTGCATGGCTTGAGCCGCCGGTTGCGGCCACGGCGCGCCGACCGCGCCGGCGGGCGGCGGCGCGGCGGCCACGGCCGCAGGCATGGCGGCGGCCGGTGGCTGCGAGAAACTTGCCGGCTGCGGATAGACGGCCGGCGCATACGGGGGCGCGTAGGCGTATTGGTTTCGGGCGTGGTGGTGCGCACAGCCCGAGGCGAGAAACGTTGCTCCGAACAGGATCAACGAGGCAGGCGGACGCATCGAGAGTTTCCCATGCTGCCACCCTGCGCGGAGACGGTGGCAGTCGCCCCCGGTTGGGTCAAGGCCAGTGTGGGCCGGCCAATCCTCCCCCGGCGGCTGGACGCACGCCGCGGACGCTTTACGGTCCGAACGAAAAGTGGATACTTTGACCCCATGCCTTCCACACTCGCCGCCCCCGCCGCCCCCCCCGACACGATCGAACGGCTCCGGGCGCTCGGCCGGGAGTTTCACGCCCGGTCGTGGTCGCTCGGCACGAGCAGCAACTACAGCGTGGTCGTTTCTCGCGATCCGCTCGAACTGCTGATCACCGTGAGTGGCAAGGACAAATCGGCCCTGACGCGCGACGACTTCGTCCGCGTCGATGCCACCGGCAGGCCCGTCGATGGCTCGGGCCGGAAATCGTCGGCAGAGACCCTCCTCCACTGCCTGCTGGCCGACATGATCCCGTCGGTGGGTGCCGTGCTCCACACGCATTCCGTATGGGGAACGATCCTCTCGGGGGCCGACCTCCCCCGGGGCCACGTGCGGATCGAGGGGTACGAGATGCTCAAGGGACTCGAGGGGATCGTCACCCACGAGACATTCACAGAGGTTCCGATTTTCGCCAACAGCCAGGACATGCACGAACTGTCGCAGCGGATCCGCGACCGTTTTGTCGCCGCCGATTGGACCGACCCGAAGCGGCCTCCGTGCCACGGCTTCCTCCTCTCGCGGCACGGGCTCTACACGTGGGGCCGGGACCTGGAAGAGGCCCGCCGCCACATCGAAATCCACGAGTTTCTCTTCGAGGCCGTGGCCCGCAGCCGCATGCTGCCGGCCGCTCCCGCCTGACCGGGTGCACGGCCGCGTTTTCCCAGGAGGTGTGTCATGGCGATCGTCACCGTGCCGGCAACAGCCCGGCGCATCACCGACCCGGCGGACATCAAGGCGTTTCTCGCCGAGCACGGCATCGAGTATTCGGTGTGGCCTCTTGCAGACCGGGTCGACCCGGCCGCCCCCGCCGAGCGGATTCTCGCGGCCTACGATCCCGAGATCGAGGAGCTGAAAAAGCGCGGTGGATTCGTCACGGCCGACGTCGTTGATGTCTATCCCGACACGCCCAACCTCGATGCAATGCTGGCGAAGTTCAACAAGGAGCACACGCACACCGAAGACGAGGTGCGGTTCATCCTCCAGGGACGCGGCGTGTTCCACATCAATCCGGTCACCAAGCCCGTGTTCGCCATCGAGGTGTGGGCCGGCGACATGATCAGCGTGCCGTTGGGCACGCGGCACTGGTTCGACCTGTGCACAGACAAGCGGATCCGGGCGATCCGTCTCTTCCAGGACACGAGCGGCTGGACGCCCCACTACTTGGACGCAGGTGTGCACGCCGGCTACGAGCCCTTGTGCTTCGGGCCGGCCTGGATGCCCGCGGCCGGAAAGACAGCGACGTGATCGTCTTCGACGGCCGGGCCATTCTCCTCGACGTCGAGGGGACGACGTCGTCGATCTCGTTCGTCTACGACGTGCTTTTCGCCTATGCGAAGGAGCACGTGGCGGGATTCCTCGGCCGCGAGCGGGCCACACCGACCGTCCGCGAGGCGGCGCTGCTGCTGGCCGCGGAGGCGGGGGTCGCCGGGGCGTCGCTCGACGACCCGGCAGGCCGCGAGCAGGTGGTGATGGCGGCACTCGACCTGATGAACCGCGACGTGAAGAGTACTTCGCTCAAGGCCCTCCAGGGAATGATTTGGCGGGAGGGATTTGAGTCGGGGCGGCTGGTCGCCCACGTGTTCGACGACGTGCCGCCGGCCCTGGCTCACTGGGCGGATTCCGGCGTCGACGTGCGGATCTACTCGTCGGGCTCGGTCGAGGCCCAAAAACTGTTTTTTGCCCACACCGGTGCGGGCAACCTCACGCCCCACCTCCGCGGGCACTATGACACCACGACCGGCCCGAAACGCGAGGCCTCCAGTTACACCCGCATCGCAGCCGATATGGGCATGGAGCCGCGGCAGATCCTCTTCATCAGCGACGTCGGTGCCGAGCTCGACGCGGCGCGGCAGGCGGGGATGGCGACGGCGCTCGCTGTGCGGCCCGGCAACCGCGACCCGGGCGGGCTGCTCGACCACGAGCCGCTGGCTTCGTTTTCCGAAATCCTCATCTGAGACCCCCGGCCGCCATGGATGGCATCGCTTCCGAAATGTCTGGCGGGTCGGGCGTACGTTGCGCTGCGGCCGTATCGACGGCCGCGGATCTCCCGCAGGCAATCGCGGAGGCGGTGCGGGCGGCGCAGGCCGATCTTGGGAGCGGTGCCCGAGCGGACCTGGCGATCGTGTTCGTCTCGAAGGACCATGGATCCGCGATCCGAACCGTGTTGGACGGGCTCGCCGACGTGGTGCCCGCCCGCGTCGTGCTCGGCGCGACCGTCGAGGGCCTCCTCGCCGGAACCGCGGAATACGAGACCGGGCCCGCCGTCGCCGTGTGGCTGGCGGTGCTGCCGGGAGCGGTGCTCGTGCCGCTGGCGCTGGAATATGCCCAAACCGCCGACGGCGGATCGTTTGTCGGCTGGCCGGCGGAGCTCGACGGCGGCTGGCCGGCGAATGCCTCGCTCCTGCTGCTCGCCGATCCTTTTTCCTGCCCGCTCGAGCGGCTGCTGACGCGGATGGACGAGGACCAGCCGGGCGTGCCGGTGTTGGGCGGGATGGCCAGTGGGGGATACGAGCCGGGCTGCAACACCCTCGTCGTCAACCAGCGTTCCTACGACTCGGGCGCCGTTGGCGTGGTGATCGGCGGCGGGGTGCGGCTGCGGCCGTTGGTCTCGCAGGGCTGTCGGCCGATCGGCCGGCCACTGGTGATCACGAGGGCCGATGCCAACGTCATCATCGAGCTCGGTGGCCGCCCGGCGATGGAACGGCTCCGCGAGATCTACGGCGAGCTTTCCCCCATCGACCGCGACCTCGTGCGCACGTCGCTCCACGTCGGCCGCGTGGCCAGCGAATACAAGGACTCCTTCCAGCGGGGCGATTTCCTCGTCCGCACGGTGATGGGTGCCGATCCCGACTCGGGGGTGCTCGCCATCGGCGACCTGGTGCGCACCGGGCAGACCGTGCAGTTTCACGTGCGCGATGAGGCGAGTGCCCACGACGACCTCGTTGCGCTATTGCAGCGGGAGCACGCATCCGGCGCACGGCTCGCCGGGGCCCTCGTCTTCACCTGCAACGGTCGGGGCACGCGGCTCTTTGGCCAACCCCATCACGATGCCGCGTGCGTCCAGGAATACCTGGGACCGTTGCCGACGATCGGCTTTTTTGCGCAGGGCGAGATCGGCCCGATCGGCCCGCGGAACTGCCTGCACGGGTTTACGGCCAGCATCGCGCTGCTCGAGGCCGTGCCCGAGGCGGGCTGAACAACCAGCGACCGGCATTGCGCATCAGCGGCGTTTGGGCGATTGTGAGGCCGAGTCGGCGGCTGCCAGCGACGCAAACGCCGCGGCCGTGAGGCCGTCGTCATTGCGGATCGTGCCCGTGCCCCGACCGACTGCGATCGTGGCACCGCTGGCCCGCGAAAGATCGACAAAGAAAGTCTCGTCCGGCTCGACAAGCGTATCGTTCCGCACCGCTACGGATATGGCTTTCGTCGTCTGGCCAGGGTTGAAGGTGAGCGTGCCGCTCGTTGCCGTGAAATCCCCTGTGCGGCCTGACTTCGCCGTGCCGTTGACCGTCGCGTAGCGGACCGTGACCTGCGAAGCACTGGCGGCCGAGAGCGTGACCGTGAACACGAAGGAGCCCCCATTCTCGAGGGCCGAGACCGACGAGATGGCCAGCGTGGGCACGGAAGGCGGCGGGGGCTGCGGGTCGTCGTTGGTGATCGTGCCTTGCGCGGAGCTAGTGACAATGCGGGCGTTGACCGAGGGCACCGACAGCGTGACCGACAGGGTTTCATTCCCCTCATAGGCGGTGTCGCCGACGACGTTCACCACGATTTGCTTCGTCGTTTCCCCGGCGGCGAAGGAAAGAATGCCGCTGGTGGCGGCGTAGTCGCTGCCAGCCGTGGCCGAGCCGTTGGCGGTGGCATAGCTCACCGTCACGGTCGAGTCGGCGGCCGCCGAGAGCGTCACCGTGAAAGCCAGTTGCGTCGTGCCCGAATTCCCCTCGGCCACGCTGCCGCCTGTGATCGCGATGTCGACCGGCGGAGCCAGGTTCGCGGCGGCCGCGATGTCGACCGTGGTCGCGCCGTAATTGGAGAACGAAGCCAAGGCGCCACCCGAACTGATTGCGGCCACCGAGATCACGGCTTCGTAGGCGGCTGCCCGCGTGGTCGATGTGGCCTGGAGCGTCGAATAGTTCGACGGGTAGTTCGCCGTCACATCGGTATCGACGGCACTGTTGCCCGCGGCGGCCACGAACAGGATCCCGGCGTTCGCGCCGCGGATGATGGCCGAGTGGAGGGCCGACGAGTAGCCCCCGCCGCCCCAAGAGTTGTTGCTGACGACGATGTTGATTCCGTGCCGCGTCTTGAGGTCGGTGAGGTAGTCGAGAGCCTTGATCGCGTTTGCCGTCGAGCCTCCGTTGGGTCCGAGGAATTTGGTGGGGATCATCGTCACGCCCCAATTCACGCCCGCCACGCCCACGGCGTTGCCCCCCGTGCCGCCGATCGTGCCGGCGACGTGCGTGCCATGGTCGTCGGCAATTCCGTCGTACACCGTGGCGTCGTTGGAGTAAAAGTCCCAGCCCCGGATGTCGTCGGCGTAGCCGTTGCCGTCGTTGTCGATGCCGTCGCCGGCAACCTCGAAGGGGTTCACCCACATGTTTGCGGCGAGATCGGGATGCGAGAAATCGACCCCCTCATCGACGATGCCCACATACACGGTGCGCGAGCCGGTGAGCCCGGCCGCCCAAGCCTTCTCGGCTTGGCTACCGAAGGCGTTGGTCGTGCCCGCCGGCCCGGTGAAGCTCGGCTGGTCGTCACCATACATTCCCCACAGCTGCGAGCCGGTGGCATAGAGCGGATCGTCGCTCACCGCGGCGGCGGTGAGCTTCCAGTTCGGCTCCGCGAAAACCACCCCTGGCCGATTGGCCAGAGCGGTGATCGCGTTGTCGACCGTCACGCCCCGGCCCAGCGTCACTCGCTCCAGGGCACCGAGGCCCTGGGCGCGCATGGCCTCCGTCTGGATGGCCTCGATGGCCCGGCCTCCCACGGACGCCCGTGCGGCCGCCTTGGCACCGGCCGACGCATTCGGTGCGAACTGGATGAGCAATTCGCGATCAAAAACAAGGCGGCAAGCATCCGCCGGTCTTCGAGAGGCTCGAACGAAATGCCAGCGGCACGCATACATCCGCTACCGTTTGTCCGACCCCGACGCGCTTCCGACATGGAAAATTTCCTTGCCAGCGACCTGCCCCCGCCGCTCGGTGAAGACTGCCAATGGATCGGCCGGCGGGCAAGCATTGGGCCGGCGGTCGGGGGCCCCCGCCGCAGCCGGAGAGTCAGAGATAAGGTGAGAACAGCCGCGCGATGCCGTCCCGCAGCCGCACGGGCAGGCTCCGGGCATCCACCTCGGCGAGCGTCTTCTCATCCGACCGGGCGATCACGCCCTCGATGTGGGCGTCGAGGCGGGCCGCCAGATCGCGGTCGTAGGTCTCGACGTTGAACTCGAAATTCAGCCGCATACTCCGCTCGTCCCAATTGCCGCTGCCGAACATCGCCCACGATCCATCGACCACCATCAGCTTGGTGTGGTCGAACGGCGGCGGCGACATCCACACACGGCAGCCGCGGCCGAGCACCTGCCAGAGCATGGCGGTCGATGCCCAGCTGACCAGTTCGAGGTTGTTGTGTGCCGGCAGCACGATATCGACCTGCACGCCGCGCATCGCCGCCACGTCGAGCGCCTGGCAGACGGCGTCGTCGGGGAGGAAATACGGCGTCATGAGCCGCACGGATCGTTGGGCGGCGGTCAGCGCGCCGACAAGCACGAGCTTGATCTGGCCGATCATCGCGTCATCCGGTCCGTAGCGGATGCCGCGGGCCAGCGCCGCCCCGGCCGGGGCCACGAGCGGCCGCCAGGGCTCGAGGAAATACCCGTCGAGATGATCACCGGCAAGGACTTCACCGGAGGCGAACGCCCAGTCTTCGAGAAACACTTCGAGGAGATGCGCGACGATCGGCCCGCGCAAGTCGAAGTGCATGTCGCGGACCGGGTGAGCGGGCTTGTGGGCCAGCCAGCAGCCGTCACGGATGTTGAGGCCCCCGGTGAAGCCGATCGCGCCGTCGATGACGAGGATCTTGCGGTGGTTGCGCAGGTTGGCGTACGGAAAATAGATCGGCATGCTCGTGGGCAGGAAGCGGTCGGCCCGCACGCGTCCCTTGGCCAGCCTTCCCATGATCGACGGCCACGTATAGCTCGACCCGATGCCGTCGATGAGCACACGCACTTCCACGCCGCGGCTCACGGCCGCCGACAAGGCATCGGCGAAGATCCGCCCGGTGGGATCGTTGTCGAAGATGTAGGAGGCGAGGCCGATGCTCCGGCGGGCCCGGCCGATGGCCTCCAGCATGCGCGGGTAAGCCACGTCGCCGCCATCGAGGGGCTCGATCGTGTTGCCATCGACGAGTTCGCGGCCGCTGACATCGCGGACGAGCGTGGCCAAGGACCGGAGCGGGGAGCCCTCGGGGCCGAGCGCCTCGCGGAGCCGCTCCACCGAGGGCACGGCATCGCGGAGTTCGTGCGTAACGGTGATCAATCCGGCCCGCAGCTGGCTGGCACGGGAGCGGATCCGATTGACGCCGAAGATGGCATAGGCGATCGCGCCAAAGACGGGCGACAGCCAGATCAGTCCCACCCAGCCGATCGTGCTCCGAGTGTCGCGCTTGACGAGGATCGCGTGGGCCGACGCGACCAGATTGATGGCCAAAATGGTGGTGGCCAGCACGTGCGGCCAGAGCACGAGCCACCACCGCCACGCCGTCTCGAGTGCCGATTCCATCCGGCCAAGGGTACCCGAAGGAAGCCCGCCGCGCCGGCTCTCTCCCACCGCGGAGAAACAAGTCCCGTCTGTCCTTGCCCATTCCTCTCCCACCGTGGCGACAGACCTCCGGTCTGTCCGTGCCTTCGTGGCAGCGCACCGGCTTCGGGGCGGCAAAAGTCGCCCCTGCGCGGTCTTTCAGATTGTCGCGAGGGCTGAGGCAGCCCAACGCTCCTCGAGCGTTCGCCGACCCCTTGGCGTCCACCCTTCCCACGGTGGGGACAGACCTCCGGTCTGTCCATGCCGTGTCTCTTGAATGGGCTCTAGGCCGTCGCGGCCGCGAGCGGGCCGTGGAGTTCCACGAGCCGACGGTGGCGGGCATAACGGTCGGTGAAGGCATGCACCGCGGCGGCGTGGGGCGTAAACCGCCGGGGCGCGCCGGAGGCGTGGCCGGCGAGGAAGGCGGCCCAGTCGGTGGCGGCGCCGGCCAGCGCGAGCGAGCGGTATTTCGCCATCAAGGCGGCGCCCCAGGCCGTGCCCTCGGCAGCGCCGTCGAGGATCACCACCGGCGTGTTGAATACGTCGGCGAGCAGTTGGCCGAGGGCCGGCGTCTTCGTCAGGCCCCCGGAGAGGATGATCTCCGACCGCGGGAAGCCCTGCC
>JBIIIP010000172.1:0-5670 GCA_044234625.1 Pirellulales bacterium | reverse complement strand
TGGCCGCCGAACTGGGCGCCGAAAGCGTGATCACCAGCGCCGAAGCCGTGTTGAACCGCAGGCTGCTCGGCGTGATCGCCCCGCTCGGGAAGGGCGACGTGTTGATGTCTACATTCTGCCCGGCGTAGCTCGCCGGGTCGTCGAGCGCCACCGACGTCGGCACGTAGCCCGTCGTATACCCCGTGATCACGCCCGACCCGTCGACCATGGCCCAGGTCGAGCCGCCGTAGGTGATGCCATCCAAAAACCCGCCCGCCCCGTTGGACGACGACGTGCGGTAGGTGCCCGTGGTCGGGATGTTGAGCGCGCCCCCCGCGGTGCGCGTGATGGCCCCAAAATCCAGCGTGTCATCCGACCCGACCGACACGCTCGACGGGGCCGAGAGCAGCGTGCCCGCAAACGCCTGCGTGAACGCGTCGCTCCGGTTGATCACCAGGCTGCCACCCGAGAGCACAAGCCGGCTCAAAGAGTTCACCGAGCCCGTCGCGCCGCCGTTGCCGATCTGCAGTGTGCCAGCCACCACGGCCGTGTCGCCCGTGTAGGTGTTGGCCCCGGTGAGCACCATCTCGCCGTCGCCCGTCTTCGTGAGGCTCGTGCCGCTGATCACCCCGGCCACCGTCAGGCGGGATCCGCTCCCCACGCTGAAGCCCGTGGGGTCAAACAGACTCACCGGCGACAGAATCTGGTGCCCCGTGCCGCCGACGACCGACACGCTCGGCGATGCCGAACTGTTGAACATCTGGAGCGAGCCACCGGCACTCCCCGTCACCGTGCTGCCCGGCCCGGCGAGGCTCACGCTCGCCAGACGCTGCCGCAGGACGCCCAGGTCGAGCGTGGCCGAACTCGACACCGTGCCGATCGTCACCGGCGTCGTCGAAAGCAGCGTCTCCGACGCCACGTCGCCGTCGAGACGCAGCGTGCCGAACCGCACGTTCACCGCCCCGATCGCATTGTTGCCCGCACGCTCGAGCACCACCGTGCCCGTGCTGTCGGCCGTGCCGATGTTGAACGTCGCCGCCGGACTCGACCCACCCGAGGCATCCAGCCACGGATTGAAAAACCGCGTCTCGTTCCCCGAACCAGCCGCCAGCGTCACCGCCGACCGGCCCAGGTAGACCCACGCCTCGTTGCCGTAGGTCGAAGTGCCCACGCCACGGCCGCCCAGAACCACCTCCTGCGTGCCCGGGCCCACGATCGTCGCCGCGACCTCGATCGGCCGCGCGATCGTGTAGCCCGCGTTCAACACCAACGCCGCCGTGCCCGTGGCGTTCGCCGCACCCACGATCGGCCGCAGGCTGTTCACATCGCCGAACACGCCGCTGGCATCGATGAGGGCGTTGCCATCGGCCACGAGCGTGCCGCCGAGCACCGTGAGCCGGCCGCCGGCGCCGGCGCCGAACGTGTTCGCCCCCGACAGGAGCCATGTGCCCGGGCCCGTCTTCTCCACCGACACGCCGCTCCCGGCGATCGCCGTCGAAAACCGGTTGTCGGCCGTGCTCGTGCCCGAGAGCACGAGCGTCTTCGTCCCCACGGCCGTGAGCGTGCCATTGAAGTTGAGCGCACCCGAGCCCAGGGCATCCAGGCCGCCGCGGTCGCCCGCGATGGCGATCGTGCGGCCCGTCACCGTCTCGCCCGAGCCCGTGTAGCCCAACAGGCCCGTCAGTGAGCCGCTGCCGAGGTTGATCGCCGCAGACGACGCGCCCAGCGGGTTCGCCGTGCCGCCCGATCCGATCCGCGGCACCGCCAGCGTGCCCTCGTTGATGCTCGTCGTGCCCGTGAACGTGTTGCTCGCCGTGAGCACGAGCATCCCCGGGCCGGCCTTCGTGAGGTTGCGGGCCCCGCCGCCGATCGTGCCGCCCACCGTCAGGCTCCCGGCCGCGACCGTCACGAGCCGATGGGCATTCATCGTCACCGCGCCCGTGCCCAGATTGAGATCGTTCGGGCCGGCGAAGGTGAAGTCGGAGTTCCAGGCCAGGGCGTTGCCCACGATCGTCACCGCGCCGCCGCTGGAGTTGCCGAGGGTGGTGGCGGCGCCGATCGTGAACGTGCCCGTGCCGAGGGCCCACGGCGAGTTGAGGTTCAGCCGGCCGGCGGAGAGCGTGCCGCTCGTGAAAGTGTTGCTGCCAGAGAGCACGAGCGTGCCAAGACCCGCCTTGTTGAGCGTGCCGCTCGTGATGTTCGCCGACACGGTGAGGTCGGCGGACGTCGCCGTCGAGTCGCCCACGTCGAACGTGCGGACGGCGTTGCCGAGGTTGAGGTTGCCGGCGATCGTGCCGCCATTGGCGTTGTTGGTCGCCGTGTAGGCGACGTTGCCGCCGAGCGTGAGCGTGCCGCTGCCGGTGAGCACGCTCGATGTCGTGCCTGCCGTGCCGCCGCCGAGCGTGAGCGTGGGCACCGACTGGTTCACGCCATTCAGATCGAGCGTGCCGGCGAAGACGGTCGTGGCCGTACCCGAGATCCGGCCATTGCCCGAGAGCCGGAGAACGCCGCCGTCGGTGCCGCCGGAAACGCCCACGTTCGTAACGCCCGTGTAGGCGTTCGACGCCGACAGCGTGAGCGTGCCCGTGCCGATCTTCGTCAGGCTGCCGTTTGAAAGCGTGCCCGAGTAGGTCGTGCTCGTGTTGTTGTTGCCGACGGAAAGCGTGAAGGCGTTGAGGTCGAGATTCCGCGAGCCCGCGAGGCCGCCGATCGTCGAAGCCTGGCTGAACGCGACCGTGCCCGTGTCGGTGGTGGCGAGGTCGAGCGTGGAGTTCCGCAGGGCGAACGTGTTGCTCACCACGAGCCGGCCGGCGACGGCGCGGGTGGAGCCCGTGAACGAGTTCGAGCCCGAAAGCGTGAGCGTGCCCGTGCCGAGTTGCGCGAGGTTGACCGCCCCGCCGATCGCGTTCGTGAAGTTGCCGCCGTAGTTGTCGGTGCGGTTGAAGGCCAGCGTGCCCCCGGAACCCGTGATCACGCTCGAAGATGCAAGCGAACCGACCGTGCCGCCCGACCCGATCTGTAGCGTGCCGCCATTGGAAAGCGTGCCCGAGTAGGTCGTGCTCGAGTTGTTGTTGCCGACGGAAAGCGTGAAGGCGTTGAGGTCGAGATTCCGCGAGCCCGCGAGGCCGCCGATCGTCGAAGCCTGGCTGAACGCGACCGTGCCCGTGTCGGCGGTGGCCAGGTCGAGCGTGGAGTTCTGCAGCGCGAACGCGTTGCCCACCACGAGCCGGCCGGCGATCGCCCGGGTCGCGCCCGTGAACGTGTTCGCCCCGGTGAGCGTGAGCGTGCCCGTGCCCAGCAGGGAGAGATTGACACCGCCGCCGATCGTGTTGGTGAAGTTGCCGCTGTAGGCGTCGCTGCGGTTGAAGGCCAGCGTGCCGCTCGTCAGGCCCGTGATCACGCTCGAAGCCGCGAGCGAACCGGCCGTGCCGCCCGAGCCGATCTGCAGCATGCCCGCATTGATGCTCGTCGTGCCCGTATAGGTGTTGGCCCCGGTGAGCGTGAGCGTGCCCGCGCCCAGCACGGACACATTCAACCCGCCGCCGATCGGGTTGGCATAGCTGCCGCCGTAGGCATCGCTGCGATTGAAGGCCAGCGTCGTGCCGGCCGAGCCCGTGATCGCGGTCGACGACGCCAGCGACCCGGCCGTGCCGCCCGAGCCGATCTGCAGCGTGCCGGCATTGATGCTCGTGGTGCCGATCGTGGTGTTCGCCCCGGTGAGCGTGAGCGTGCCCGTGCCGAGGACGGCGACGTTCACTCCGCCGCCGATGGCGTTGGAGAAGCCGCCGCCGTAGGCGTCGCTGCGGTTGAAGGCCAGCGTGCCGCCCGACCCCATGATCGGGCTCGACGCCGCGATCGACCCGACCGTGCCGCCCGAGCCGATCTGCAGCGTGCCGCCGCCGATCGTGGTGGTGCCCGTGTAGGTGTTGGCGGCGGTGAGCGTGACGAGGCCGACGCCCGACTTCGTCAACCCAGTCGCCGACCCGCTGTTGGCGATCACCGAACTGATCGTCAGGCCGCCGGAAGCGTTGTTCTGCGACACGACGAGTTCGCTAGCCTGGGCCGAAAGCGTGCCGCCGGTGATCGCGGAGGTGCTGCTGCCCACGCTTCCTGACACGAGGATGCCGTTTACCACCGTGCTCGTGCCCGTTCCGAAGAGCGTGAGCGTGTATGCTCCAGACGTGTTGAACCGCAGGCCATTCGACGCGATCGCCCCCGTGGGCGCCTGCAAACTGTCCACGTCGACGAACACCCCGGAGTAGCTCGCCGGGGTGTCCAACGCCGCCGACGAGAGCACATAGCTCGACGACGGCACCCCGGTGATCAGGCCGGTGCCGTCGTTTCTGCCCCAGGTCGCGCCACCGTAGACGACGCCCGAAAGAACACCGGTCGCGCCGTTGGCCGAGGACGTGCGGAAGATGCCCGTGGCCGAAACGTCGAGCACGCCGCCGCTGAGCCGCGTGAGGGCGCCGAAATTGACCGTGTCGTCGGCACCCGCGGCGGCGCTTGAGGGACCGGTGAGCGTCGTGCCCGCAAACGCCTGCGTGAACACGTCGCTCCTGTTCACCACCAGGCTGCCGCCTGCGAGCACAAGCGCGCTTGAGCCGCTCACCGAGCCCGTCGTGCCGCCATCACCGATCTGCAGCGTGCCGCTGGCAACGGTCGTGGCGCCCGCGTAGGTGTTGGACCCGGTGAGCGTGAGCATGCCCGTGCCCACCTTCGTGAGGCCGCCAGAGCTGCCAGACCCGCTGATCACCGCGGCCAGCGCGGTCGACGCGTTGTTCGAGCCCACCGTGAGCGTGCCCGTGCCCACCTGCAGGAAGCCGGCGGTGCCCGAGATGCCACCCAGCGAACGACTGACGTTGTTGAGCCGCAGCGTCTGGTTCGTCACCGTCGCCAGGTCGAGCGTCACATTCCTGCCGAACGGCGTCACGCCCACGTAAGTCCGGTTCGACACGGCGTCGTAGACCACGTAATCGGCCGCCGTCGGCTGCGCCAGCCCCGCCGACAAGCCCGTGCCGGAAACCGCCAGCTTCACCGTGCCCGAGAGGAAGCTCCGCAGCAGCGTCTGCTTGTCGCCGTCCCAGCGGAAGCCCGAATACCAGCCGTCAGAGTCGTAGGCGTCGGCCCCCGTCGGGTCGGCGTTAAGATTGACGTTGATCCGGCCGCTGTTGTTAATCGACAGCACGTTCGTGCCGGTGCCTGAGAGGATGAGGCCCGCCGTCTTGCCCACGAGGCCGATGTCGACGAGGTCGGTGCCCGAGGCCTGCGTCGCGTCGCCGAGCGTGAACGCGCTGGCCGCCGTGCTCGTCACGGTGACGGTGGCGCCGTTGAGGAACAGCCGGCCTGTGCCGGTGGTGCTGTTGCCCACCGCCAGCGTTCCTGTCGTCAGTGTGCCGCCGGACGGCAGTTGCACGGTGCCACTCCCGCCGCCGATGGAGGCGATGGACGTAGCGCCCGTGTTGGTGATGGCCACCCTTGCCGCCGAGGACAGGTCGAGCGTGCCCGATGGTCCGTTGTAACCGACGGTGAGCTCGTTCAGCCAACCATTGACAGTGCCGCTCGGCAGGCTCAACGCCGCCGAACCACCGGCGCTGCCATAGCCCACCCGCAACGCGCCCAGCGTGCCGGACGAGCCCACGTTCAACGTCACGCCCGACGGCATCACGTAGGCGCCCGTGCCGCTCAACT
>JBIIIP010000141.1:0-5780 GCA_044234625.1 Pirellulales bacterium | reverse complement strand
CCCCACCGACGGATGAGCGCATTGGCCACGCCGAGCTGGTCGCAGATCCGCGCCACCACGAAGTCGACGAGGTCGCCCACCGACCGGGCCCTGTGGTAGAAGCCCGGCGCGGCCGGCAGCACCACCGCGCCCGCCTCGTGGATGGCCTGCATGTTCTTCAACTGCGGCAGCGAGAGCGGCGTCTCCCGGGGCACGACGACGAGCTTTCGCCGCTCCTTGAGATGCACCTCCGCAGCGCGGTGGATGAGGTTCTCCCCCACGGCATGGGCGATCGCCGCCAGCGTGCTGCCGCTGCACGGGCAGATGACCATGGCCGCAGTGAGAAACGAGCCGCTGGCGATCGGGGCCAGCAGGTTCTTGTGGTGGTGGTAGTGGATCACGCCCTTGGCGGGGGCCGCGGTGCCAAGCAGGTCTTCGATGCGAAACCGATCCAGGTCGACCGTGCGGCCGAGTTCCTCGGCGATCACGGCCTGCCCCGAGGGGCTGATCGAGAGATGGATCTCGCGGCCGGCGGCACACAGCACCTCCACGAGTCGCGCGGCGTAGATCGCCCCCGACGCCCCGGTGATGCCCACCACCAATGGCGACTGGTGTGGTGATTCAGCCATGGGCGGGGCTCCGCGTGGCGATGGAGAGCGTGGCGATGCCGAACGACAGCGGGATCATCTCCACCGCCGAAAAGCCGGCCTCGTGCACGAGGGCGGCGAGCCGGTCGCCGGAGGGGAACTCCTCCACGCTGCGGTTGAGGTAGGTGTAGGCGTCGGAGCGGTTGCGGGCGATGCAGTTGCCGAGAAAGGGGAGCACATTGCGGAAATACCACAGGTAGCCGGCGCGGATGAGCGGATTGCCGGGCAGCGAAAACTCGAGGATCGCCAGCCGGCCGCCGGGCCGGAGCACGCGGGCCATCTCGGCCAGGCCGCGGGCCGTGTCGGCGATGTTGCGCAGGCCGAAGGCGACCGTGACCAGGTCGAACGCGCCGTCGGCGAACGGCAGCGCCATCGCGTCGGCCTCGACCCACTCCACTCGCCGGCCCGACTTCCGTCCTTTCTCGATGCCGTGCGCCAGCATCGGGCCGCAGAAATCGCTGGCCACGATCCGCACGCCCGGCGCAGCCTTGGCCGCGTAGGCCAGCGCCAGGTCGCCGGTGCCCGTGCACACGTCGAGGATCGCCCCGGCAGGCGGCGGCGGGGCCCGCGACACCGTCACGTGCCGCCACCACACATCGATGCCGCCGGAGAGCATGCGGTTGACGAGGTCATACCGCGGCGCGATTTCGGCGAACATTCCACGCACCGCCGCGCCGCTCTTGTCGACGCCGGACGGCCTGTGCTCTATGGTGGAGGCGGTGTCGGCCATCGGCGGCGAGGAGGATCCGTGTTCTGGCGGTGTCACGATTGCTTCCATGGTATGCGGGAGGAGGCGTGCGCGGGAGGGATCGCCGTCGTGCTCGACGTTCTCCGCGCCTCGACCACCATCATCACGGCCCTGGCCCATGGCGCCGCCTGGGTGCTTCCCGTCCGCACCATTGAGGAGGCCCGGGAGGCCGCGGCCCGCGAGGCGGCCCTGCTCGGCGGCGAGCGCGGCGGCCGCCGCATCGACGGCTTCAGCCTGGGCAATTCGCCGCTCGAGTACACGGCTGACCGCCTCGGCGGCCGGCCCGTCGTGATCACCACGACCAACGGCACGGCGGCCCTGCATGCCTGCGGCGCCGCGGCCGAGGTGCTCGTGGGCGGTATCGTGAACCGCGCGGCCGTGGCCGCCTGCGCGCGGCAACTCGCCGCAGCGCCCGCCGGCCGCGAGATCCATCTCGTCTGCGCCGGCACCGACGGCGTCGTCACGGAGGAAGACCTTCTCGGTGCAGGCGCGATCCTCGATGCCGCCGTCGCGCTGCCCGGGGCCGCGGCCGACGACCTCGATCCGGCGGCGCGGGCGGCGCTGGCCCGCTACCGCGAGACCGTGGCCAACGCCGACCCGGCCTCCGCGCTCGCCCGCGCGTTTGCTTCGACGCTCGGCGGCCGCAATCTCCTCGAGATCGGCATGCAGGCCGACCTGCCGCCGGCGGCGGCCATCGATTCCTTCGCCGTCGTGCCGCGGTTCGACCGCGTCTCCGGCCGACTCGTCGCCGAGCCGGCGAGCGCCGGCTGAGGTGGACCCGCCCGGCGCCGGCTCACTACACTCCGTCTCCGACGGAAAGGAACGCGTGCCCCACGATGGAAAAACAGAACGACCAATCGCGGATGGATCGAATCGTGTCGCTCGCCAAGCGGCGCGGCTTCATCTTCCAGTCGAGCGAGATCTACGGCGGCCTCAATGGCTTCTGGGACTACGGCCCCCTCGGCGTGGCCCTGAAGCGCAACCTCCAGGAGGCATGGTGGCACGACATGGTCGCGGGCCATGACGAACTGGCCGCCCCAGCCGGCGCCCCGGAGGCCTACGAGATGGCCGGTCTCGACTGCACGATCATCATGCACCCGCAGGTCTGGAAGTGCTCGGGGCACTTCGACCTGTTTCACGACTGGATGATCGACTGCCGCGAGTCGAAGAAGCGATACCGCTACGACCATCTTTCGGGCCGCTGGGCGAGCCACCGCGGCCGGAAGCTGTTCATCGTCACCGACCAGTCGGGCGACGAGGCGCTGCCCCACACGGTGACGCGGGCCCAGAAGGCCTTCGGCCTGCGGGCCAAGCAGGTCGACGAGATCGAGTGGCAGGGGGGCCTCGTGCCGCTGGCCGGCAACGCGTCTCTCGCCGAGGCCCTCGGCCCCGACGCCACTGAGCCGGGAAGCCTCACCGAGCCGCGCGAGTTCAACCTCATGTTCGAGACGCGGATCGGGGCGATGGCCGGCGACGACGACCGGGCGTTTCTCCGGCCGGAGACGGCCCAGGGCATCTTCGTGAATTTCAAGAACGTGCTCGACACGTCGCGGGTGCGGGTGCCCTTCGGGATCGCGCAGATCGGCAAGAGCTTCCGCAACGAGATCACGCCGCGGAATTTCACGTTCCGGTCCCGCGAGTTCGAACAGATGGAGATCGAGTTCTTCTGCAAGCCGGCCGATTCAGCCGCCTGGTACCGCTACTGGCGCGACCGCCGCTGGAAGTGGTATCTCGACCTCGGGCTCACCGCCGGCAAGCTCCAGCTCCGCGAGCACGGCCAAGACGAGCTCTCCCACTACTCGGTCGGCACAGCAGACATCGAGTATGCGTTTCCGTTCCTCGCCGAGGGGGAGTTCGGCGAGTTGGAAGGCATCGCCCACCGCGGCGACTTCGACCTCCGCAGCCACATGGAGGGCAAGCTCGTCCGCCAGGATGGCCAGCTCGTGCTCGAGACCGGTGCCGACGGCAAGCCGCGGCACAAGGGCAGCGGCAAGGATCTCTCGTATTTCGACGACATCACGCGGGAGCGGTACGTGCCCCACGTGATCGAGCCGTCGGCGGGCGCCGACCGGGCCGTGCTCGCCTTCCTCTGCGACGCCTACCACGAGGACGAAGTGCCCGACGAGGACGGCAAGCCGCGGAGCCGCACCGTCCTCAAGCTGCACCCGCGGCTGGCGCCTCTCAAGGCGGCCGTCCTGCCGCTGGTGAAGAAGGACGGCATGCCAGAGGTGGCGATCGATTTGTATCGGCAGCTGAAGCGGCACATGCCCTGCATGTACGACGAGAAGGGCTCTGTCGGTCGTCGCTATGCGCGGCAGGACGAGGCCGGCACGCCATGGTGCCTCACGGTCGACGGCCAGACGCTCGCCGACAAGACTGTCACGCTCCGCGATCGCGACTCCCTGGCCCAAACGCGGGTGCCGATCGCCGAGGTGGTGCCCATGCTCTCCGAGCGCCTGAAGTAAGCCGGTCGCGAGACCGGCACCCCGCCATGCGGCCCGCCATCGCCACCGTCTGCTCGCTCGACGCGTCCCTGGAGACGATCCTCGGGGATTACGCCGCCGGCCACTGCGCGGCGATTGACCTCTGGCTCGGCCACGCGGAGGCGTTTCTCGAGCGGCATTCGCCCGCGGAGCTGCGGGAGCGGCTCGCGGGCCACGGCATCGCGCCGGTGGCGGCGAGTTTCCAGGGCGGACTCCTCACCAGCCAGGGAGAGGCGCGGCTCGAGCACTGGAAGCATTTCGAAACGCGGCTGCGGCTGCTCGCCGACCTGGGCATTCCGGTGCTCGTCGTCGCCGGCGACGTTTACGGACCGCTCGGGCCGCAGGATCTCGGCCGGCTGTCGCTAAGCCTCGTGGAGGCGGCCAAGCGGGCCGCCGATGCGGGCGTCCGGCTGGCCCTGGAGTTCGACGCCCGCGCGAGTTTCCCCAACAACCTGCAATCGGCCGCGGCGCTCGTCGCCGAGGTCGGCCATCCGTCACTCGGGCTGTGCCTCGACTGGTTTCATTACACCGTGGGGCCGAGCAAGCCGCTCGACCTGCAGCTGCTCTCGCGGGAGAACCTGGCCCACGTGCAGCTCGCCGACATCACCGACATCCCCCGGGAAATGGCCGGCGACGCCGATCGCATCCTGCCGGGCGAGGCCGCCTCGCCCCCCGACGAGCTCGTCGCCCGCCTGCATGCCATCGGCTACTCGGGCGCCGTGGCCGTCGAACTCCACAATCCCGCCCTGTGGCGCGTGCCCCCGCGCCAGTTCGGCGAGATCGCGATGACGGCCCTCCGCAAAGTGCTCGGCCAGGCGGGAATGGAGGGCCACAGCGGCGTCAGCGATCGAACTCTTTGAGAGTGTTGCTGCGGGCCTCGATCTCGTCGATCGGCCGCAGGTGCCTGCTCGTCGTGCCCGGCGGCAGGATGGGGAAGTGCCGGGCGGAGGTGAGGATATCGACCATGTCGCCGCAGAAGCCGGCATGGCTGACCCACAGAGCCGGATCATGCCGGCGCAGATCGACCGGCACGGAGTAGGTGCGGAGCGTTTTTGCGCGGTCCTTCACATACTGCGGAAAGTAGGAAAGGGAAAGTTCGCGGAGCGAGCGGTAGATGGGATCGCGGTAGCGGAGGAAGGGGCTGTTGCTCTTCGAGATGGCCCCCCAGCACCGGCCGCGGCGGAAGAGCGCGACGATGTGATCCACGTCGCCACGGGCCGCCCCCATGTCCATGAGCAGAGGAGGCTGGCCGGCCATCCAGAGCGCGCAGGCGGCGACGAAGGCTCCCTCGATGCACTGGGCCTCGCCCTGTTCGAGCACCTTGACGACCGAGCGGGCCGTGCCGCCCTGGTGTTCGTGATTCCAGCGCAGGGCGTTGACGAAATCCTGGATCCGCTCCGGCGTTCGCAGGCGGCCCAGCACGCCGGCCGCCTGCCGAGGCAGGCCGATTGTCGCGGCAAGAGAGCGGGCTGGAGGCATCTGGTGATTCTCGGCGAGCGGCGAGACTACCCGGCCCCGCCACGCATCTCAAATTCCCCGCGACCGAATCCTCGACGGCGGCGCGGGGGAGGCCATACAATTCCGCGTGCAGGTCGGAGGCCTCCCTGACATGACCATGCGTCGCGTGTCGGCGTTCATGCTCACCCTCACGGTGATGGTCGTCCTGCCAGCAGGATTCGCCATCGCCCATCCCGATGGATGCCAGCAGCCGCTTTCCGGCAGCTATGGCAATGCGGGCTTCTCGGCCGGCTATTCGAGCTGGATGAGCGGCATCGGACCGGGATGCTGGACCGCGCCGCCTTCGTGCGGTCCGTGCTGGCGGGCCTGCGGCCCGCGGTGGTGCGCGCCGCGTCGCTGGGGTCCGTGCACCCCGTGGTGTGGCGGCTATGGATTCTCCCGTTCCTCGTTCAGCGAGTCGGTATT
>JBIIIP010000024.1:0-30659 GCA_044234625.1 Pirellulales bacterium | reverse complement strand
TACATCCAGCACGAGATGGCCGGTGGCTGGCTGCTCCGCGGGATCCATCACTTCATGGCGCAGGCGATGGTGGTGCTGCTCGCGCTGCATCTGCTCCAGGTGGTGATCGACGGCGCCTACCGCGCGCCGCGGGAGGTGAATTTTTGGCTCGGCCTCGTGCTCATGATGCTCGTCCTCGGCATGGCGCTCACCGGCTATCTCCTGCCCTGGGACCAGAAGGGCTATTGGGCCACGATCGTGGCCACCAACCTCGCCGGCATCGTGCCCGGCATCGGGCCTTCGATCCAGCAGCTCGTGATCGGCGGCAGCGAATACGGCCACCACACGCTGACCCGCTTCTTCGCCCTCCATGCCGGCTTCCTGCCGGGGGCGCTGGTCGTGATGCTCGTCGTGCACCTGGCGCTGTTTCGCAAGCACGGCCTCCACGCGAAGCAGCCGTTCACCCGCCCCGACGCCATGTTCTGGCCCGACCAGGTGCTCAAGGACGCCGTGGCGATGCTCGCCGTGATGGCCGTCGTGCTCGGCGTGATCCTCGTGCCGGCCTTGAAGGCGATGCTCGCGGGCGAGCCGGTCCACACGGGCCACCTCGGCGCCGAGCTCGGCGCCCCCGCCGATCCGTCGCTGCCGTATGCGGCCGCGCGGCCGGAGTGGTATTTCCTTTTTCTCTTCCAATTCCTCAAGGTCTTCGAGGGCTGGGGGGCGACGGGCGAATTCCTCGGCGCGATCGTGGTGCCCGGGCTCATCATGGGAGTGATGTTCCTGATGCCGATCATCGGCCGCTGGAACCTCGGCCATCGCTTCAACGTCGCCTTCACGCTGGGCATCATCGCCGGCGCCGGCCTGCTCACGGCGCTCGCGCTGAACGAAGACTATTACGCGCTGTGGGTCGACAAGGCCGCGCTGGCTGACGCCCAGAAACTCTTCGACGAGACCGGCGGCGACGAGGAGAAAATCGCCGCCGCCCTGGGCCACGATGCAGCGCGGATCGCGGCCATCACGAAGCAGCTCCACACGCTGGAGAAGGTGCGTCATTCGCAGGCCTTCCTCGACGCGTCGCGGCAGGCCAAACTCGATGCGGCCCGCGCGATCGAATTGGCCGGCCGCCCCGAGAGAATTCCTCCCGCCGGGATGCTGGAGCTAGTCCGCAGCGATCCCAAGAGCCGGGGCCCGCTGCTTTTCGCCCAGCACTGCGCGAGTTGCCACGCCCATATCGATCCCGAGGCCCCGCAGGCGGCGACCGTGTTCGCCAAGGCGTCGGCGGCGAATCTCTTCGGCTTCGGCAACGCCGCCTGGGCCCGTGGCCTCCTCGATCCACACAGGGTGGGCGGGCCTGAATATTTCGGCAACACGGCCCACAAGGAGGGCGACATGGTGTCGTACGTCACCGGCGAGATGACCGACAGCGATACCTGGAAGCCCGCCCAGATCGAGGCGGTGATCGCGGCGCTCGCCGCGGAAGCGGGACGAACCGACCCGCAGGCCGCGGCGGCCGACACCGAAGAGGGGCGAAAGCTGATCGCCGACGGCGACCGCTGCGGCAGCTGCCACAGGTTTCACGACAACGGCACCGAACCGGGAACGGCCCCCGACCTCACCGGCTGGGGATCGCGCGACTGGCTGGTGGGGATCATCGAAGACCCCACCCACGAGCGGTACTACGGCGACACCAACGATCGCATGCCGAGCTTCGGCAAGGCCGCCGCGGGCGCCGCGCCGATACTCACCCGGCAGCAGGTGGAAATGTTGGCCGACTGGCTGCGCGAGACCTGGTATCGACCGCTCCCGGCGGACGGCGGGAACTGACTGCCCATGCCCCGCCAGTTGACCCCGCAACCAGTTGACCCCGCAATAAGGGCGGTAGTAGCGTAGACGCCATGCGGTTGCTCCTCTCCCCCGCCTTCGTGCTGCTCACCGCGCTGGCCATGCTGCTTGCCGGAGTGCCGGCCGGAACTTCAGCCACCGACGGCAACGTCGATCAGGGCTCCGTGAAGCAGCAGACGGCAGCGAAGGATACCGGCGATCCGTGCAGCGGGTCGCCGGAGGAGGAGCGCGAGGAGGAAGTTCCCGACTCGAAACTGCTGGCGTGCGTCGAGGACATGCCGTGCGTCGGCCTGACGGTGCATCGTTTCACCCTCGCCCATGCCGCGGCCACCGCGCGGCCACCGCGATTCGCCCGGCCACTTCTCCCGGTTCGCGGGCCGCCCTCCGCCTGAGGCGGTGCCGCGGCAACGTGCCGCCGCACTGCTCCCGTTCGTGCTTCCAGGCGGAAGAAAACCCCGGTCCGCGGCCAGCGCCGCGAGCCGTGGCCTCGCGGATCCACCAGCCATCGACGCTTCCATGCCAAACCCGGTGCCGACTCGCGATGAGATCGCGGGCCTCATCGCCTCCACCGCGAGGCTCTTGCCGACGCAGGGGCCGATCGATGTCTTCGTGGCCCAGAACATCCTTCAGGGCTTCGAAGACCGCCCTTTTGGGCAGGCGGTGCTCGATGCCGCGCGGACCTTCGGCACCGAACCCTTTCTGCCCGAGTCGGCCTACCGCGACGAATACTCCCGCGGCCGCATCCATCGCGTCGATCTGCACGCCGTCCTCGATGCCGATCTCGGCCCGCACGGCGCCGAGAGGCTGGCGGCGGGAAGGATCTCGGTGCGCGATCTGCTGGCCACGCTTCTCGAGCACACGGTGCGGCAGGAAGACGATGTAGCGGTGCGCTGGACGCTCACCGAGCGGGAGCCCTTCAAGGGAGACGCCTCGGAGGACCTCTGGCATGCTTGCATGGAAGCGGTGGCGCTCGTTCGTCCGGCCGTGGTCGACGTCCGCCCCCCACCACGCCCTCGGGATCTCATCGTGGCCGCGGATCCGGCGCTCGACACAGACGCCCTGGTGCATCCGCTGGTGATCCGCCTGTGCGCGGCCTTCCTCGACCAGGGCGTCGCGGCCTGGCCGATGCCTGGCCGCGACCGCGGTCTCCTCGATGCGGTGGCAAGGCTTTTTGCGGGCCGCGCCGGTCCGGCCGAACCATGGGCGTCCCGGGTCCCGGCCGCGCTGGCATCGCTCCGCGGCCGCGACGCCATCGACGTGATCGCCGACGAGATCACCCGACTCGGGGTGCCCGCCTCCACCCGGGCCGCTGCCTTGGCAGAGACGCTCCTCGCCCTGCGGGGCTGGGCAGGCATGTTTCACCAGGTGGAGCAGCGACCCGATCGCCTTCCTGTCGCGCCCGTGCCGGCGCGGTTGGCCGACTTTCTCGCCCTCCGGCTGGTTCTCGACCGTGTGGCGACCGAATGGGCAGCGGCCCGGCTCGGCCACGCGGGACATGTCGCCGGGATGTATGCCGAACTCCGCGACCGTTATCCCCGCCGGTCCGTCCCGGGCAGCGTGTCGCGGGCATTTCTGCTCTGCCAGGTGGCGATGCTTGCCGACCTCCCGGCCCAAGCCATCCGGACTCTCGACGAAAACGAGCTCATCCGGCTCGAGCGAACCGTGCAGGGTTTCGACCAACTGACGCGCCGGCGGCTGTTTCACCTGGCGTACGAGCGCCGGCTCCGCATCACGTTCCTGGACGCTCTGGCCGCGCAGGACGGCGTGGCGACGCCGCCGCCCGATCCCCCCCCTGTGCTGCAGGTGGTGCTGTGCATGGATGAACGGTGCGAGTCGCTGCGGCGCCATCTCGAGGAACTCGCGCCCGGCTGCGAGACCTTCGGCACCGCGGGCTTCTTTGCCGTGCCGATGTATTACCACGGCATCGACGATTGGCACGCCACGCCACTGTGCCCTATCGCGATGCGGCCCGAGCACACCGTCGTCGAAGTGCCAGCCGCCGGCACCGAGCACCGCAATCGCTTGCGACAGGCTGTCCGGCGCTGGTTCGGCAGGATGCGCGGCGGTGCCGCCACCGGCAGCCACACGCTGCTGCGCGGCGGACTGCTCACCGCCATGGGGGGAGCGCTGGCGGCCGTGCCTTTGGTCGCCGGCGTCGTCTTTCCGCGACTGACGGGCCTGTTCGCGCGACGAACGGCCGATTTCAGCCGGCGCCGTGTGCATACGCGGCTGCATATCGAGCGCACCGACGACCGCCCGCTTCCCGACGGCACCTGGCCCGGGTTTTCGGTTGACGAAATGGCGCGGATCGTCGCCCGCGTGCTCGAAGACATCGGCCTGACGCGACGCTTCGCCCGCCTCGTGGCCGTCCTCGGTCACGGCTCGACAAGCCTCAACAACCCCCACGAAAGCGCCTACGACTGCGGCGCCTGCGGCGGCGGCCGAGGTGGCCCCAATGCCCGCGTCTTCGCCACGCTGGCCAACGACCCCCGGGTCCGCGTGGTCCTCCGGGGAGCGGGGCTGACGATTCCCGACGACACGCTCTTCGTGGCGGGCATGCACGACACCTGCTCGAACGGCATCGTGTTTTTCGACGTCGATCGTCTTCCCGCGACACATCGCGCGGACTTCACCAAGCTGCAGCAGGCGTGCACCGCGGCCCGTGCGGCCGACGCGCAGGAACGCTGCCGACGCTTCGACTCGGTGCCGCTCGACGTCACACCCGCCGAGGCGCTGCGGTGCACGGAGAGCCGCGCGAACGATCTCGCCCAGGTGCGCCCCGAACTGGGGCATGCGACCAATGCGCTGTGCGTCGTCGGCCGGCGGTGGCGCACCCGAGGCCTGTTTCTCGACCGCCGTGCCTTCCTCGTTTCCTACGACCCCGACGACGACCCCGACGGCGCCATCCTCACCCGCACTCTGGCGGCCGTGGGGCCGGTCGGTGCCGGCATCAATTTGGCCTATTCGTTCTCTCGCATCGATCCCATCGGCTACGGCTGCGGCTCCAAACTTCCCCACAACATCACCGGCCTCATCGGGGTGATGGACGGCCACGCCAGCGATCTGCGCACGGGCCTGCCATGGCAGGCGGTGGAGATCCACGAGCCGGTGCGGCTGCTCTTCGTGATCGATGCTCCGGCCGAGAGGATCCTGAAGGCAGCCGAGCGGGTTCCCGCGATGCAGCGGCTGATCGCCAACGAGTGGGTGCAACTCGTCGCCTGGAATGGCTCCCGCCTGTCGCTCTTCGAGCAGGGAAGATTCATTCCCTATGCTCCCGAATCGAGGCACATCGCCACCGTGGGGCGGTCGGTGGATTGGTTTTCCGGCCAGCGCGGCCATCTGCCGCCCGCCCGCGTCACCGCGGCCCTGACCGGAGGCCGCCAGGCATGAACACCGTGGCCTTCCTCGATGCCCTCGCGGGCCGCTCGTTCGCGATCCACGACGTGGCAGCCCTCCTCGTGGTCGCACAACTCGCGGCGCCCGCCCTGACCCTGGCGGCGATCGGGGTCCCGGCGATCGTCGGCCGGCCGCTCAGCGAGCGGACATCCACGCGCATCGTCGGAACCGGTTTTGGCGCTGCTTTTCTGGCGGCCGTCCTCTTGCTCACCGCTCTGGCCGGCAACGGTTTCACGCCGGAAACCGTGCACCTGGGCACCTGGTTCGCCGTCGGGCACCATGAAGCGACGGTCGATCTCGTGGCCGACGGGCTGTCGGTGCCGTACGTCTGCTTCTCGACCGGCCTGTGCGTCCTGATCAACGCTTTCGCGGGCAAATATCTCCACCGCGAGCCAGGATTCACGCGGTTTTTCGTGCTCCTGGCCGTGTTCGGCACGGGGATGAACCTGATGGTCCTCGCGGGCAGCATCGACGTGCTGTTCGCGGGCTGGGAACTCGTCGGTATTTCCTCCGCGCTGTTGATCGGCTTTTTCCACGAACGCACCAACGCCGCCCAGGCGGCGGTGCGTGCCTTTGCGACCTATCGGATCTGCGACGTTGGGCTGCTGGCGGCCGGTGTGGCCGTGCATGCGACCGTCGGGTCTGGCGATTTCGAACGCCTGTTTCGCGGCCCCTGGCCCCATGCCGCCTGCGTCGTGCCCGCCTCGACGGCCACGCTCGTGAGCCTGCTGCTCGTCTTCGCCGCGATGGGCAAAACCGCCCAGGTGCCCTTCTCAGGATGGCTGCCACGGGCGATGGAGGGCCCGACACCGTCGAGCGCAATTTTCTACGGCGCCCTGTCGATTCACGCCGGTGCCTACGTGCTGCTGCGCTGTGGGCCGCTGCTCGAGGCGGCCCCCGTGGTGCGCGGGCTGCTGTTCGTCATCGGCGCCGCCACGGCGTTGCACGCCAGCACGGTGGGCCGTGTCCAAACCGACCTGAAGAGCATGCTCGCCTACGCCTCCATGACGCAGGCCTCACTCATCTTTATGGAGATCGCCATCGGGTGGCGTGTGATTCCGCTCGTCCACGTCGTCAGCCATGCGATCCTCCGCAGCCTGCAGATTCTCCGCTCGCCGTCCGCCCTGCACGATCGCCACACGCTGGCCGCCGCGCTCGGCGGACCACCGGGAGCCGATCGCTGGTCGTGGGAAAACATCCTTCCCGAGCAGTGGCGAACAAGGCTCTACGGCATCGCCCTGGACCGCGGCTACGACGACCTGGTGGTGCTACGGTTCGTCGTCAGTCCGGTCTGGCGGTTTCTGGAGCGGGTGAACGCCGTGGAAGGAAAGTGGACGGTATGGCTCGGCGAACTGCGGCTCAACCGCCGCCGCGGGGAAGGGAGGCCGCCATGAATGCCGAAGCCGCCCTCCCGCTGCTCGCGGCGTCCCTCGCGGGAGCACCGCTGCTCGCGGCGATGGCGCTGCGGGCGAACCTGAGGAAAGCCGGCCCCCGGGTGCCTGCGGGGATCGGCCTGGCCGCTTCGCTCACCGTCAGCCTGGTGATCCTCGGGTGGTGGATCACCTCCTCCGCCCCCACATTCTCCCGAGGACCGCATCTCGGGGGCGGGGCGCTCGTTCACATCGACGGCATCTCGGCCATCATGCTGCCGTTCGTGGCTCTCTGCCTCCTGCTCACGGTGCTGACGGCGCCGCGCCGGTTCCTCGATGGCCCGTCGACGATGCATTTTCTCCTCGGTGCAGCGGCGACGTTCACGATGTTCCTGACGGCGCACCCGCTGGTCATCGTGCTCCTCTGGATCGTGACCGCATGGCCGGTATGGCTCGCGACCCGGGCCACCCCGGGCGGCCGGGCGGCGGCGCGGGTGTATGCCTACGCCGTCGTCATCGGCGCGCTGGGAGTCGCGGCCGGCACGGCGATGATGCTCTGCGATCCGCCATGGGAGCATGGCAGCGGATGGAGGGGGACGGCAGGCGGATGGCTGGTGGCGATCGCCGTGCTGATGCGTGAGGGCATCGTGCCGTTCCATTTCTGGGTGCCGGCGCTGTTCCGGGGAGCGCCCATGTCGATGGCGCTGTTGGCCACCGTACCGCAGGTCGGCAGCTACACGGCGGTGCGGCTGCTGGTCGGGCACGCCGACGGGGTGGCCGGCGAGTTGGTGACACTCGCACAGCTCGCCCCCGTCACCGCGGTCTATGGCGCCGCGCTGGCGCTCGTTCAACGGGACGTACGCAGCCTGATCGGGATGCTGGCTTTCGGGCAGTCGGCGCTCGTGCTGGCCGGGCTTGCCGGCACGCTGCCCATGGAGTTGAGCGGCGGGCTGGCCGTGTGGATGGCCAGCGGCCTCTCGTTGACCGGCGTCGGCCTCGTAGCCTGGGCCCTGGAGAGCCGGGCGGGGGTGATGCGGCTCGATCTTCCCCAGGGACGATTTTGGGACGCGCCGGCCTTGGCAGCGTTTTTTCTCCTCTTCGGGCTCGCCGGCATCGGACTGCCCGGCACGCTGTCATTCGTGGCCGACGATCTCATCATCTCCGGCAGTCTCGCGGATCACGTCCATGGGGGCATCCTCGTGATCATGGCCACAGTGCTCTCAGGCATCGCCGTGATGCGGGGCTGGTTCGGCATCTTCGGCGGGCCGACGGTGCCGGATGCGCCACGGCACGCGATCCTGCCCCGTGAGCGAGTGGGTTTCGCGGCACTGCTGGGTATCATCTTTCTCCTCGGCCTCATTCCCGGTCCACTGGTGCGGGCACTCGATCAGGTTTCCTCGCAACTCCTTGCGGTCCGCGATCCACTCGACCCCTCGACCCCCGGTTCCGCGCAGCACGGCAGCAGCCCATGACCTCGGCACATCCCTTCGACAACACGCCCCACGGCACGCTCTTCGCCCTGCGGTCTTCGTTTCGCGCCGACGTGACGAGCGGCTTTCTCGTGTTTCTCATCGCCCTGCCGTTGTGCTTGGGCATTTCGCTCGCCAGCGGCTTCCCGCCGGTCGCCGGCATCTTCACGGCGGTCGTCGGCGCCATCGTGGCGACGCTTTTGAGTAATTCCGCACTCACAATCAAGGGACCGGCCGCCGGGCTGATCGTGATCGTGCTCGGGGCGATGGAGTCTTTCGGCTTCACCGGAGGCGCGGACCCAGCGGCCGACCTGCAGGCCTACCGGATGACGCTCGCCGTAGGGTGCGTCGCGGGCGCGGTGCAGGTGCTCTTTGCCGCGTTGAAAGCCGGGAAATTCAGTGAATTCTTCCCCACGGCGGTGGTCCACGGGATGCTGGCCGCGATCGGCTTCATCATCATGCTCAAGCAACTGCCGGTGGTGTTCGGCGAAAAAGCCTCCGGCGAGCCCCTGGAAATCCTCCGCGAACTTCCCGAAACAATCGCGCACGTGAACCCGAAGATCGCCTGCATCGGCCTGGTGAGCCTGGCGATCCTCTTCGGGTTTCCGCTCCTTCGCCAGCGGCTGCGGCCGGTGTGGCTGCGGATGATTCCCGCGCAGTTGCTCGTGCTCGCCGTGGCGGTGCCGCTCGGGGCGTGGTTCGACCTTGACCACGAGCACTCCTATTCCTTCGCCGGCCGGGAATACCGGATCGGCCAGTCGTTCCTGGTGAGCGTGCCGGGCAATCTGCTGGCCGCGGTCACCACGCCCGACTTTTCCGTGTTTCAGGCGGCCGCGACCCGCTTTTCAGCCGTGTGGTGGGTGACGATGTTTGCCCTCGTGGGCAGCGTCGAGTCGCTGCTCTCCGCAAAGGCCATCGATCTCCTCGACCCGTGGAGACGAAAGACGAACATGGACCGTGACCTGATGGCTGTGGGGATCGCGAACGTCGGAGCCGCCGCCATCGGTGGCTTGCCGATGATCTCTGAAATCGTGCGCAGCAAGGCCAACATCGACAACGGCGCGCGGACGCGATTTGCGAATCTCTGGCACGGCCTGTTTCTGCTCGGTTTCGTGGCGCTGGTGCCGGGGTTGATCCATCGGATACCGCTCGCCGCGCTGGCCGCGATGCTCGTCTACACGGGATTCCGCCTTGCTTCCCCCCGGGAGTTCATCAATGTCTTCAAGATCGGGTCCGAGCAGCTCTTCATTTTCGTCGCCACGATCATCGGCGTCCTGGCCACCGACCTGCTCGTCGGCGTGGGGATCGGCATCGCCCTCAAATTCGTGGTGCATGCTGCCAACGGCGTGCCCCTGAGGAGCTTCTTCAAACCGTTCCTCGACGTCACCACCGTCGACGATTCGACCGTCCAGATCGACGCCAGCGGGTCGGCCGTGTTCTCCAATTGGATGCCGTTCCGCCGGCAGATCATCCAGCTCGGTCTCGGCCAGGGCAACAACGTGATCGTGAATCTCGCCGGCACCCGGCTTGTCGACAGCAGCGTGATGGAGAAACTCCACGAGCTCGAGAGCGACTTCGAGCAGGCCGGGCTGCGCCTGGAGGTGACCGGCCTCGCTGCCCACCAGCAGCAGTCATCCCATCCGCTGGCGACCCGCCGCCGCGGCACAGCACGGCTGCGGCGCGTGACTGCGATCGTGGAGGCCTCCCTGGCCGACGACATGACGGCGCGATTTCGGCACCTCGGAGCGTCGGGGTTCACGGTGATGCCCTGCCGCGGCGCGGGTCGCAGGGAGACCACGGAGAGCGACGACTTCGTCCGTATCGAGGCCATCGTGCCCGGCGCGGTGGCCGAACGAATCCTCGACATGCTGCATGCCGACGTCGCCCCGCACCACCGCCTCACAGCCTGCGTGGAGACGGTCGAGGTGCTGCGCCGGGAGCAGTTCGCCTGAAGAAGCTCGCGCTCGCTCTCCTCCTGCGTGAGGGAAAGCGTGGACACGAAAACTCCGTCGTTCCCTGCTCGGTCGCACGCAAAAATTGGCCGCGCAGGTTTCTTTCGCCGATCCGCTCGATCGCATTCGAGAAAACCGGAGCGATGATCTCGCAGAGCAGGGGACGGATCGCCACCACACAGGCATCGGCAAGGACAGACCAGAGGTCTGTCCCCACGGTGAGAGAGAGTCCGCCCCCACGTTGGGAGACGAAGCCGGTGCGTTGCCAGGGTCGCATGAACGCTAGGCCGACATCCCGCCGAGAACCGTCGCCCGGGCGACGCGGCCGACGCCGAGCATGTAGGCGGCCGTGCGCGGCGAGACACGCCGCGACGTGGAGAGCTGCCACACCTGCTCGAAGGCCTCGCCCAGAATGCGGTCGAGTTCCTGCCGCACGCGGTTGAGACCCCATTGGTAATACTGGCGGTTCTGCACCCACTCGAACCAGCTGGCCGTCACGCCGCCAGCATTGACGAGAATGTCGGGGAGCACGACCACGCCCCTGGATTCCAGGATGGCATCGCCCTCCGGCGTGACCGGGGCGTTGGCCGCCTCGACCACGATCGGCGCCCGCACGGCGCCGGCGTTCGCCGCCGTGAGCACGCCGCCGAGCGCCGCCGGCATGAGCACGTCGCAGTCGAGGGCCAGCAGCTCCGCATTGGTGATCCGGTCGCCGCCGGCAAATCCGGCCAGGCGGCCCGGGTTGGGCCGCGAATGGCGAAGCAGTTCTCCCACGTCGAGCCCCTCGGCACGGAAATAGCCGCCGGCCGCGTCGCTGACGGCGACGATCCGGCATTCCGCATCGCGGAGATAGGCGGCCGCATGGGTGCCGACGTTGCCAAAACCCTGGATGGCCACGCGGGTGCCGGGGATCGGCCGGCCGAGACGGCTGAGGAGCTTGAGGGTGAGGGCGCCCACGCCGCGGCCGGTCGCCTCCTCACGGCCCGGGATGCCGTGGTACTCGACGGGCTTGCCGGTGACGCACGCGGGCGAGAAGCCATGGTATTTGCCGTATTGGTTCATGATCCACGCCATCACGTCGGCCGACGTGCCCATGTCGGGGGCGGGGATGTCGACGTCGGGGCCGAACAGCTCGTGGATCGCGTCCACGAACCGCCGGGTGACCCGCTCCAACTCACGGCTGGAGAGTTTCGCCGGGTCGAGGGCGATGCCCCCCTTTGCGCCGCCGTACGGGATGTTGACGACCGCGGTCTTCCACGTCATCAGGGCGGCCAGGGCCCGCACCTCGTCGAGATCGACCTGCGGGTGATAGCGGAGGCCGCCCTTGAGCGGGCCTCGGGCGTCGTTGTGCTGCACGCGGTAGCCGATGAATGTCGCCAGATCACCCGAATCGAGCTCCACCGGGATATGCACCTGCACCTCGCGTTTCGCCGAGAGCAAGAGGGCCCGCATGCTCGCCGACAGATCGAGTTCGTCCGCGGCGCGCTGGAAGTAGATGTGGTTTGCTTCGCTGGAACCCATGGAAGGTGTCTCGTCGCGGGGTTGCCGATGGGAAGGGTTCGCGATCTTATCGGTGTTCGTTCCGGGCCCACAAGCGCGGCCACATGGCACCCGCGCCGGGGCAGCGGCTAGGATTGCCCTGGGTCGAGATCAACCGCCCCGTTGCCGTGCGATGGACACCCCAGCCCCCGACGAGTTTTGGAAACTGCTCGCCGACAGCCGGCTCGTCGATGCCGGCGTGCTCGAGGCGCTCCGCCGCGAGCATGCCCCGGCGGTCGCCGCCGATCCGGCGGCGACCCTCGCGATCGCGCGGGCGCTCGTCGCGCGGGGCGCGCTCACCCTCTGGCAGGCGCGGCGGCTGGCCCGTGGCGACCGCGGGCCGTTCTTCATCGGCGACTACCGTCTCCTCGAGCGGCTCGCGGCCCTCGGCGACGGGATGCTGTTCCGGGCCCGGCACGAGCCGTCGGGGCGGACCGTGCAAGTGGCCGTGCTCAAGGCATCACTCTGCCGGCAGTTGGCCGTGTGGACGGCGATCGTGCGCCGGACGACGGTCGCGCACGAGGCGGCCGACCCGCTGCTGTCGCGGACATGGTCGCTGGAGCAGGCGGGCTCCAATCGTTTCATCGTCTGCGAAGACATCCCGCAGGCAACGCTCGCCGACGAACTGGCGGCCTGTGGCCCGCTGGCCGTTCCCGATGCCGGAGCCCTGGTGCTCGGGATCGCCCGGGCCGTGGCCGAACTGCACCGCCTGGGCGACGTCCACGGCGCGGTCTCGCTCGACACGCTGCGACGCGAACCGCCACCGGCCGGCGCCGAGCCGCGGAGCGGGGCCGTGCGGCTGGCCCAGTATCCGTTGGCCGGTGATCCCCACGAGGACGTGCCGCGGGTGCCTGCCGATCAGCCGGCGGCCATCGAGACGCTGGGGCGACGGGCGGCGTTCATCGCTCCCGAATTGATGCTGCCGGGGCATGCGTGCGACCCGCGGAGCGACGTCTACGCGATCGGCTGCGTGTTTCACGCGCTCGTGACCGGCAGCCTGCCGTGCTGGCAGGGCGATCCGCAGAGCACGCTCGCGCACGCGGCGTTCGTCGGCGTGCCGGTCCTCGCCACGCCGGTCGTGCCGGTGGAGATCGCGGCGCTGATCGGCTACCTCACGGCGCGTGACCCGGCCGACCGCTACCCCTCGGCGGTCGAGGCCGCTGATGCCATCGCCGCCTGCCTCGGCCAGCCTGCCGTTTCACCCACGCTCCCGGCGCAGCGGCAGCTGCCCCAGGCAGCGGCCATCCAGGCGACCGCTCCAGCCACGGCGAGCGCGGCCATGCCGCAGCCATTCGCCGAGCCGACCGCCATGTTTCCAGAACTCGCCGTCGCGGCTCCCGCACCGCGATCTCTCCCACCGCCGCGGCGGCGGCGGATCCCGCTTCTCGCCGCGGCTCTCGCGGCCGTCGCCGTGGGCAGCGGGGTGACGGCGTGGGTGGTCAGCCAGTCTGCCAAGCGGCCGCCGCCCGGGCGGCGGGAAGCCGCGGAATCGTCGCCGGCCGCGACGCCACGGGAAGCGGCGCCGACATCACCCGAATCGGCGACCGTGGCAACGCCACCGCCCAACGGCGCGCCGGACGCGGAGCATGCGGCGCCCATGCCCACAGAGCCGGCCCCGGAGGCCCAGACGCTCGTCGACGATGCCACGCTGCCCTGGGGCTCGCCGACCGCCGGTCCGCCGCCGAACCTCGCGTATCTTCCGCCCGGATCGCAGCTCGTGCTGTTGGTGCGGCCGGCGGAAATCGCCGCCGATGAAGAAGGAAGGCTGTTCATCAAGGCCCTGGGCCCGATGGTGGAAGCCACCCTGGCGGCCGCGGCCAAGGCGTGCGGCCAAGGGCTCGACGGCATCCAGATGATCCAGGCCGGCTGGCAGGCCTCTGCGACCGGCGCCGGAGTGGGGGGCTACGCGATGCATCTCCGTGAGCCGGTGAACACGGCGGCGGTCGCCGCCGCGGCCGGTGGCGGTAAGGCCGCGGCGCTGGCCACTGAAACGGTCCACGACGGGGCTGCCTTCAGCTGGTGGCTCCCGACCTCCGCGGGTGGTCGCGTGCTCGTGGTGGGGGATCCACGCGTCGTCCGCGAGATCGTCGCCGCCGAGCAGGCGGCAGCCGACAGGCCACCGGACGGCCTCCGGGCCGCGCTCACTCCCGACATGGAGCGGCTCGTCGCCATGCTCGACGGCGATCGCCATGTCACGCTGCTCGGCGCGCCGCACTTTCTTCTCAACGACGGCCGCGGCATGCTCTCCGGACCGCTCACCAAGCTCCTCGACCCGCTGGAGGAGTTTTTCGGGGAGAAACTCCAGGCGGTCGCGTTGTCGCTGCACTTCGGCCCCGCCTTCTACGCGGAGCTCGATGCGGTCGCCACGGTCGACATGCCGGCCAAACGGCTGGCCGCGACGCTCGGCGGACGGATCTCCGGCCTTGCCGACACGGTCGAGGAATACTGCTCTCGGCTCGACCTCCATCCCTACGGCCGAAAGCTCGTGATGCGGCTGCCGGCGATGATGCGCATCCTTTGCGATGCGACGCGGGCGGGAGTCGAAAGCAAGGCGGTGGTGCTGAACTGCTACCTGCCGCGGCACGCGGGCCACAACCTTGCGCTGGCCATGGAACTCGCGCTGCAGCAGACGCCGGGGCCGGGCGGCGGTGCCGCGGCCGCGGCCGCGGCACCGCAACCGGCGACCGCAGCCGCCGCCCTCACCAGGAAAATGACGCTCACCTTCGCCAAGGACACCCTCGAAAAGTCGATCCAGATGATCGCCGACGAGATCGGCGTGCCGATGGAGATCCTCGGCCCCGACCTGCAGCTCGAGGGGATCACGAAAAACCAGTCCTTCGGGCTCGAGGAGCGCGACAAGACGGCCGCGGAAATCCTCCGCGTGATCCTCATGAAGGCCAACCCGGACGGTAAGCTCGTGTACGTCATCCGTCGGGAGGATGGCCGCGAGCGGATCGACATCACCACGCGGGCGGCCGCCACCAAGCGGGGCGACACGCTCCCCCCCGGATTCGAGGCCCAGCCGGAAGACACGCAACCCGCCACAGGAGAATGAAGGAGCAGTCATGATCATCGTCATGCAAGCCGACGCCACCAAGCCCCAGCTCGACCACGTCGTGGCTCGTGTCGAGGGCACGGGGCTGCGGCCCCACGTCATCGTGGGCACGGAGCGGACGGTTGTGGCCGTCGTCGGCGACGAGCGGGGCGCGGCGCTGAGCGGCATGGAGACGCTGCCCGGAGTCGCGGCCGTGATGCCGATCCTCGCGCCCTACAAGGTGGCCAGCCGGGAGGTGCAGACCGAGCCGACGATCGTGCGCGCCGGGCCGCTGACCGTGGGGGGCACGAGCATCGGCGTGATCGCCGGCCCCTGCTCGGTAGAGAGCCGCGACCAGATCGTGGAGACCTCGCGGGCGGTGAAGGCGGCCGGCGGCACGGGCCTGCGCGGCGGTGCATTCAAGCCGCGCACCAGCCCCGACAGCTTCCAGGGAATGAAGGAGCGGGGGCTGGAACTGCTGGCGGAGGCCCGGGCCGAGACCGGCCTGGCCGTGGTCACGGAGGTGGTGGCGCCGGAGGACGTGCCGCTCGTGGCCCGCTATGCCGACGTGCTCCAGATCGGCGCCCGCAACATGCAAAACTACCGCCTCCTCGAAGCGGTGGGCCGCACGCCGGTGCCGGTGCTGCTCAAGCGGGGCCCGGCGGCGACGGTGGAGGAACTGCTCCTGGCGGCCGAATACATCCTCGACGCCGGCAACCGCCAGGTGATGCTCTGCGAGCGCGGCATCCGCACGTTCGAGACGCACACACGGTTCACGCTGCCGCTGGCCACCGTCCCCTGGCTCCACGCCCGGACGCACCTGCCCGTCGTCGTCGACCCGAGCCACGGCACCGGCCACGCGCCGCTGGTGGGAAGCATGGCGGCGGCGGCCGTGGCCGCTGGCGCCGACGGCCTCATCATCGAGGTCCACCCCGACCCGAAATCGGCCTCGAGCGACGGGGGCCAGACGCTCGACTTCAAGGCCTTCGAGCGGACGATGCAGGTCTGCCGCCGCGTCGCCGAAGCGGTGGGCCGCACGATCGGGTAGGGCGCCCGCGCGAGCCGCGGCTCACCCCAGCAGCACGACCGAGATCGCCGTGTAGAACACGATGCCCACCACGTCGACGATCGCCGACACGAACGGGTTGCTCATCAGGGCCGGGTCGAGCCCCAGCGAGCGGAAGACGAGCGGCAGCACGGAACCGACGAGCGCGCCGAGCATCACCACCGAGAAGATCGTCAACGGGATGACGAGCGCCTCGGCGGGGGAGGGGGCATACACCAGCGCGAGCAGGTAGCCGGGCACGGCGAGGAGGCCGCCGAGCAGGCCGCCGAGGATGAACTCCCGCTTCAGGATCCGCCGCCAGTCGGAGAGCGTGCAGTCGCCGGTGGAAAGGGCCGTGATCACCAGCGTGGCCGACTGGTTGCCGGAGTTGCCCCCGCTGGCGATCACGAGCGGGATGAAGGCGATGAGCCAGGCATGGCTGATCGGCGACCGGGCCAGCACCATCGCCGTGACGGCCGCGGTGGCGAAGAGGATCGTCAGCCACACGCCCCGCTTCCACGTCATCTTGACGAGCGCGGCCTCGAGGTAGCTCTCGCCGAGCGGAGCGATGCCGCCGATCCGCTGGGCGTCATCGGTGGCCTCCTGGCGGACGGCGTCGAGCACGTCGTCGTGGGTGACGATGCCGACGAGGCGGTTGCGGTCGTCCACCACGGGGATGGCGATGAAGTCGAAGCGGGCGAGCTTTTCCACGACCTGCTCGCTCGGCTCGTCGACCCGCACGCTGATCACGTCGCGCTGCATGAGGTCGGAGACGAGGGCCGTGGGCCGGGCGAGGATCAGGTCGCGGAGCGAGACGAACCCCACGAGGCGGCGCTCGGGGTCGAGCACGTAGATGTAGTAGATCGACTCGCTGTCGGGAGCCTGCGAGCGGAGCCGCGTGATCGCCTCGCCGGCCGTGATGTCGGCCGGCAGCGACGCATACTCGGTCGTCATCAGCGATCCTGCCGAGCCCTCCGGGCAGGAGAGGAGCATGCGGATGTCGTGCCGCTCGGCCTTCGCCACCAGCGGCAGGATCTCCTCGACCATCTCCGGGGCCAGTTCGCGGAGCAGGTCGTCGCGGTTGTCGGCCGCCATCCACTCGAGGAGCGGAGCGAGGTGCTGGCGGTCGGCCGCCTTCACCAGCTCCACCTGCCGCGGCATGGAGAAGTAGGGGAAGATCTCCGCCTGCCGTTCCGCAGGCACGGCATCGAGCATCCGCCAGAGTTCCCGGTCGTCGAGCCCCTCGGAAAACTCGGCCACCGTCGCCGGGTGCAATTCCTCGGCCACCTCACGCAGTCCGGCGGCATCCCCTTCCGCCAGCATCGCCCGCAGTTCGGGAATCAGGATCGGGTTGGCGGTGGTCATGGCGAGCGGCCGGATGGGAGGGGCGGGCCTATACTGCGGAAATGTTTTGCCACGCGTGGCCAAGTATGCCATGAAACACACACCTGTCGAACGTCGCCGCCCGGCGTGGATCATCCGCGTGGCATGGTGTGCCGCAGTGGCGGCCGGCGCGGCATGCGCGGTGGCCGCGGACGAGAACCGCGGCCTGGAACTGCTGCTCACCCACGCCTACCTCCCGGCCGACTTCGACGAGGCCGTGTTCGCCGACCTGTGGACGACGTGGGAGCAGCCGCTCCGCGACCGGGCCGCGCGGGCGACGCCGGAGGAGCGGCGGCAAATGGCATTCGAACGCTATGGCCTCCAGTCCCGGCCCGACGATCCGTCCAAGCCGCTGCAATATGTGGTCGACGCCGCCGGTGCCTGGACGATGAACTGCCTGGCCTGTCACCAGGGGCAGGTCGGCGGCACGGTGGTGCCGGGCCTGCCCAATTCCACCTACGCGCTCGAGACCCTCACCGAGGAGGTGCGGCTGGTGAAGGTGCGGCAGCGGAAGGCCTTCGGCCACATGGACCTGGGCTCGTTGCTCCTGCCCCTCGGCACGACCAACGGCACGACCAACGCGGTGATCTTCGGCGTGGCGCTGATGCGGCACCGCGATGCCGATTTGAACATCGTCCAGCGGCCGCCGCGGTTCGACCTCGTGCACCACGACATGGATGCCCCGCCGTGGTGGCACTACGCGAGGCGGCGGAGCCTCTACGTCGACGGCTTCGCCCCCAAGGGGCACCGCATGCTGATGCAGTTTCTGCTTGTCAAGGAGAATGGTCCCGAGAAGTTTCGGGGCTGGGAGGAAGACTTCCGCGCCATCGAGGCCTGGATCGCGGCGCTCCGGCCACCGCGGTGGCCACGGGAGGTCGATGCGGCGTTGGCCCGGAGCGGGGAGGCCGTGTTCGCCCGAAACTGCGCCGCCTGCCACGGCACGTACGGCGCGGACGCCACCTATCCCGACCGGATCGTCGCCATCGACGAGGTGGGCACCGACCGCGTCCGCCTCGACTCGCTCTCGGCCCGTGACCGAAGCGACCTCAACGACAGTTGGTTTGGCGACCACGGCCGGGCGGCCGACGCTGTGCGGGGTCGGGAGCAGCCCGTGGGCTACGTCGCCCCTCCGCTCGACGGCATCTGGGCCTCGGCACCGTATTTCCACAACGGCTCCGTGCCCACGCTGTGGCACGTGCTCCATCCAGCCGACCGCCCGGTCGTGTGGAAGCGGTCGCCGACGGGTTACGACGCCGCACGCGTCGGCCTGGAGATCGAGGCCGCGGGAGACCTGCCGGCCGCGAAGCCGACGGCCGCCGAGCGCCGCCGCTGGTTCGACACGCGAAAGCACGGCAAGAGCGCCGCTGGCCACGATTTTCCCGAATCGCTCACGGAAGACGAGAAAGCCGCCGTCTTGGAATACCTGAAGACGCTCTGAATCCGCCGCCGGGCGGGTGGCGGTTTTTCAGCCGGATGGAGCCTGGCGACCGTCGCGCCGTCGCCGCCGTCCCGGTCCCACCAGGCAGCGGGTTTTTGCTACTGTAGTGTCGCTGATCGTCCCCGTCCTGATGGAGAGCCACGATGACCCAGATCGAAGCCGCCCGCGCCCATGAGATCACCCCGGAGATGAAGTTCGTCGCCGAGCGCGAGGATCTTCCCGTGGAGTTGATCCAGAGCGAAGTGGCCCGGGGCCGGATGGTGATCCCCGCCAACACCGTGCATCTCACGAAGAAGCTCGAGCCGATGGCCATCGGCATCGCAACGCTCACGAAGATCAACGCCAACATCGGGAATTCGGCCGTCACGAGCGACAAGCAGACGGAGCTCGACAAGCTCCACATGGCCGTCCATTACGGCGCCGACACGGTGATGGACCTCTCCACCGGCAAGGATATCGACACCATCCGTCAGGCGATCATCGACGCCTCGCCAGTGCCCATCGGCACCGTGCCGATCTACCAGATGCTGGAGGAACTCGGCGGCGACATCGACGACATGAAGCCGCAGCACTTCCTCGACATGTGCGAAAAGCAGGCCCGGCAGGGGGTCGACTACATGACCGTCCATGCGGGGCTTCTGCAGGAGCACCTCCACCTGACGATGCAGCGGATCACGGGCATCGTCAGCCGCGGCGGCTCCCTCATCGCCCGCTGGATGATGACGCACAAGCAGCAGAACCCGCTCTACACCCATTTCGAGGATCTGTGCGACATCTTCCGGCAGTATGACGTGACGTGGAGCCTCGGCGACGGACTCCGCCCGGGATCGATCGCCGACGCCAGCGACGAGGCCCAGTTCGCCGAGTTGCACGTGCTCGGCGAACTCACGCGACGGGCCTGGGCGAAGGGCTGCCAGGTGATGGTCGAGGGGCCCGGCCACGTGCCGATGGACCAGATCGACATGAACGTGAAACGGCAGATGGAGGAATGCGACGAGGCGCCCTTCTACGTGCTCGGACCCCTCGTCACCGACATCGCACCCGGCTACGACCACATCACCAGCGCTATCGGCGCGGCGCTCGCCGGCTGGAGCGGCGCGGCCATGCTCTGCTACGTGACGCCCAAGGAGCATCTCGGGCTGCCCGACGCCGAGGACGTGAAGCAGGGCGTGATCGCCTACAAGATCGCCGCCCATGCGGCCGACCTCGCCCGGCACCGCAAGAATGCGCGGGGCCGCGACGACGCCCTCTCACGGGCCCGGTTCTCCTTCGACTGGAACGAGCAGTTCCGGCTGGCGCTCGATCCCGAGACGGCGAAGAAGTATCACGACCAGACGCTGCCGCAGGACACGTTCAAAAGCGCCCACTTCTGCAGCATGTGCGGGCCGAAGTATTGCTCGATGAAGATCACCCAGGACATCCGCGAGATGGCCGCCGCGGGCGCGACGAGCGCGCCGGTGGCGATCCAGCTGCCGTAGGGGTGCGTTCTGCGGGATGGCCTCGCTTCGACTTTTGCGGTTTTTGGGGGGAGCCGAAGCCGTCAGTCGCGTAGGTCGGGGGGGCCTACTTGCGGCTCCAGCCGGTGCCGTCGGGACGGTCTTCCAGCACGATGCCTGCGGCGGTGAGCTTGTTCCGCACGAGATCGGCCGTGGCGAAATCCTTGGCCTTGCGGGCGTTGGACCGGATCTCGATGACGAGTTCCATGAGATTCGCCACGAGCACCTCGTCGGCTCCGCCCGCCGCCGCCTGGGGCGGCTCGCGGAACAATCCGAGCGTGCCTGTGAGTTCGCGGAGCACGAGCAGCATCGCGTCGAGCGAGGCCATCTCCGCCGCCGGCTTCTTCGCCTCCAGCCCGTGCTGATCGATGAATTTGTTCACCACGCGGACGAAGTCGAAGAGCGTCGCGATCGCGATCGCCGTGTTGAAATCGTCGTCCATGGCCGCCAGGAACTTGTCCCGCAACGCCCTGACCTCGTCCCCCGCGGCCCCCACGGCGGCAGCGCCCGCGCGGCGATCCCGGCAGGGCAGCGTGTAGAAAGGCTTGCCCGCCACCCGCTCGTACCGCGCGAAGAGCCGCTCGAAGGCCTCCATCGCGCGAGCGCTCTCGCCGAGCGGCTCCTCGCCGAAGTGGATCGGGCTGCGGTAGTGCGTGGACAAGAGCAGGACGCGGATCACCTCGGGGCGATGCCGGGCCAGCAGGGTCTTGAACGGCTCGGCACCGGTGGATTTCGAGATCTTCGTGGCCGCCTGTGCCGCGGCGTCGTCGGCCGGCGCATCCGCGCCGCGCGGCCGGCCGCCCACCTTGCCGGCGGCGCCGGCCGCCTGCATGAGGCCGTTGTGCATCCAAAACGTCGCCATCGGGCAATCGTGGAGCGATTCGCTCTGGGCGATCTCGTTCTCATGGTGCGGAAACACGAGATCCAGGCCGCCGCCATGGATGTCGAAGTGGGGTCCGAGGATCGCCTTGCTCATCGCCGAGCACTCGATGTGCCAGCCGGGCCGCCCCGCCCCCCACGGGCTCTCCCACGAGGGCTCGCCGGGCTTGGCCTGCTTCCACAGCGCGAAGTCGGCGGCCGACCGCTTCCGCTCCGCCGTCGAGCCGCCTTCGCCCTGCATGCTCTCCACGGTGCGGTTGGTGAGCTTGCCGTAGTCGGCGTCCTTGGTGACGTCGAAATAGACGTCACCATCGCTGGCGTAGGCGCAGCCCTTGGCGATCAGCCCCTCGATGAAGGCGATGATCGTGCTGATGTGCTCCGTGGCCTTGGGCATCATGTCGATGCTCTCGACGCCCAGCGCGGCGAGGTTTTCCAGGTAATCGGCCGTCATCTCCGCGGCGAGCTTCGCCATCGTGGTGCCGCGGGCCGCGCTCTCGGCGATGATCTTGTCGTCGACGTCGGTGATGTTGACGACCCACGTTACCTTCCACCCGGAGTATTCGAGATACCGCTTCACGGTGTCGAAGATCACGGGCCCCACCATGTGGCCGATGTGGCTCGGCTTGTAGACCGTGGGGCCGCAGAGATACATGCCCACCCGTCCGGGCGTGACGGTTACGAGCGGCGCCTTCTTCTTGGTCAGCGTGCTGTAGACCTCGATCGTGGGAAGGGTCGGCTCCGCCATCAAGTTCTCCTGGTCTCGCTCACGATGCCCGGCTGATCAGCACCACACACTCGGCGCCGATGGCCTCCTCCTTGCCGATCGGCCCCACGCCTTCGCCGGTCTTGGCCTTGAGCCAGACCGCGTCGACGTCGATGCCGAGCACCTCGGCGATCCGCAGGCGAATCGCCGGCCGGTGCGGGAGGATTTTGGGCCGCTGGGCGAAAATCACGCAATCCAGATTCTCGATCCGCCATCCGGCGGCTCGGACGCGGTCCAGCGCGGCCCGGAGCATGTCGGCCGAGTCGCGGCCGCGGTTGGCAGAGTCGGTGTCGGGAAACATCTCGCCGATGTCGCCCAGCGCGGCCGCGCCGAGCAGGGCGTCGGTGATCGCGTGCAGGAGCACGTCGGCATCGCTGTGGCCGACGGCCCGGCGGTCGTGCTCGATCGTGATCCCCCCGAGCACCAGCGCCGTGCCCGGCTCCAGGCGGTGCGTGTCGTGGCCGAGACCGATGCGAACGTGTGCGGGCATGGGGCGACGCGGGAGGAAACGGGTGGCGGCGACGACTTTCCTTTATACTCTCCCTCCATGCACACGCCTTCGGCAGTCGACGATCCGGTCATCCGTGTCGCCGGCCTCGCCAAGGACTACCGGGTCTATGACAAGCCCGAAGGCCTGCGGGCGAGCATCCGCGGCCTGTTTCACCGATCCAGCCGCCTCGTCGAGGCGCTGCGGGGAGTGGACCTGGAGGTCGGCCGCGGTGAATTCGTCGCCCTGCTCGGCCCCAACGGTGCCGGGAAAACGACCTTTCTCAAGCTCCTCTCCGGCATCATCACGCCGTCGCGGGGCGCGGCGACGGTGCTCGGGCACGTGCCCTGGGAGCGGGCCGACGCCTTCCGGCGCCGGTTCGCGCTGGTAATGGGGCAGCGAAACCATCTGTGGTGGGATCTGCCGGCCGCCGAGAGCTTCCGGCTCCACCGGGAGATCTACCGGATCGATTCCGCCCGCTTCGCCCGCACCCGCGACCAACTGGTCGACCTGCTCGGCGTGAGGAAACTGATGCTCCAGCCGGTGCGGGAACTCTCGCTCGGCGAGCGCATGAAGCTGGAACTGGTGGCGGCGCTCCTCCACGAGCCGGAGGTGCTGTTCCTCGACGAGCCCACGATCGGCCTCGACGTCGTGGCCCAGCACACGATCCACGAGTTTCTCCGCCACGTGCAACGCGATCGCCGCGTCACCGTGATCCTCACCACGCATTACATGAAGGACGTCGCCGCGCTGTGCGAGCGGGTGGTGGTCATCACGCACGGCGACATCCTCTACGACGGATCGCTCGCCCAGATCGTCGACCGCTTCACCACCCACAAGATCGTGACCCTCGACCTCGACGACGCCGCCTCAGCGCGCCGGCTCGAGCGCTGCGGCTTTCCCTGCGAGATCCGCGGCCCGCAGGCGATCCTCCGCATCGACCGCTCGCGGATCGCCGACGTGCTCCCGGAAATCCTCCGTGGGGAGAGCGTCCGCGACGTGTCGGTGGAAGACGTTCCCCTGGAGGAGATCGTGGCCGACCTGTTCCGCTCCGGCGAGGCGGCCGCCACTCCGGCCGGAGTGGCGCCATGAGCGGCCCGGCATCCGCCCCACCGCGGCCCTGGGCCGGCCTCCGCGCATGGCTCACGATGCTCGCCATCTGCATCGAGGATCGGCTCGTCTACCGCGGCGACTTCGTGATCGGCACGCTGATGCGGTTCCTGCCGATCGTCACGCAGATCTTCCTCTGGACAGCCGTGTTCGCCGCCACCAGCCGCACCGACATCGCCGGCTATTCGCGGAACGACATCGTGGCCTACTACCTCCTCACGATGGTGACCCGCGCCTTCTCCAGCATGCCCGGCCTCTCCAGCGGCATCGCCCGCAGCATCCGCGACGGCTCGGTGAAGAAATACCTGGTGCAGCCGGTCGATTACGTGTCGTTTCTCCTCGCGGCCCGGATCGCACACAAGCTCGTCTACTACCTCGTGGCCGGCCTGCCGTTTGCCGCCGTGTTCTTCCTCTGCCGCCACTATTTCCCCCCGTCGCCTGACGCGGCCACGATCGCCGCCTTCGCGGCTTCGCTCGGGCTCTCGTTTCTCCTCGGCTTCTTCATGGAGGCCGCGCTCGGCATGCTCGGCTTCTGGTTTCTCGAGGTGTCGAGCATCGTGTTCGCCTACATGCTCGTGCAGTACCTGCTCTCGGGCCACATGTTTCCGCTCGACATGCTCGCCGGCGTCGCCACGGGCATCCCCGGCGTGAGCGTGGCCGACGTCGTCCGCTGGCTGCCCTTCGAATACACCGCCTATTTCCCGGCCGCCGTCTGGCTCGGCAAGATCACGGGGCCCGACCTCGGCCGCGCCCTGTTCATCGAGGCCGTCTGGGTGGTGGTGATGGTCGTCGTCTGCCGCGTCGTGTGGTGGCGGGGCACCAGGCGGTGGAGCGCCTTCGGCGGGTGACCATGGCGCGCTATCTGCTGATTTTCGCGACGTTCGCCCGGGCCTGCCTCGTGCGCGACATGACGTTCCGAGCGAATTTCATCCTCGAGTGCGTGACGAGCCTGGGGTGGATGGCGATGAACCTGGCCTTCTACCTGCTGATCTTCCAGTTCACGCCGGAAATCGGCCCGCGCACAGGATGGTCGCAGGCCCCGTTCTTCGCCTTCGTGGCCACGGGTCTGATCATCAACTCGATCGTCCAAGCGTTGTTCATGCCTAGCGCCGAGGAGCTCACCGAGTTGGTCCGCACCGGCGGGCTCGACGCCGTGCTCGTGCAGCCGCTCGATGCGCAGTTCCTGCTCTCGATGCACCGCGTCGACTTCTCGTCGTTCGCCAACGGCATCGTGGGGGGCGGGCTGCTGGCCTGGGCGCTGGGGCGGCTCGACCATCCGCCGCCGCCGATCGCCTGGATCCTCTACCCGCTCCTCGTGCTCTGCGGAGTGGCCATCCTCTACAGCCTGGTGATCATGCTCGCGGCGGCCACGATCCACATGGGCCGCAACCAGAGCCTCTACGATTTCTGGTTCTACATCACCAATTTCTCCCGTTATCCGGCCGAGATCTACGCCGGCCCCTGGGGCGGCCCGCTCCGCGCCTTGTGCACGTTCGTGATCCCGATCCTCCTCGTGGTCAACGTGCCTGCCCGGGTCATCGCCCAGCCACTCGCCGGCCATGCCTGGTGGCCCGTGGCGGGCGCCGTCGCGGCGGCCGTGGTCTCGCTCGTGGTCTCCCGCGTGGTCTTCCAGTCCGCGTTGGCGAAATACCGCAGCGCGTCGAGCTGACGGCCGCGACGAACATGCGGCACGAGCCCGGGCGCCGCCCGCGGCCCTGTGCCACGGCGGCGGCACGCGGCTACACTTGGGCCTCTTCTTCGTGGAACCCGCCATGCCGCTGCAACTCGCCTTCAGTTCGAATGCCTATCTCGACGTTCCCATCGACGAGGCGATCTCTCGCATTGCCGCCCTCGGCTACCGCGGCATCGAGCTGTTGGCCGACGTGCCCCATGCATGGCCCGCGGGGCTCTTGGACGTGCAGAAAGAGGGGATCCGGCGGGCGCTGCGGTCGGCCGGCCTGACGATCTCCAACATCAACGCATTCATGATGAACGCCGTCGCCGATCCGCGGCAGCCCTACTGGCACCCCGGATGGACCGATCCCGATCCGCACTACCGCGCCATCCGCCGCGAGCACACCAAACGGGCCCTGAGGATGGCCGCCGATCTCGGGGCCACGAGCATCTCCACGGAGCCGGGCGGAGAAATCCAGCCGGGTCAGACCCGGGAGCAGGCGACCGACATCTTCTACGAGGAAATCATGCCCTGCCTCGACGTGGCGGCCGACTGCGGTGTGACGCTGCTCATCGAGCCCGAGCCGGGGCTGCTCATCGAGCGGTTCGGGCAGTATCTGGAGTTTGCCGAACGGGTCGACCACCCGGCGCTGGGCCTCAACTTCGACATCGGCCATGCCTACTGCGTTGCCGAGGACCCGGCCGAGTGGGTGCCGCGGATGAAGGCCCATACGCGGCACTACCACTTCGAAGACATCGCCGCCACGCGGGTCCACCATCATCTCGTGCCGGGAGAGGGGGCGATCGACTTCGCGGGCGTGCTCCGCGCCATCGCCGACCAGACGCCCGACACCTGGATCACGGTCGAGCTCTATCCCTACCGCGAGCGGCCCGACGAGGCGGCCGCCGCGGCCCGCACTTATCTGGCCACCGCGGCCGCGGTGGCGGGAGTGGCTCTTGCCTGAACCGCGCATGGCACACACGCTCCTTGCCTGGCTCCGGCTGCTCCGGCTCCCCAACCACGCCACCGCCGTGGCCGACGTGCTGGCAGGGTTTCTCATCTGCTCCGGTCCGCGGCCGCTCGAATGGCCGCCGGCCGCCTGCTGGCTGGCGATCGCCGCGTCGCTTTGCTTCTACGCCGCGGGCATGGTGCTCAACGACGTGTTCGACGTCGGCATCGACCGCGAGGAGCGGCCCGAGCGTCCGCTGCCCAGCGGCGCGATCGATCTGGCGACCGCCTCGCGGGTGGGGCACGGCCTGTTGTCGCTCGGCGCCGTTGCGGCCTCGGCGACGGCCTTCGCGGCCCGGACGCCCTGGCCGGCACTCGTGGGCGCGGCCCTGACGGCCGCGGTCTGGCTGTATGACCGCCGCGCGAAACACACGGCGTTCGGGCCGGCCGTGATGGGAAGCTGCCGGTCGTGCAACTGGCTCCTGGGGATGACGGCGGCCGGCGGCCCCCATGCCGCGCACGAGTGGCTCGCACCGGTGGGCATGGGGATCTACGTCGCCGGCATCACGCTCTTTTCCCGCGACGAGGCGGGCCGCAGCCGCGTGCCGATTCTGGCCGCGGCGACGGGCCTCATGGCAGCGGGCCTCGCCGTGGCCGCCACCCACCCCTGGCTCGCCGCCCACATCCGCACCGGTGAGCACTGGAACGTGGGCGGCCCCTGGCTCGCCGGTGGCCGGCTCTCCATGTGGCTCGTGCTGTGGGCGATCCTGGGAACGTCGATCCTCGGCCGCGCGGTGATCGCCGTGGCCGATCCCGCGCCGGCTCGCGTGCGGCTGGCGGTGGGGAATGCGATCCAGTCGATCATCACGCTCGACGCCGCGCTCGTGCTGGCCGCATGCGGCGAGCCCTGGGCGATCGTGGTGCTCTGCCTGTTGGCCTTCTTCCTCCTCGGCCGCCGGCTGGTGAGCCCCACCTGACGACTCTCGACCCATGCGCATCGGCTTCAGCACCAACAGCCTCGGCGACATCGATCCGCTGGAGGCCCTGCCGCAGCTCCGCGATCTCGGCTACCGCTCGCTGGCCATCACGCTCGACCGCCACGTGCTCGACCCCCGGGCCGCGCACGCGGCGGCCGAAGGAACCCGCTGGCAGGCGGCGCTCGCCGACCATGGCATGGCGTGCGTGATCGAGACGGGCGCCCGTCATCTCCTCGACCCGCTGGTCAAGCACGAGCCGACGCTCGTCTCGGCCACCGCCGCCGCGCGGTCCCGACGGGTCGAATTCCTGCGCCGGGCCATCGATGTCGCCGCCCGCCTGGGGGCCGGATGCGTGTCGCTGTGGTCGGGCGTGGTCCGCGACGCCGCCCGCGAGGAAGAGCTCTGGGAGCGGCTCACCGCTTCCCTCGGGCCCGTGCTCGAGCATGCGGACGACCGCGGCGTGGTGCTCGGCTTCGAGCCCGAACCGGGCATGTTCATCGACACGCTCGCCCGCTTCGGCACGCTTCACGCACGGCTCGGCAATCCCGACCGGCTCCGGCTGACCATCGACATCGGCCATCTCACCTGCATGGGCGAAGAGCCCTGCGCGGTCGCCATCGCTCCTTGGGCCTCCCGCGTGGTCAACGTGCATCTCGACGACATGCTTCCCTGTCGCCACGAGCACCTGCCGCTCGGCACCGGCGACGTCGACTTCGCGTCGGCCCTCGCGGCGTTGGCGGCGGGCGGCTACCACGGCGGGCTGCACGTCGAACTGCCCCGCCACGCCCACCGCTGGTTTGACACCGCCCGCGAATCCGCCATCTTCCTCCGCCGCCTCGTTCCCGAGGGCCTTCCCGCATGACCATTTCCGACGTGCACATTCTGGTGCTCTCGATTCCCGGGCTCCGCGAGCAGGACCTCGCCCGGATGCCCGCGCTCGCCGCGCTGGCCGGCCGGGGTGGGTGCGTGCCCCTCGACCCCGGGTTTCCCGCCGTCACGTGCCCGGTTCAAGCCACCCTCACCACCGGCGCCACACCAGCCGGGCACGGCATCGTGTCCAACGGGCTCTTCGACCGCTCTTCGCGGCACCTGGAAATGTGGATCAGCCCCGACTCGGTGCACCGCGCCCCGCGGATCTGGGACGCGCTGCGCCAGGCGCGGCCCGGACTGCAAACGGCCGCGTGGTTTCTCCTCCAATCCAAGCACGCCACCGCCGACCTCGTCTGCCTGCCCGCACCCCGGCACAATGCCGATGGCACCGAGACGATGTGGTGCCACACGAACCCGGAGCCGCTCTACGGCCGGCTCCGCGAGAGGCTCGGTGAGTTTCCGCTCCACAAGTTCTGGGGCCCGATCGCCGGCATCGAATCCTCGCGGTGGATCGCCCGCAGCTTCATCGAGGCCGCCCGGGAGCAGCCCCCGCACCTCGCCTTCGTCTACCTGCCGCACCTCGACTACGCGGCGCAACGCACCGGCCCCGACAGCCCGCCGGCCCTTGCCGCCTGCGGGGAGCTCGATGCCGAGATCGCCCAGCTCGTCGACGGCTTCGCGGACATGGTCGGCCCGGCCCAACTGACCGTGCTCATCGCGGGCGAATACCGGATCCGGCCGGTGTCGCACACGCTGTTTCCCAACCGCCTGCTTCGCGAGGCCGGGCTCGTCGCCATCCGCGACACGGAAGCCGGGGAGATTCTCGACATTGAAAACTCCGCCGCGTGGGCATTGGCCGATCACCAGGTCGGCCACGTCTATCTTCGCGAGGGCGCCTCCCGCCGGGACGTCGATCGCGTGGCCGGGCTCTTCCGCGGTGCGCCGGGGGTCGGCCGCGTGCTCGCCGGCGACGATCTCGTGAAGGCCGGCCTCGTGGCGGCGGCACCCGGCGGCCCGCCGAGCCGCTGCGGCGACCTCGTCATCGAGAGCACTCCCGATAGCTGGCAGGCGTATCCCTACTGGCTGACCGACTCCCGGGCCCCGGACTTCGCCCGCACCGTCGACATCCACCGCAAGCCGGGCTACGACCCGGTGGAATTGCACATCGATCGCGCGAAACTGCCGGCGGTGAGCATCCCGCTCGACACCGCGCTCGTGAAGGGATCGCACGGCGCCCGCGATGCGGCTGATCCCCACGAGACGATCTTCATCGCCTCGCGCCCCGGGATCGCCACCGGCCCGCTGGCGATGCACGAGATCGCCGGCATCGTGAAGGGGCTGATGGCGATGTAGGCCGCATGCCATTGCGGTGGCGTACCATCCCTCACCCACCGTGGAGACGGACCTCCGGTCTGGCCATGCCCTCACCCACCGTGGAGACGGACCTCCGGTCTGTCCATGCCGATGCGATCGCCCTTGGCGCTACGGCTGCATGTCGTCCGCGGGCCGCGGGCCGCAATCTTTGCGGCCCGATCCGGCAAGCCGGCTGATCACCTTCACGGTCATGTCGGCATCGCAAGCGATCTGGCAGGAGAGCCGCAGGTGCGGCGTGGCGGCGAGTCCCTTGGCAGCCAAGACATCCTTCTCGGCCTGCGTCATCGTGGCCGGCTCGCCAGCCACGAATTCGACGCGGCACGTGGTGCACCGGGCCACCCCGCCGCACGCGTGCAATTGATCGACGCCACATTCATCGACGAGCGCGTTGACCAGCCGCTTGCCGGCCGGCACTGCGAATGAACCCACTCCCTCGACCGTCAGCGTCGGCATGGCGCGCTCCTCATGGCTTTGATGGTTTTGGTTGCTTGTCATCCAGGTTGGCGGCCAGGTCGGCCGCCGAAACCGAGGAGGATACACCATCCGCGGGCACGTCGAGTCCGGATGTCCACACCAACGCGTTGAGCAGCAGGGTGCGGAAGTCGGCCGCCTCCCAGTTGGTGTGAAAATGGGCCCCGGTGCAGCCGAAGCCTCGGCCTCCGCCCGGCCGCTCGTAGGCCCAGGCGAGCGCCTCGCGCGCCCCCTTGCTGGCCCGCACGGTGGGATTGTTGCTGTGCGGCCCATCGGGGCGTTCGCGCGTAGCATCGGGCGGCACGGCGGTGAGAATCATCGTCAGCCCCTGCGGTGGATCGCGAAACCGCATGTGGTAATACCATTCGTCCTTGGTCTCGAAGGGCTTCACGCCGCGCGTGATCGGATGCCCTTGGGCGAGTTCCGTCCGCGCCAGCGTCCAGTGGGGATTCACCGACCAGTTGGCCTCGAAATAGCCCCCCATCCAATCGAGAAACTGCGGGCCGCCTTTCTCCTTCGGCACCTCGACAGCGTAATGCAGGCAGGCGATTCCCACGCCGCGTTTGGCCAAGGCGTCGATCTGCGCGAGCCGGCTGCTCTGCACCACGGGGTGGCCGTCGCCGCCATCGGCGAAGAAGAAGATCGCGTTGGCATTGTCGAACGCCGAGGGATCGGCCGGCCAGCCTCTGTCATACGCAGCCGTGACAAGGGGCCGCCCCGGCTGCGAGGCCGAGAACGCGTCGAGGCATTTTTTCAGGAGCAGGTTTCCGGCACGGAATTCATGCTGCCCCGGGGGATGGCTCGGCGTGCCCGCCACCATCACCAGCTTGCGTCGGCCGTCGGCGAGCTTCAGTCGCTTGAGGCGGATGTCCTTGAACTCGGCCTTCATCGGCGGCCCGGCGTGGAGCTGCAACGCCAGCACGCCCTGCAACGACGCCTTGTCGACCTGCTCGTCGACCGTCTCCGACATCAACTGCCCATTGATGAAGTGCTGCAGCGTCCGCCCGCGGGCGATGATGCGGTAGTCGTTCCAGTCGTCGGGCTTGATCCGCTTTTGGAGGTCGTCCGCGGCCCCGATGGGCGGCCCGGCCTTCTTCGCGCCATCGGCCTGCACCGTCACCCGCTCGCCCCGCTGGGCGAGGATGCCGCGGCCCCGATCCTC
>JBIIIP010000029.1:0-29555 GCA_044234625.1 Pirellulales bacterium | reverse complement strand
CGTAGAGGATGCCCGAATAGGCGGGACCCGACTCGCAGTCGGCCTGGTAGCCGCCGACCACGGAGTCGCCATGGTCGGTGCTCCGATACTGGATGCCGCTGTTGCCGCCGGTGAGCCGGTAGCGCAGCACAAGCTCGAAGTCGTCGACGAGGCCCTGCCGCCAGATGAGAAAGGTGTTGCCGCCGATGGGCTTCTCGGCGGTCGTCTGCCCCACGATGGTGCCATTCTCGACCCGCCACAGCTCCGGCTTGCCCTCCCAGCCGTCGAGGCTCGTGCCGTTGAAGAGCGACACGAAGCCCGCGTCATTCGCCGGCTCTTCACCGGCCCGGGCCGCACCCGAAAAAACCAGGCCCGCGGCCATCACGACCGCCGCAGCCATCCGCCACTGCAACACATTCCTCGCCATCACGAGATCTCCGGGGCTGTCACGAGACCCATGCGGCTCGCGTCGCCCGGAAGTATGCCACACCGGTCGAGGCGTTGCAGCGCGCCGCTATCGGGCGGCCGCCGCGCCGATGCCCACCGTCGGCAGGCGGCTGCCGTCGAGGGAATCCCGTTCGATCCCTAGCAGTTTCAACAACCGGTCGAGGCTGATGATCTTCAGCCCCAGCCGCCGCGCCTCCGTGAGCTGCCGCTCACGGCGTTGCTCATCGGCGGGCCGCCAGCCGGGGGGCCGCTCGCTGCCGACGAGCTTGGGCGTTCCGGCATCCACGACCAGCGTGGTCTGGGACGACACACTCGGGGCCACCGTGCCCCCGACCGCCTTCACGAGTTCTTCCAACCGGTCGGCGTCGGGGCGGGCGTCGTTGTCGATCTGCACGAATCCGAGGAGCGTCAACTCGAACGTCTCACCCGGCGTCCACAGCGTGGTGGCGACCGCATCGCCGCCGAGCAGGGGATTCTGTGGCAATTCCGTGCGGATGCGGGCCCGGGCCAGCGTGGGGCTCTCCACCGCGATCACTTCGACCATTCCCTTGGAGTTGTCGAAGGGGGGGGTCGGATCGGCGGGATCGTAGACGAACAGCAGCAATCCGGGCCGCATGCCCCGTGTCGAATCGGCGAGGATCAGCACGGTGCGATCGACGTCGTTCACCGAGATGATGCGACCATCGAAGCCGTCGATGCGGTCGTCCTTGGGCGTGGCCTTGTTGACCGCCTCCTGCACAGCGGGATCGACGGACCGCAGCTTGGCCAACAGTTCGTTCGCGCGTTGGATCGCCCGTTCCCGGTCGCGGAGCTCGTCCATCATCGCGGCCACGCGATTCTCGGGCGACTGGCCCTTGAACTCCGACCGCCGCCGCAACGACAACAGGTTTTCAGCTTCGGACACCTTGGCCTGCAGCCGGTCGTATTCCGCCGATCGGCCCAGAGCGCCGTCGTATTCCGCGGCGACCTTCCGCCGCTCGTCCTCGAGCTCACCGATCTTCTGATTGAGGGCTTTCAACTTGCCCTCGGCATCGAACTTCGCCTCCTCGAGCTCGGTTTTCAGGGCCGTGAGTTTCTCGTCGCGGTCCTTCACCTCGGCATCCAGCCGCGTTTGGAGTTCCCTCTTCTCCTGCTCCACGGCGGCCACCGCCTTGTCCTTCTCGTCGGCGCTTTCCTTGAGCCGCTTCACCAGCTGCTCGTACGAGCGAGGGTCTTCCTTGAGGTAGTCGCCATACTGCGTGTCGAGGGTCTGCGTCGTTCCCGCCGTAACCTCCTCGATCGACTGCTCCGGCTCGAAGCCGATGATCTTTTGCAGCTCTTCCTTCTCCTCGATCGCCTTGTTGAGCTTGCGGGTCACCTCCTCGGTGGCCGCCGTGGCGTCGCGGACACGGCGAATCTCGTCCTCTTTCTGCGTGAAAAAGTAGTACGTCGTCACCGCGAGGATGAACGTGAGCATCACGAACACCATGAGCGCGATGCTCAACGACTGGACGGTGGAGGAGCGGCTGGGTGCCATCGTGATGCGTCCATCGGCCGGGCGGAGTGCCGAAATTCACGCCCTTGCGGGTTGTAGCGGTGGAGCAGGGGGGGAGGCTGAAACCGCCGCCCATTCGATGCGGCGGCCTGTCTCGGCGGCCACGCGACCCATCACGGCCACCAGTGTGGCCCGGCACAGCCCGTGCCCCTCGGCCACGCGCTGACCGCTCCGCAGGCTCCGCACGAGGTGCGTCATCGTCGCCTGGAAACGTCCTCCGCTGGATGCGGCCGTGCCGGCGAGCAGGTCGCACGAACCGGCCGCACCCGTCACCCGCTCGATGATCCGATCGGCTTCTCCGGCCCGCCGCTGGCAGACCGCGTCGATCGTGCGGCCATCAGCGAAGCCGTAGCGGACCGCCACGCCATCGCTGCCACAGCCGACGGCGTCCGCTCCCCGGCCGGGAAGGAGGCGCCCTTCCGCCCAGACGGGGGCGGCATCGCCACAGGCCCACAGCGCCTTGTCGAGGGCGTGCACGTGATGCTCGACGAACGCCCCCCCGGAGAGATCGGCGAACGACGCCCAATTACGTTGGCGGGCGGCAAGACCACGGAGGCCGTCGAGCGGCCGGCGCCATGGGAGGCCGATGTGGGCCTCCACGCGGGCGGTTCGCACCGCCCCGCAGCCGCCGGCCTGCACGGCGGCGATGATGCCCTGCGTGCCGGGATCGTGCCGGTAGCAGAGCCCGGATCCGATGGAGATCCCGGCGGACGTCGCCCTCCCCACGGCCGCCGCCGCCGCATGCACGCCCGCCACATCGACCGCCACCGGCGCCTCGCAATACACATGCACTCCCGCTTCAACGGCCGCCAGCAGGTGCTGCGGCAGGGCGTATGGCGGCGACGCGAGCACCACGAGGTCGATATCGGCGGCAAGCACGTGCCGCCAGGCGTCGCCGCCGACGAACCGTCGTTCCCGAGGGCATGCGCCACGCTGGCCGCACTGGGCGACGAGCATCCGTTGGCTCGACTCGATTTGGTCGGCGAACACGTCGCCGACCGCCACCACACGGGTCCCGGGATCGGCCGCCAGCGCCTGGGCGACGGCTCCCGTGCCGCGGCCCCCGCAGCCGATCAGACCCACGCGCAACAGATCCGCCCCCGCGGTGAAGACCCCGCCGGGCAGCGTGGCCGCGACGGCTCCGGCCGTGGCCTGGGCGAGAAACTGGCGGCGTTCGACGGTCGTGGTGGTCCGACGGCTCATGGTGAACTCCTCCGGGAAGTGACGGCGGCGGCAAGGCTGACTGCCGCGGGATATTCGCGTACTGTAGGCGGGTGGCAAAGCGAACGGCAAACGTAGGAGCGGAGCGCGGTCCACGGGGCGGGCGCCGATGCCGATGTGGTGGCGTACCTTCCCCCCCCACCGTCGGGACGGACCTCCGGTCTGTCCTTGCCGATCTGGTGGCGTACCGTGTCCGGGTATGCCAGCTCATCGCTCCGGTTGTCTCGAAACCGCTACCGCCGCTGGTCCGTGCGCAGCCGGGCCACGAACGCCGCCACCTGTTCCTCGAGTTCTCCATCCGGCGCACCAAACGCGGCCGCGAAGTCGCGGCGCCGGAGTTCGGGCGAGTCGTCGGCGAACGGTCTCTTGGAGGCGAGTGCCTGGAGGTAGCGGACGAAGTCCTGCTTCTTCGTCTGGATGAGGAAGGCGGTGAGGGCCCACGCCTGGGCGTAGGCGTCGATCGCCGCGCCCGGTTTCCGGAACACCTCGTCCCCCTCGATCAATGGCTCGATCCACCCGCGCCGCCCAAAGGCCTGAAACTGTTGGCGGCGGATCGCGTTCACGCCGCCGATCGCCCGCCAGCCTCGGTCGCTGGTCACGTCGGGCGTCTCAAAATAGGTCGCCACGCCCTCGCACACCCAGACCGGCACCGGCGCCAGCCGCTGGTGGAGTCCGCAATTGAAGGCCATCTGGTGGGTCGCCTCGTGCACGAGCGTCGACACCAGCCCCGCCGCCTCGGGCCGCGCGAGCGCCTCGAGCCCGGCCCGGCCGGGAGAACGACCAGCCGCGGCCGTGCCGTCACTGCCGGTCAGGTCGTAGGTTGTTATGCGGTTGGTGAGGATGTTGTAGTAGCCGACGACGCGGTCGGTCGCCGCCCCGAGTTCGCCGGCCGCGTGCGCTTCGTAGCGTCGCCGATCGGCGAAGATGACCACGATCAACGGCTGTGGAGGGCGGGCGACCGCGAATCCCGCCCGGTCCCAATAGTTGGCGAAGGCCTCGTGCAGCCGCTCGAAGAGCGATGCGGCCCACTGGGCATAACTCCGCGACGTGTCGAAGCAGACGATGTAGTGCTTGGTCGCCAACACGTCGAAGCCGGCCGGCAGATCGCCGAGAATCCGTCGGCCCAGTTCACGCGCCGTGCCTGGATCGGGAGCGGCGGGGAGCGGCGTGCGACGAACGAGGCGATCCGGCGCGATCACGTCGAGCCGCTGGTCGGGGCGGGCGATCAACAGGCCACCATCGGCCGCCTCGACCTCGAGCGTGCCCTCCACCACGGTCGTCCCACCGCCGTCCGCGCGCAGCTCCAACCGCACCGGTTCACCGGCTTCGACCAGGCGGCCCATCGCGGCCGCGGCAAGACACGCGGCGACAAAACTCCGGCTCGTCCACATGCCATCATGCGACCATGGCGGGTGCCGCTGGGAAAGGGCAAAAAGCAGGCAAGCCAGACAGGCTTGGTTACGGTCGCCGGGGCGGCCGCATGCCTTCAGGCTGGTCTGGCGTCGGCCACGGGGCGCCGACTACTTTCCGCCGCCCATGAAACACGCCCGCATCCCAGCCCTCGGCCGCCGCCGACACCGCAACACCTGCGCCGCCATGGTGCTGGCATGCGCGACGGCGGGCTGCGCAGGGTCGAACCCGTGGAAGACGCCCCGGATGCCGTGGGACACTTCCGAAGCCGCGGCAAAAACCGCTGAGAAATACGGCCCCACCGCCGACCAGCGGATCGAGACGTTGTCGGCGCGGGCCAAGGAAGCCAAGCAGACCGGTGGAGCGGCGGCGCTGGCCTTCACGGAAGAAATCGCCAACACGATGCTCGCCGAGCACGACCCGCGCGTCCGCGCCGACATCCTCACCATCGCCGCCGAGTTCGACACGCCGGCCGCCCTGGCGATTTGTCGTGGCGCGATGGAAGACCCCGCCGACCGCGTCCGCCTGCTGGCGTGCGATGTCTGGGGCCGACGGGGCGGGGGAGAAGCCGTGAAACTACTGGCGCACCGCTACGAAACCGACGCCGAAATCGACGTCCGCCTTCGGGCCGTCCGCCGGCTCGGCGAAGTGAAGGACAAAACCGCCATCCCGGTGCTGGCCAAGGCGCTGGAAGACGGCGACCCGGCGATCCAGTACCGGGCGGTGGCCGCCCTCAAGCAGGTGACGGGCCGCGATCTGGGCGATGACGTGAACAAGTGGCGGGCCTGGGTGGCAGATCCCGAATCCGAACCCGAGTGGTCGATCGCCGAGGCGTTTCGCCGCGTCTTTTGAAGCCCTCGAGGTGCCACCGATGGGGCCTTGAGAAAATAGGTCGCTTGGAGTGGCAAGGCGGTCTGCCACAACCCGAAGGCGGGGTCGACACATTTCCACGGGCCGGTCGGGCTGGCGGTCGATAGCACGTGGGTCCAGCAGCCGCTCCCCGCAGTCCCACCATCCATGAAGCAACATCCTGTGAAAGCCGCCTCTTTGGCCAACGTTTGTCGCCACGCCCGCGGCAAGCCCTGGTCCGACAGGCGGTTCCTCGCCCCGTGCAGACGACTCGTCAGCCGCGGCATCTGGGCCGCTGTGCTGGCGGCCGTCGTGGCCGTGCCCGCGTCGTGGGCGGCCCCGCCCGTCAAGCCGGCCGGCATGCAGCCGCGTCGCTTTCTGGATTCGTTGCTGGCGCGTCCTCCACAGCCACAGAAGTTCATCGCCGTGCCGCAGCCTCCCAAGATGGAAGAAGTGGTGCCGGCCAAGAAGGAGGCGAAGGTCGCCGCGGTGCCGCCGTCCGCCAAGACCTCCGCCCCCACCCGCCTGCCGACCTGGGAGGAAACCACAACGTTCACGGTGGCATTGTCGACCGCTGTCCAGCAGGCGGCGCGGCATGCGATCGACCCCGGCTACCGGCGGCCGCAGAAGCAGCCTGTCGCGGCCAACCGGCCCGAGGCCAACCCCTACGCCGTGAAAAAGCCCACGGGCAAACCGGCTCCGCGAACCAGGCGGCTCGAGGCGCTCCGCGGGCGGATCGCCCGCACGCTCGCCACCTATCAACGGCGGCCGCTCAACACAGCGGAGCACACGCCGTGGGAAGTGATGCACGGCTTCATCGCCTTCGGGATCCCCACGCAGGTCCGCGTCGGCGGGCCCGCGGGCGACCCGGTGAACGCCATCGGCTGGATGAACATGGGCGGCCGGTGTCGCGGTCAGGTGATGCTCGTGGCCACCGACAATCGCCTCACGGCGCTCCGCGGGATCGGCGTGCAGGGCCATTCCGCCCAATACCTCGCCATCCTCGCGCAATGCCGCGTGGGCCTCGACTCGCCGATCGACGTGCAGTCGAAGTCTTTCACCGTGGCCGATCTGGTGGAGGAGGAGAAGCTCTCCTGCAAGGCCGGCACGGAACTGACGTTCGCCCTCATCGGCCTGGCCCACTACCTGCCCACCGACGCTGAGTGGACCGCCCGTGACGACGAGAAGTGGTCACTTGCACGGCTCGTCGAGGAGGAAATCGAGCAGCCCATCCGCGGCGCGCCCTGCGGCGGTACCCACCGCCTGTTCGGCCTTTCCTACGGCTGCCAGCGGCGGCTCCGGGCCACGGGCCGGCTCGACGGCGTCTACCTCCGGGCGAGCAAATACGTCCGCGACTACCAGACCTTCACGCTCAACAAGATGCAGAACCCGGACGGGTCGTTCAGCACGGAATGGTTCAAATACCCCGCCGACCGCGAGGACGACATCGACCGCAAGGTGCAAACCACCGGGCACATCCTCGAATGGCTCGTCTCGTCGCTCGACCAGGAAACCCTCTACCACAACCGGGTCGTGGCGGCGGCGGAATTCCTCACGGCCGCCCTGGCCCGCGAGCCTTCACGGGAATGGAAGATCGGCCCTCTCGGCCACGCCCTCCATGCCCTGACGATCTACCAGGAACGGGTCTGGGGGCAGGTGCTGCCCGGCGGCGTCGCCGCCTACCACGGACCGATGAAGGCCGCGCCGGAGAGGCTCGTCGCAGACCGGCCCGCCACGCAGACCATCGCTCCCGTCAAGAAGTGAGCGACCATTCTTGAAACCCTGCGCCGACCGCCGTAGGCTTCGCCGGCGGATCCGCGGGCCCCGTCATCCCGCCGGCTGAATCCGCTGCCAGAGCGGTGGGCCATGACTTCGCCAGCGATCTCCCCCCAGTTCTGCCAGCTCCTCGAAACGGCAGTCCGCCTCCGCGAGGGCACGTCGGCCGATGCGCTGCTTCTTCTCGTCGATCAGCCGCTCGACTGGGATCGGATCCGCGAGGTGATCGGCGCCACGCCGACGCTGGTTGCCGCCGACGAACGGGAGCACCTCGATGGTGTCGCCGACTACGGCCTCACGCCCGTGCTGCTCGATGTCAGCGGCCTGCCGGTGCACGAGCGGCTCGCACAGGCACTGCTCGAGTGCGTGGCAGACGACAAGATCACTCCCGAGGCCGAGGTGGTGGCGGTGTACAGCGGCTTCGAGGCGGGCACGATCGATTCGGTGAGCCTGCTGCGGCTCGAGGAGCACCTCGGCCAGCTCACCGCCCGCGACCTGCGCAACCTGGAGACGAAGGTTCCCCTGGAGACGCTCAAGCTGGTCGTCGATCTGGCTGTGGAAATCGGCCGCGAAGGCCGCGAGGGCAAGCCGGTGGGCACGCTCTTCGTGGTGGGCGACACGCGGAAGGTGCTGCAATCAAGCCACGCCACCGGCTTCGATCCCGTCCGCGGCTACAGCCGCGCGGAGCGCAAGCTCACCGACCCGCGCGTGCGCGAGGGCATCAAGGAGATCGCGCAGCTCGACGGGGCGTTCGTGGTCGGTGCCGACGGCACGATCGAAGCCGCGGCGCGCTACATCGACGCCTCGGCCGAGAACGTCTCCGTGGCCAAGGGCCTGGGCGCGCGCCACTGGGCGGCCGCCGCGATCACCCGGCGCACGAAGAGCGTGGCCGTGGCCGTGAGCGAGACCAACGGCACGGTGCGGATTTTCCAGAACGGCGAGGTGGTGCTGCGGATCGAGCCCTTCCGCCGCGCCATGAAGTGGAAAGATTTCGAATACGAGCCGCCGGGGGCGGAGTAGGCACTTTACGCCCGCGGGGCCGGCCATGGCCCCCGCGGGCTTGCGCGGCTGGCTTCATGCGAGCCTCGCCATCGTGGCCTCGGCTCGCTTGGCGGGCATCCGCCCGCTGGTGTTAACCCGGCCCTCCCGGCCTGGCGCATGCGACGAGGCACGGGGCTGCCCATGCCCTCGAGCGGGCTATGGGAGCAAGCGCAGGCAGGATGCCGAAGCGCAGCGGACATGCAGTGAGCCGAGGGCTGGTGGCCCGAGGCGAACGTCCGCGCGAGGGCGTGGGCAGCCCCGTGCCGGGTTGAGCCAATCGACCGGAAGCCAGGCCCGGGCCCGCGGGCCGAGCGTGGGCCTCGGTATGCTTGTCCGCATGCCCGACCTCCCCCCAACCGCCCCCGATCTCCACGGAAAGACGGTGTGGGCGATCGACACCCTGTCGCGCGTCTACCAACTCTTCCATGCGCTTCCCGAAATGTCGGCACCAGACGGCAGGCCCGTCTCGGCGGTCTACGGCCTCACCCGCGACCTTCTCGACGTCGTCGAAAAGAAGAAGCCTGCGTATCTCCTCGCCGCCATGGACGCGGCCGGCCCCACGTTTCGCCACGAAAAGTTCGCCGCCTACAAGGCGACGCGGGCCGAGATGCCCGCCGATCTCGTGCCACAAATCCCGCTCGTGCGGCAGCTCTTCGCGGTGATGGGGATTCCCTGCCTCGAACTGCCCGGCTTCGAAGCCGACGATCTCCTCGCCACGCTGGCGATGAAGACCGTGGCCCTCGGAGGCGACTGCGTGCTCGCCACCTCCGACAAGGACGCCCGCCAACTCCTCGGTGACCACGTCCGGCTGCTCAACCTGCGCACCAACGCGATGTTCGGACCGGAGGAACTGCACGCCGAGTGGGGCATCCGCCCCGATCAGGTCGTCGACTTCCTCTCGCTCGTCGGCGATGCCGTCGACAACGTGCCCGGCGTGCCGGGGATCGGCCCGAAAATCGCCGCGGAGCTGATGCAGAAATACGGCTCGCTCGACGAGCTTCTCGCCCGCGCCGACGAGGTGGCGGGGGCGAAACGCAAGGAAAACCTGAAAGCGCACGCCGACACGGCCCGCGCCGGACGCGAACTCATCCGCCTCGACACGGCCGTACCGATCGAGGTGCCGTGGCACGATGCCGTGGCCCATGCGCCCGACCCGGAGAGGCTGGCTGCCTTCCTCCGAGACCTGGGGTTCAAGAGCATCGTGGGCAAGGTGCTGGCCGGCGCGCCGGCGGCCCGCGCCGCCCCGGCCCGCGGCGGCGACCGACAGCGGACGCTGCTCGGCATGGACGACGACGAGGCAGGCGGGGAGGACGTGGCTATCTCCACGGCGGAACAGCCGCTCTCCGCCGAGGCGGACACCGCGGATGACGACGCCGCGATCGCGTCATGCATCGCCGCCGCCCGCGCCATGCCGCCGCTCGCGCTGTGCTTCGTCCGTGCGGCCGAGGGCGGCCTGCTGGCGCCGCCCTCCGCCGTCGCGCTGGCGGCGGGGCCGCGGGCCCTCGTCATTCCCGCAGCCGTGGCCGCCGCCAGCCCGGCGCTGCGGGCCGCGCTCGAAGATCCATCCCTTCCGAAGATCGGCCACGATCTCAAGCGGCAGTGGGAGGCGGCGCACGCGCTGGGGATCGCGCTCGATGGATGCTCGTTCGACACGCTGCTCGCCGGCTACCTGCTCGACGCCGGCGAGCGGTCTCTCGGCCCGGTCGACATCGCCCGCCGGCAGCGCATCGCCGTCGGGCTGCCCACGGCTCCCGATGGCCAGCCCCTCCCGCCGGCCGCCCTCGAGGGGCCGACGGATGCTTCCGCCGCGGTGCTCGCCTGCCGGCTGGTGCAACGGCTGCACGGGGTGCTGCCCGCCAGGCTCCGCGATGCCGGACTGGACCGCCTGCATGACGAGGTCGAGCTTCCCCTGGCGACCGTGCTGGCGAGAATGGAATGCCGCGGCGTGCGGATCGACTGCGGCCTGCTCGCGGACCTTTCGCGCACCTACTCTGAAACGCTCGGCCGCCTCGAGCGGGAGCTCCACGCCCTCGCCGGCCATCCCTTCGCCATCGCCTCTCCGCTCCAGGTTCGTGGCGTGCTCTTCGACGAGCTGAAGCTGCCGGTCGTGAAGCGCACCAAGACGGGGCCGAGCACGGATGCGGAGGTGCTCGAGGAACTCGCGCCGCTGCACCCGCTCCCGGCCAAGCTGCTGGAGCACCGCAAGTTCGCCAAGCTGAAGAGCACCTACGTCGATGCGCTGCCGGCGCTGGTGAACCCCGTGACCGGCCGCATCCACACGTCGTTCAACCAGACGGTGACGGCGACGGGCCGGCTCAGCTCCAGCGACCCCAACCTGCAGAACATCCCCACCCGGACCGCGGAGGGGCAGCAGATCAGGGCGGCGTTTCTCCCCGCCGATTCCGTCTCATGCTTCATCAGCGCCGACTACTCGCAGATCGAGCTGCGGATCCTCGCCCACCTCTCCGGCGACGAGGCGATGCGGCAGGCGTTCGCCTCGTCCGCCGACATCCACGCGCGCACGGCGGCCGCCGTGTTCGGCGTTCCGGCCGACGGCATCACGGCGGAGATGCGGCGCACCGCCAAGGCGGTGAACTTCGGCATCCTCTACGGCCAGAGCGCCTTCGGCCTCGCCAAGGGCCTGGGCATCGCCCAGCCGGAGGCGGCCGCCTTCATCGACGCCTATTTCAAGACCTTCGCCGGCGCCGCCCGCTTCATGGACGAGACCCTCGATCGCTGCCGCCGCGACGGCTACGTGACGACGATGCTCGGCCGCCGCCGCGCGATCAGCGGCGTGCGCGACGCGGCGGGGAGAAGGAACGCCGGCGGCGGCTTCGCCCTGTCGCTCCCCGAGCGGACCGCCGTGAACACGGTCGTGCAGGGCTCGGCAGCCGACCTCATCAAGCTGGCGATGCTGCGGGTCGATCGCCGCGTGCGGGCGGAATGCCCGCAGGCCGCGATCGTCCTGCAGATCCACGATGAGCTGCTCCTGGAGTGCCCGGCAGACGACGTCGCGGCGGTGCGGGAGATCGTGGCCGCGGAAATGCGCGACGCGATGCAGCTTGCCGTGCCACTCGACATCTCGGTGCACGTGGGCCGCACCTGGGCCGAATGCGAAAAGGGATGACCGTGATCGTCGTCGGACTGATCGGAAAGATCGGCGCGGGAAAGTCGACCGTCGCCAAGCGGCTCGCCGACCATGGTGCGCACGTGCTCGACGCCGATGCGATCGCCCACGCGGTGCTCGACGAGCCGGACGTGCGGGCGGCGGTCGCCGCCCGGTTCGGCGGCGACGTCCTCGATCCCGCGGGGCGGGTATGCCGCAGCCGCCTCGCGAGCCGGGTGTTCGGCCCGGCCGCCCAGCAGGCCGCCGCGCTGGCCGCCCTGGAAACGATCGTGCACCCACGCGTCAGCGAGCGGATGGAGCGGGAGCTCGAGCGGCTGCGCGGCCTGCCTTGCGAACACGGCAGGCAAACGGTGGCCGTGCTCGATGTCCCGCTCCTCGTGCAGTCGGGCTGGGCCGATGCGTGCGACCGGCTCGTCGTCGTGGAGTGCGCCGACGAAGTCCGCCGCGCGCGGCTCGCCTGCCGGGGGATCGACCCCGGGCAGCAGGCTGCCCGGGAGGCGGCCTGGAAGCGGGGCTTCCTCCCGGAACTCGTTCCTTCGCGGAAAACCACGGCCGTGGATGCCTCGGGAGACTTGGCGTATACTTTTCGCCAGGTCGATCAGTTCTGGGATGACCTTCAGTTCACGGATTCCGGGGGCTGAACGTTTCCCCCCTTCCGTGGCTCCCTCCCTTTTCCCGCCCCGTTCCCCGGTCTTTCTGCGCCCGGCGCAGGCCCCCGGGCTCGCCGAAACACCATGTCACACACCGAACCTGATTCCCCGCTCGACGACCTCGATCGGGAGCCGATGTCGATCGCCGAGGAGATCGCCGAGGAGGTCAAGTCCGGCGTCGAGGCCACCGATCAGTACGAGTCGCTCAAGAAGGGCGACACCTATATCACCGAGCTCCAGAAGATGTCGATGCCGGAGCTCATCGAACTGGCCCGCAAGGAAAACATCGGCGACGTCACGGGCGTGAAGCGGCACGAGCTCGTGTTTCGCATCCTCAAGGAGCGGGTGAAGCTCAACGGCCTGATGTTTGGCGAGGGCACGCTGGAGATCCTGCCCGACGGGTTCGGCTTCCTGCGCAGCCCCGACTACCATTACCTCTCCTGCCCGGACGACATCTACGTGTCGCCGAGCCAGATCCGCCGCTTCGGGCTCCGCAACGGCATGAGCGTGGCCGGCCAGATCCGTCCCCCCAAGGAGACCGAGCGCTACTTCGCCCTCTTGCGGGTGGAGGCGATCAACGGCGAGGACCCGGCGAAGCTCTCGACCCGCGTGTTCTTCGACGAGCTCACACCGCTGCATCCAGACGAGCGGATCGTGCTGGAGACCACGCCGGAGGAACTGGCGATGCGGGTCGTCGACCTTGTCGTGCCCATCGGCTTCGGCCAGCGCGGCCTGATCGTCAGCCCGCCCCGGGCGGGCAAGACGATCCTCCTGCAGAAGATGGCCAAGGCCGTGCTCGCCAACTATCCAGACGCCTACGTCTTCATGCTCCTCATCGACGAGCGGCCCGAGGAGGTCACCGACATGGAGCGGCAGGTGAAGGGGCCGTCGTGCGAAGTCATCAGCTCCACGTTCGACGAGAATGCCAGCCGCCACGTGCAGGTGGCAGAGATGGTGCTGGAGAAGGCCAAGCGGCTCGTCGAATACGGCCGCGACGTGGTGATCTTCCTCGACTCGATCACGCGGCTGGCCCGGGCGTGGAACTCCGAGGTTCCCAACTCCGGCAAGATCCTCTCCGGCGGCGTCGACTCCAACGCCCTGCAACGGCCGAAGCGGTTCTTCGGCAGCGCCCGCAAGGTGGAGGAGGGGGGGTCGCTCACGATCATCGCCACGGCGCTGGTCGACACCGGCAGCAAGATGGACGACGTGATCTTCGAGGAATTCAAGGGCACGGGCAACAACGAGATCGTGCTCGACCGTCGATTGGTGGACAAGCGGGTCTACCCCGCGATCGACATCAACCGGTCAGGCACCCGGCGGGAGGAGATGCTGCTGGAGCCCGATGAATACAAGCGCGTCAGCGTGCTGCGGCGGGCGTTGAGCGACAAGAATCCCGTCGATGCGATGGAACTGCTCTTGAACCGGCTGGCAAAGACCTCCTCGAACAGCGAATTCCTCATGAGCCTGAAGGCGACATGACGTCAGCCGCCCCCCCGCACGAGCACGCGGCTGCCGCCACGGCGCCGGCCGGCGTACGCGTGGCCCTCGTCGTCTCCCGCTACAACGAAGCGGTCACCCGGCGGCTCCTCGACGGTGCCGTCCATGCCCTCGTGCAATCGGGCGTGGCCGCCGCGTCGATCGACGTTGCCTGGGTGCCGGGCGCGTTCGAGCTGCCGTTCGCCGCCAATCGCATCGCGGTGGGCCGCCGTCACGCGGCCGTGATCTGCCTCGGAGCCATCATCAGGGGCGAGACGTCGCACGACCGGCACATTGCCACCGCGGTGGCGACGGGCATCGAGGCCACCGCCCGGGCCCGCGGGCTGCCCGTGCTGTTCGGCGTGCTCACCTGCGACACGCTCGCCCAGGCGCTGGCCCGCGCCGCGGGCTCCGCCGCCGATGGCTTCGCCGGCAACAAGGGGGCAGAGTGTGCCGCCGCCGCCGTGGAGATGATGTCGTTCGTGGCCGCCCTCCCGCCCGCTTCCGCCTCGCCCCCACCCGCACCATGAGCCGCCGCAGCCGCGCCCGCGAGATCGCCCTCCAGGCGATCTACCAATACGACGTCCACCCCACGGCCGACGTGGCCGCCATCGAGCGGTTTCTCGTGGGCCGCCTGCGGCTCCCCGGACTGGTCGCCTTCGCCGCGCAACTGGTGGACGGGGTGCGGGCCCACCGCGCGGCGCTCGACGCCCGCCTCGACGCCCGATCGCAAAACTGGCGCGTGGCCCGGATGGCCGCGATCGACCGGGCCATCCTCCGGCTGGCCCTCTACGAAATGCTGCACACCGAGACGCCGGGAGCCGTGGCGGTCGACGAGGCCATCGGCCTGGCCAAACGCTACGGCAGCGAGCCTTCGAGCCGCTTCGTGGCCGGCATCCTCGGGGCGTTGCTCGCCGACGAGAACGCCTGCGGGCCCGCGTGAGGAACCATTCCATGGCGACGTTTTTCGAACGGCTCAAGGCCGGCTTGGCAAAGACCGCCCAGGTGCTGCAGACCGACGTGCGCGACCTGTTCAAGCGTGAAGGCCGGCTGGTCGATGACGCATTTCTGGAGGAGTTGCGGGCCGCGCTCATCCGCACCGACATGGGCCCGGCGGCGGCCGAGGCCATCGTCGTCGACGTGCGGGAGCGGCTACGGGCCCGCGTCGTCGACCCGCAGGTCGTGGTCGACTCGATCCGCGGGCAACTGCTCGCAAGGCTCGAGGCGAAGTCGGCGGCCCTCGCCGTGGCCGCCGCGGGGCCGACGGTGATCCTCGTCACCGGTGTCAACGGGTCGGGCAAGACCACGTCGATCGCCAAATTGGCCCGCCGCTTCACCCGCGACGGCAAGAAGGTGCTGCTTGGCGCCGGCGACACGTTTCGGGCGGCCGCCGTGGAGCAGCTGGCCATGTGGGCCGGCCGGATCGGCGCCGAGATCGTGCGCGGTGACACCGGCAGCGACCCGGCGAGCGTCGCCCACCGCGCGGTCGCGCAGGCTTTGGCGGGGGGCTTCGACGTGTGCATCGTCGACACCGCCGGCCGGTTGCAGACGCAATCGAACCTCATGCAGGAGCTGGGCAAGATCCGCCGCGTGATCGCCAAGCAGATCCCCGAGGCTCCCCATGAAACGCTGCTCGTCATCGACGCCACGGCCGGGCAAAACGCGCTCTCGCAGGCCAAGGGCTTCCGCGAGGCGGCCGCCTGCACCGGCATCGTGCTGGCCAAGCTCGATGGATCGGCCCGCGGCGGCGTGATCGTGCCGGTCGCGGAGCAGTTTGGGTTGCCGGTGAAGTTCGTGGGGCTCGGCGAGTCGGCCGACGACCTGGAGCCCTTCGATCCGCGGCAGTTCGTTGACGCCCTTCTCACCGGGACGCTGGCCGAGGCCGGAAGCTCTCGCTAACCGGCAGAGTTTCACATCCTGTCGTCACGGCTGCGAAAACCTTGCGGTTTCGTCGCCAGGCCCCCCGATTCCGACCACGGGCCGCCGATAACGGAAGTTGGGCGGGGGGGATCGTGTGCGCGTCGGATCGGCGGACCGTGCGCTCACCCTCCCCTTGGTGCATACGCCTCTTGGGCTGCGGCCGTCGCAGCTCGGGCACCATCCATTCGTTTGGGGAGCATTTGGGAACCATGAAATTCATCAAGTTCAAACTTCCGCTGTGGGTGGCGGCTGGCGTGCTGACCACGTCCGCCATCGCCGCGGAACCGACCATTCCGTCGCGGGTCGATACGAGCATTTACGATTCCTACGCCCAGGCCGACTCCGGCACGCCGCCGGTGACCGCCGCGGTGCCGCAGGAAGAGGCCTATGAACTCCGCGGCCTGCCGCCGTCGGAAGCCGCCCAGGAGGCGTCTGCCGAGGAAGGTCCGAACCGTTACCTGGAGCGTGAGTTCCTCACCAGCCGGGGCATCAAGACCTACGGCTGGATCGACGCCGGCATCGGCGCCAACAACTGGGGAAGCTCGTTCAACGGGCCGATCACGTTCAACGATCGCAACTGGCAGGGCCAGATGAACCAGCTCTACCTCGTCAACGAGAAGCTCGTCGACACCGAGGACGGCGGCTGGGACTGGGGCGGTCGCGTCGACCTGCTCTACGGCTCCGACTACATCTACACCACGGCCCGCGGCCTCGACGCCAAGCTCGCCAACCAGACGAATTACGGCGGCGCGTACGGCGGCCCGTCGTGGGCGTCGAGCAAGGACTACGGCCTGGCGATGCCGCAGATGTACGGGGAACTCGGCGCGGGCAACCACGTCGTCAAGTTCGGCCACTTCTACACGATCATGGGCTACGAAGTGGTGCCGGCCGTCGGCAACTTCTTCTACACCCATGCCTACACGATGCAGTATGGCGAGCCGTTCACCCACACCGGCATCCTCGACACGTGGACGCCCAACGATCAGCTGATCGTCTACGGCGGTATCACGAACGGGTGGGACAACTTCAGCGATCCCATCAACAGCACCGGCATCGCCAATCCTGGCTACGCCGGCGCCAACAGCAACGCGGCGTTCTTGGGCGGTGTCACGTTCAAGAATTCCGACCAGACGCAGGCCCTGACGACGACGGTGTCGAGCGGCAACGAACCGACGGGCATCGGCTTCTTCCCGGTGAACGTGGGCAACCGCTCGCTGATCAGCACGGTCTACACGAACGAGCTGAGCGACAAGGTGACCTACGTGTTCCAGAACGACAACGGCTGGCAGTTCAATGCCAACACGGGCTTCCAGAACCAGGGACAGCAGCCTGGCACGGCCCAGTGGTATGGCATCAACCAGTACCTCTTCTACACCTTCAATGAGAAGTGGGTCGGTGGCCTGCGGCTGGAGTGGTTCCGCGACAACAACGGGTATCGCGTGCTCAACCCGATCCGCAACCTGCAGTCGAACCCGACGGGCTACACCACCGGTTATGCCGGCAACTTCTGGCAGATGACGTGGGGCCTGAACTACAAGCCCAACCGCAACATCATCGTGCGGCCGGAGCTGCGGTATGACTGGTACTCCCCCGACGCGTACGGCAACGTCACGCGGCTGCCCTTCGGTCGCAACAACGACCAGTACGGCCAGTTCTACGGCGGGTGCGACGCGATCTGGCAGTTTTAAATTTCACGGCTGCCGGGCCTTCCGAGGCCTCGGCAGCCTGAGGCAGGCGGTGGCCTTCAGAGTCCGCCGAATGCCGAAGCACACGCCGAGGCCCAGCGGAAACGCTGGGCCTCGGTCATTTTCATCCCTGCTGCCCTCGAGCGGGGTCTTGCGAGGGGCTGCCCGTGCCCTAACAGACTGTGGAACAAGTCTGCCTGAGCAGGATGCGATAGCCGTCGACCCAGAAAACCCTCGGCGTTTTTTGCGGTCGACCAAGTGGAAAACGGCCATGGATGGCTTTTTCCACGGACAGCTAAGAGCCGGCGTGAAGAGAGCGGAGCCCAGGATGGGCGAAGCGAACGTCCGGCGACGGGGCACGGGCAGCCCCGATCCGGCCAAGAAAAGTCCCTTTCAGCCCGAAAAAAACAAAAAAAATTCCGAGGTGAATCGCCGTAAGTCCAGCATCCGCCCAGAGCATCGAGAGAATAGGGGGAGTAGATAATCTGCATAACCTGCAAAGATTTACAGGTGAGCCCCCCGCCGCTAGCCTTTCGGGGCAGTTTGACGGTCAGAAGTCTCTCGGAAGGAACCGCTCCCGCCCGATTCAAAAGGACGGGGTGTGGGTGGCAAGGAGGCAGACAGACGATGCACGTCTCGTATGAATTTCGGCGGTTTGTCGGGTTTCTGCTGGCGGTCGTGGCCTTCGTGGCCGTGTCCTCCAGCCCGGCCCGAGCCTCGGATCGCTGGCTGACCGATTACGAGGAGGCCGTCGCCCAGGCTTCCGATGCGGGCCGCCCCGTCCTCACCATCTTCACGGGCAGCGACTGGTGCCCCCACTGCAAGACCCTCGAGGACCAGGTCCTGGCTTCCGACACCTTCCTCGCGTGGGCCGAGGAAAACGTGGTCCTTTTGATGATCGACCTGCCTCAACAGGGGATTTCCCAGGCCGTCCGCAGCGAGCGGTCGCAGGTGTGCATCAAATACGGGATCCGGACGTTTCCAAGCGCCGTGCTGATCGGCTCCGACGGCGAGAAAATCGCCGTCAAATCGGGCTATACGGGGGAGTCGGCGTCCGCATGGGTGGCCGCCATGGCCGAGAAAATGCCCGCCCGCGATGCGGTGGCGGCCTCCGCGGGCAAGGAAGGGGTGCTCGAGTCGCTGGAGGAGGCCGTGGCCACCGCCCAGGGCCAGAAGCGGCCGATCCTGCTTGTCGTTTCGCGACCGGGTGATTCCGCGGCAAAAACGAAGACCGCCACCCTGATCAGTGATCCGGAGTTCGGTGAATTCGCCCGCGACAACTTCGTCGTCGCCAGGGTGCCCGCCAACACCGACGCCCCTGCCACCGACGAACCGCTCGAAAACCTGCTGGGCGGGGCCGACCTGCCCGCTGAATCGGTCGAGATCATCGTCACGGAAGACGGCCAGACGCCGCTCTTCAGCCAGTCCGGCAGCCAACCGCCGGCCCGCATCGTCCACGGCCTGCGGCGGTTCCTGGCCGCCCGCCAGACCGCCCGCCACGGCGACGCCGCGGTGCGGTAGCAGTGCCGGTCAATCGGTGCGGAAACGGGCCGCTTCGGCGTTGAGTTCGCCGATCGACCGCCGCAGCTCGTCGAGCGACGTGGAAAATACGGCCATCGACGCGGCCGACTCGGCGGCCCCCGACCGCAACGCCTCCATGGCGTCGCGGATCTGATGGGCTCCCTGGGATTGGGCCTGCATCCCCTCGTGGACGTGCTCCAGCGACCGCGTGACCGACTGCACCGGCTCGATGATCCGGCCGAGCTGCTCGCTCACGTCGGCCACCTCGCCGATGCGCTGGCTCACCTCGTTGCGGAAGCGGTCCATCTCCATCGTGCCGCTGGAGACGGCCGCCTGCATGTCGCGCACCATCCGCTCGATGTCCTTCGTCGCCAGGGCCGTCTGATCGGCGAGCCGGCGGATCTCCTGGGCCACGATCCGAAAACCACGGCCCGATTCACCCGCCTTCTCCGCCTCGATCGTGGCGTTCACCGAAAGCAGGTTCGTCTGCTCCGCCACCTTCGCGATCGCCGTCACCACCGACGTGATGCCGCTGGCCCGTTGGCTGATCGTCGACAGCTTGCGGGTGAACGCGTTCATCGCCTCGTCGAGCTGCTGCATCGACGCCGCCATGCTTTCCAGACCACCGCGCCCCTCGTCGGCCACGCGGGCCGCCTCGCGGGACACGTCGGTCACGCTGCTGGTCGCCGCCAGCAACTGCTCGCTCGTCGCCGAGATTTCAGAGACCGCCGAGGAGATTTCGGTCGCCGATCCGCTGAAGTCGCGCACGGCCCGCTCCTGGCGGACCAGCGCCGCAGCCGCGTCCGACTCGACGCTCGACAGCCGCTCTCCGGCATGCTGGATGCGGCCGATCAGGCCGCCCAACGAATGGACCATGCGGTCGAACGAGCCGAGCAGCCGGCCGACTTCATCCTCGCCGCCCGCGGGCACGCCACCGGTCAAATCTCCCTCGGCGATCGCCTCGGCCACGCCCACGGCCTGCCGCACGGGCCAGGCGATCGAGCCGGCCATCCACGCGGCCGCCAGCACTCCGGGAACACCGACGACGAGGGCCGACGCCGCGGCCGCGGCCGCCTGCCACCAGAGCACGTCACCGCTCGACCGCGCCGAGATCGTCACGAGCACCGCACCGGCGGAGCGGCCGTCGCCATGCCGAACCGGGGCGGCAACCCGATAGTTGCCGGAAAAATAACGCCCGCTCGGCCGGCCGCTGGCCATGCAATCCCGCACGAGCGCGGCGTCGGGGCCGAGCAAGGGCGAATTGGCATCCGACACGATGCCCCGGTCATCGACGCGGCGGCTGACCACGGGCCGGAGCAGACCGTCGAGAATCTGCACCTCGCGCACGTCGCCGGCCACGACCTCGTTGACGAACCGGCGGAGTCCGAGTTTCTGATCGAGCCGGTCGAGAAACGTCGCCTCCATGCCCACCTGCACGATCCGCGCACGGTCGACGCCGGGCACGCCCACGTATTTGAAGACCCGTTCGTCGATCTCGCGCTTCCGGGCATCCTGCTCGACGACGGGCACATCGCCGGCGAGCAGTTTGTGGAAGACGTGCGCCTGGGGCTGCTGCGCCGGATCGGGCGAGAACGTGAAGTCGATGTCTCCCGTCTGCAGATCGATGTGGCCGTCGGAGCCCGTCGCGTAGATCTCGTCGATCACCGTGCCCGCGGCCACGCGGCGCAACCGTGCGTTCACGTCGGCAGCCGGAAGCCTCGCCGCATCGGAAACGGCGACGAGTTCGGCGACAAGCGCGGCCTGGGCCTGCATCTGCTGGCCGATTTCATCCTCGACCTGCCGCGGCACCTCCGCGGCGAATGCCACCGACCGCGCCAGCGCCTCGGCGATGCCGTGGCCACCGGCCCGCGCCTGTTGGATCACCGCCTCGCGGGCGGCGAGCGTCTGCAGGAGTGTGCTGACGGCGATCGCCGCGAGCACGAGGGCCGCGGCGACGAGAGTGATCCGGGTGCGGAGCGACATGGATGCCTGACGGGAATGAGGAAAGCGTGACCCTGCCCGGAAAGGCTAGTGCGCTCTGCCAGGGCGTGCCACGCGCCAGGCGGATCAGCGGGCCGACACCGTCAGAATCGGCGCAGCCGCGCCAGCCGGCACAACGCTCGCCACGGCGGGGCCCGGAACTGGCTGCCGCGCCATGGCCTGAGCCGCCGCCTGCCGCAGCGACCCGGCAACCGCACAGCCGCCGATCGGCAGCAGGCAAAACAGCGGTGCCGCCAGCCACGGCATCCAGACCGCCAGCGTCGCGGAGCGGCCGCCACGGGAAGGGGGAGAGGAAGAGGGAGGGGACACGTTCATGCGCCTGAGGCTCCGCGACAATGGCGAAACGGATACAAATCCCGAAGCCCGGGGACAAGGCCAGTGGCCGAGGCGGGGATCGAACCCGCACGGAGAGGAAATCTCCACGGGATTTTAAGTCCCGTGCGTCTGCCAGTTTCGCCACTCGGCCCGGTCGCGATCCTACCCCCAGCCAACCGCGGCCCGCAAAACCTCCGCTACAATCCTTCCGCCGAGGTGCCGCAGGCAGGCAGCCGCGGTGAATCTGCATGCCCCCGAACAATCTGCATGCCCCGGAACACGGCCCCCCTCACGAACACGGACTTTTGATGAAGGGCATCGACGGCTTCCTCGGCACCCGGGGGTCGATGGGGATGGATGTCGTGGTGGTAGGGCTGCTCGCCGTGCTCCCGGTGCTGGCGTGGAGCATCCACCTGGTGCGCACGCGACGCGACTTCGCCACCCACAAGAAACTGCAGGTCGTGATCGCCGCCGCGCTCTTGGCCTGCATCATCGTCTTCGAGATCGACGTGCGGCTCGTGAGCGACTGGAAGGACCGGGCGCGGCCGAGCCCTTACTGGCCGGGCGGGGTGCTCACGGCCCTGGCCGTGCACCTCGTCTTCGCGGTGTCGACGCTGGCGCTGTGGGTGTGGACGGTCTGGGAGGCCTTCGCACGGTTCCCACAGCCTCCGGCACCGGGGTCGCACGGCCCCAGACACCGTCGCATGGCCCGGCTGGCGGCCATCGACCTCGTGCTCACCGCCTGCACCGGCTGCTTCTTCTACTGGCTGGCCTTCGTCGCCACCTGACGTCCGCTGCGACGGTCGGGCGGGTCACGCCGCGCGGCCCACCGGCAGATGGCCACGCCGCCGAAATAGAGCAGGCACAGTGGCACGGCGAGAAACAGCAGGCTGTATGGGTCGGCCGGCGTGAGAATCGCGGAAACGACGAAGATGGCGACCACCGCGATCCGCCATTGCGATGTGTACGACTCGATCTCCACGATCCCGATCCGCTCCAGAAACAGCATCACCAGCGGCAACTGGAAGCCGATACCGAAGCCGATCGGCAGGATGAGCACGAACGACAGCCACTCGCTGATCCGCGGGTCGGGGTCGAGACCGAGCCAGCGATTGAAATCGAGGAGGTAATCGAGCACGAAGTCGAAGACGAAGAAGAAGGCCAGGCAGACACCGGCCAGAAACAGCCCCACGCTGACCGGCAGGAAGAGCCGCACCCACCGCTTCTCGTGCGGGTAGAGCCCGGCGGCCACGAACGTCCACAACTGGAAGAACACCCACGGGCTGGAGAGCACGATCCCCACCAGCATCGCCGCCTTGATGTAGATGCCGAACGCCTCCTGGGCGCTGAGCGTGGTGATGCTCACCCGCGCATCGCGGGCCAGCGGCTGCCAGAGGAGGAGCGGCACGAGGTCATCGGTGGCGAAGACGTCGTCGTGTGGCGACGGCATCGCCTTGCCGTCGCCGAGCACCGGCCCGGCGGCCGCCGGTGCGGCGGCTCCCAGCACGCGGGCGAGACGGTCGGGATGCACTTCGCGGAGTTCGAACGTCATGCCCTGGCCGACGGCGTCGATGATCTCCTCCCGCGAGTAGGGCAGCGGCGGCCCCCCGGACACACGGGGCTGCCATCCGTCGAAGGTCTCCACCGCCCGGGCCGAGTAGTACGAAGCCAACGCCTTCCGCAGCGGCTGCTCGATGAGATGCACGACCGGCCGGCCGAGGAAAAAGCCCACGGCCACGCCCACAGCGAGTCCCAGGGCGGCGCGGATCAGGCAGACGCGCAGTTCCTCGAGGTGCTCGCCGAAGGTCATGGTCGAGCTCTGGAACAGGTCTTCGTCGTCGGTACGCGGCATGGCCCGCTGCGGACTCCCGGGTTGTCGGACTGCACTCCGACTTATACTTCAAGCCGTCGGGTGTTTCTGGAGCCCGCCTCGTTTTCCCGGGTGATTCGCATGCTCTTCGGGGTTCACCGTCTCGGCACGACCGTCACGACCCTGATCGTCGCCGTGGCCCTGTTGGTGGCCACAGCCATGATGGCCGTCGGCCCGGATGCGCCGGCCGCCGACCCCACGGGCGATGCCCCGCTGGACCGCGGCTGGTGGAACACGGCGCGGCGGGCCTGCCGCGACGCGGCCCACGGCGGCGACCCCGCGGCACGCGCGGCGCTGGCCGAACAGGTCGCGATGATCGATCGCCTGGAAGAGGAGTCCGCCCGCGTCGCGGCCGCCAGGCATGCGTGGCTGCGCGACCCGCGCGGCTGGCGGCTGCGTTGGTCGCGGCCACTTCCCGGCAGCGATCTGCCGGCCGCTCCGATCGCCGAGCCGAAGTGGGCGGGCGCGGTCGTCGCCTGGCAATCCGGCAACGCCGTGCATGCCCTGCTCGCCGCGGACGGCCGCCCAGCCTGGCGGAGCGGGAAGACGCCCGACGCCGCGCTCTTCCCGCGCGGTTCCGCGCCGGGCCGTGCCGCGGACCGACCGGGCTGGCTGGCGCCGGCGGGCCATCTCGTGTTTGCGGCGGTGGAGCCGGAGCCGGCCGGCGCCGTGCTCCTGTGCCTCGACTGCTCGACGACGGCCGAAGGCCGCCTGGCATGGGCCACCGGCATGCCCGAGGCGGCTGCCGTTTGCGACGGCCCGCCGGCCGCCGATGCCGAACTCTGCGCGGTCGTGTTCCGCCCGGCCGATGACCGCGCCGCGCTCGCGATCGTCGTCGTCGATGCGCGCGATGGCCGCCTGCTCTGGCAAAGGCCATGCGGCACGGCGCTGGCCCGCGATGGCCGTGACCATGGCCGCGGCTGCCGTGGGCCGCTGCTCCACGAAGGGCTCGTCGTCGTCGCCGACCATGCGGGCAGCGTGACGGCGTTCACGCGGTCCGGCCAGCCCGCATGGACGTATCGGTATGACGCCCCCGGTCGTCCGGCGGATGATGCCGCGCCGGCCCGCGGCTCGCCGGCGATCGCCGCCACCCGCAACGCACTCGTTTTCGCGCCGCGCGACCGGGGCGGCGTGTTCGCCCTCGATGACGGCGGTCCGCCGCAGGCGACACCGCCGCTGCGCTGGGAGAATCCTGTCGCGGCGCGGATCGTGGGCACGACGCCCACGCTGGTCGTCGTGGAGACGGCATCCAGCCCCACGCAGTTGCAGACGCTGGCGGCCGACGACGGCCGCAGCCTGGCCAGTTCGCCGGCCGGCCGCTCTCTCCCCGGCGCAATCCTCGCCGGCGACACCGTGATCCGCGCGGCCGCCACCGCCGACGGGCCGGCGCTCGAACCCCTCGATGCCGCCACGCTGCGGCCGCTAACGCCGCCCTTCCGCATCGGCCGGCCCGGTGAAACCGGCGTCTCGCTCGCCGTCGGCCCGGCCGCCCTTGCCGCAGCCACCCCCGGCATGCTGTCCTGCATCGAGCCACACCCCGCGACCGAGCCCCCGACGCCATGAATGCCTTGCCCCCCCTCGAGCCGCCGTCCTCACCTCCCCTCGCCGCGCCGGCCGCCGAGGCGCGGCGGGCGCTCGACGGCGTGTCGCTGACCCGCACGCGGCTCCGCGAGGCGATCGCCCCGGTGATCGTGGGCCAACAGGACGTGGTCGATGACATGATCGCCGTGCTCGTGTGCGGCGGACACTGCCTCCTCGAAGGTGTGCCCGGGCTGGCGAAGACGTTGATGGTGAAGTCGCTCGCCGAGGCGCTGGCCCTCGACTTCGGCCGCATCCAGTTCACGCCCGACCTGATGCCGGCCGACATCACCGGAACCGAGGTGCTCGAAGACGACCGCGCGACCGGCGGACGGCGGCGGCGGTTCCTCCCCGGCCCGGTGTTCAAGCACGTGCTGCTCGCCGACGAGATCAACCGGGCGCCACCGAAAACGCAGGCCGCCTTGCTCGAGGCGATGCAGGAGGGGCAGGTGACGGTCGGCGGTGAGTGCCATCTGCTGCCGCGGCCGTTCTTCGTGCTCGCCACCCGCAACCCGATCGAGCAGGAGGGCACCTATCCGCTCCCCGAGGGCCAGCTCGATCGCTTCATGGCGATGCTGCGGGTCGACTATCCCGACCGCGACGATGAGATGGAGATCGTGCGGCGCACCGCGGGCACTTCCGCCGCGCCCGTGGGCGCCGTGGTCGACCACCACGCCCTCGACGCGGCGACGCACGTGGTCCGGGCTCTGCCCGTCGCCGAACACGTCCTCCAGGCAGCCATCGACCTGGTGCGGGCGACCCGGCCCGGCAGTGCCGAGGCGCCGCGGTGGATGGCGGAGTGGGTGCGACACGGCGCCGGGCCCCGTGCCAGCCAGCACCTCGTGCTCTTCGCCAAGGCGCATGCGGCGCTCGACGGCCGGCCGTGCGTGGAAACCCGCGACGTGCGCCGTGCCGCCCCGGCCGTGCTCCGGCACCGCCTTGTGAGATCCTTCACGGCCGAGAGCGACGGCATCTCCACCGACACCATCATCGATCGCCTCCTCGGCGAAGTCCCGCCCCGGAGGGCGTGATCATGGGCGCGATGCCCGCGTTGGTGGCGTGGTCACTGCTCTGGCCGGCGTTGCTGCCCTGGCTCGCCGCCGCGGCGCTGCCGCTTCTCCTTGCGGCCTGGCCGCTCCGCCATCCGCAGCGGGTCGGCTGGGCGGCCATCGATCTGGTCGCGGCCGCAGCCCGCCGCGCCGGCCTCGGCCGGCGCGGCATTCCGCTCCTGCTCGTCGCCCTGCGCACGCTGGCCTGCGGAGCGATCGCACTGGCGGCCACGCGGCCCTTTCTCACGCCACCGCCGCCCGGCGTGCCGGTCGTCGCCGGCGTGGCCGAGCGGCGCATCGAAATCGTCGTGTCGACCGCGCCGAAAGGGACGGCCTCCGATGCTTCCCTGGCGATCCGCCATGCGGTCGCGGCGCTGGCGGCCACGCCGTCGGTGATCGCGGAGCGGGGCAGGCCCACGGTCGCTGCCGTGGAGCTTCAAGACGCCGGGGCGCCGTTCGCGGGCCGCCGGCTCATCGTCCTCTGCGATGGCGCGGTGCCGGCGGCCGCGGACGGCGGCCGGATCGCCGCCGCGGTGCGCGCGGGAAGCGGGCTGCTCGTTTGCCTCGGGCCCGGCTCGGCAGGATCGGCCATGCGTCCCCGGCTCGCGGCATGGCTCCGCGACCTGGCCGGGCTCGACGTGGAGGGAGCGATTCCGCTCGACGATGCCGCAATCGATGCCGGCGCGCTCGCGGCGGCCGGCACCGGCGGCATCCTCGAGGGGCCGACGGTGGAGACGATCACCGGTGTGTCGTTCACCGCGTCGCAATGGAACGTGTGGGCCCGGACCGTGCCGGAGGGCCGCCCACTGGTGATGACCTCGGCCGTCGGCCGCGGCCAGGTGTGCGTGGTCGCGATCCCGCTGACGATCGCCGAGGGAGACCTGCCGGCCGAGCGGTGGAGCGACCTGGTGGCGTGGCCCGCCTTCCTGCCATTCATCGATCGACTGTTCAGCCGGCTCCTCGACCCCGAGGCCGAGGGCCCGCCACTGGCGGCCGTGGGGAACAAGCCGCGGTTCACGGGCCCGGGCCTCACCCGCCTGCTCTTGGGCATCGCCGCGGCGGCAGCCTGCGGCGAATGGCTTTTTGCCCGTCAGTGCAGCGGTTCGCCGCCACCTGCCTGGATAAGCCGGTCGATCCTTCTCGCCCTCTGCGGGGGAATGTTCATGGCCTGGGGTGGCCGGCCCCAGGAGCGACCCACGACTGCCGACCGGCCGCAGACGGTGACGATTCTGGTCGACACCTCGCCGAGCATGGCAACCCGTGACATGCCGACACCCGCCGGTCTGCAGACCCGTCTCGAAGCCGCGCAGGATGCCCTCGCCTCGACAAACGCAAACGCGCTCGCCCGCAACCACGCCCTGCGGTTGGCGACGATCGACGACCATTCGCCGGACTCTCCGCCGGCCTTCACCGCGAAACTGGCGACCCTCACCGCCACGCCGCCGGCCGCCCATGCCAGCCGAATCGGCGACGCCGTCGCGCGACTGGCAGAGGCCGCCGAGCCCCCCGCAGCGATCATCGTCGCCAGCGACGGCGCGATTTCCGACGGCACTCCGTGGGACGAGGTCGCGCGGATCCTCGACGAGCGCCGCGTGCCTCTCGTGGCGGTGCCCGTCGGAGCAATGGATGCCACCGGCACTGAGGCCGTGCCGTTCGGTTTCCGCTTCACGTCGATCGATGCGCCGCTGGTGTGCCAGCCCGGCGAGCAGCTCGTGGCCCTGGTCGGCGCGACCGCGTCGGTGCCGCATGCGGGCCGCGTGGCCCTGGTGGCGGAAGACGGAGCGGGTGATCTCGCCGCCGTGGAAGCGACTCTGCAGGGATCGTTCGCCTATCACTTGGCAGGGCAGTGCTCCGACCGGGTGCGCGCCGACGGCTCCACCATGCAGACGCGCACGATTCACACCGACGGAGACCGGCAGCACTCGGCGACCTACCCGGCGATGGTCACTGCCGCGCCCATCCGCGTGCTGCTCATCGACAGCCTGCCCCGGTTCGAGTTTCGGTTTCTCGAGCGGTTCTTGGCGGGGAGCACGCGGTTCACCGTCGACTCGTGCCTGCTCGACTCCGCCGGGACGGACGGCATGCGGCCGACGGCACGGCTTCCCGTGGCAGCAGCCGACTGGCTCGCCTACGACGTGGTGGTGATCGGCGACGTGCCGCTCGCCGCGGCGAGCGACGACACGGCCCGCTCGTGGGCAGCGCTTCGCGAGGCCGCGGACCGAGACGGCGTCGGCATCGCCTGGATTCCCGGCCGCCGCTGGGCCGGTGACGATAGCGGGCTCGCCTCGTGGATGCCCGCCACGCCGGCCGCGCATCGCACGGTGGTCGGCGGCCCGCGCTTCCTGGCGATTCCACCGGCGGGCCCCCGCCCGGGCTGGTTTTCGTTCCCCGATGCATCCGCGCCCGGCGCCGGGCCTTCCGCAACGCCGGTCTTCGCCCCCCTGGATGCCGTCTCGCTCGCGCCGATGGCGCGGGTCGTCGCCACGGCCCGCGCCGCTGCGGACGGCGCGGATGTTCCCGCGGTCGTCATGGCTCGGCTCGGTGCGGCGACGATCGTCGGCCACTTCTGCGAAACATGGCGCTGGCGCGATGCCGATGGCAGCGATGCCCACGGGCGGTATTGGACGCACCTGCTCACCCGGCTCGCCACTCCGCGGCGCGTCGCCCGGCTCACACCCGCCACCGTCGTCGTTCGCCCATGCGACCCGGTCTCCGGCGAGACGGTGTGGATCGACGCCGTACCCAGCCGACGCGACACCGGCCTCGCCGGCTGGGCCGTTGAGGTGACGGGAACTGCCGGATCGTCCCGACGGCTCGCCTTGCCCGACGTGCCACCGGGAGCCGCCGCCACCATTCCGCTCGCGGGCCTCGGGGCCGGCCGCCACACCGTGCGGCTCGTGCCCCCGGAGAACTTCACCACCGACCGGCCGCAGACGGCGATCGTCCGCGATATCGTCGTGAACGAGCCGGCCATCGAGGCGGCCGGCGGCCCGGCCGGCACCGGTCCGCTCGCCGCGGCCGCCCTCGCCAGCGGAGGCGCGGTCGTGCCGCCCGACCAGATCGATGCGCTCCCCGCTACGATTGAACGATTGGAGTCGCTGCGGCGGGCGGCGGTCGCGTCGGCAGGACCGCGCTGGTTCGAAACCCAGGGGTTCGCCCACCTGCTCGTGGCCGCTGCCGTGGCGGCGGGCTTGGCGGCGTGGTGGCCTCGCGAGCGAGGGACGTCTTGATGGCATCTCCGGGTGATCAGCCAGCCCTCGCGATGCACCGCCGGCTCGATCGGATCGTCGCGGCCGCGCACGTGGTCCGCCTGCTCGGCTGGCTCGGCCGCGTGGCCTGCATCGCACTGGCGGCGGCCGGCACCGTGGCTGTTGTGGAGGGCCTGCTCGGGGCCCGGAGCCTGACGGGGGCCAGGCTGTTCGCAGGCGTCATCACGGCTCTCGGCGCGTTGATGGCGTGGCGACGGGCCGCGGGCCCGGCGCCGAGCCGCCTCGCCGTGGCCGCCGCCGCCGAGGCGGCCTACCCACACCTTGGCGAGAGGCTTTCGCGGGCGATCGATTTTCCCGCCGACGAGGCGACCAGCGACGTGTCGCGCGGTCTCCGGGAACTTTCCGTCGCGGAGGCGGCGCAGCTGCTCGCCGGATGCGCGAGGCTGCCGGTGCCCGGCCTCGGGCGGCATGGCTGGTGGCTGACGGCGGGCTGTGCCGCCTTGCTCGGGCTGGCGATGATGCGATGGCGGCCACCGCAGACCTCCACGGTGATCGATGCCGACGCCCACCCGGCGACCGCCGCCGGGGAGCCGCGCGCCGCCGACGTGGCCGCGGCCGCCGACGCGATCGCCTCGTCGGCCGCCATCGAGGCCCGGCTCACGGCGATGATCGATGCCCGCTTCACTCGCGCGCCCGGCGTCATCCGCGATGACCTGCCGGCCGCGGAGCAGGCCGACCTCGACCGGCTCGCGGCCATCCACGCCGACGCGGCGCGCGAAATTCTGCGCGGCCGCACGGTCGTGGCCGCCCTGGCCGCCACGGCGCCACAGGCCCGCGACGCCGCCGGCCTCTTGCAGTCGATCGACGCGGCCGCGATTGAGGCGGCCACGGCAGACA
>JBIIIP010000140.1:0-5794 GCA_044234625.1 Pirellulales bacterium | reverse complement strand
GCGGCGAGCCTCTGGTCTTGGAACGAGAAGCTGAATCTCACGCGGCACACCGACGTGGGCAAATTTGTCTCCCGTGACGTCGCCGACGCGGCGGCTATCGCCCCGCATCTGCTGCCGGGCGAGAGGGTGCTCGACGTGGGCACCGGCGGCGGCGTGCCGGGGGTGATCCTCGCCATTCTCCGGCCGGATCTGCCCGTGGAACTCGCCGACAGCGTGGGGAAAAAGGCGCGGGCCGTCGCCGCGATCGTGAGGGAGTGCGGGGTGTCGCTGCCGGTGCACACCGGCGCGGCCCAGGCGCTGGTCGCGGCCCGGGGCCGCTCGGCCGCACCGTTCGACGCGCTCGTCGTTCGGGCGGTGGCCCCGCTCGTCAAGCTGCTCGGCTGGTTCGAGCCGATCTGCGACACGTTCGGGCGGATGCTCGTGATCAAGGGGCCGCGGTGGGAAGAGGAGAAGGGGTTGGCGCGACACAAGGGCTTCGTGAAGAAGGTCTCGGTCCGTCGCCTCGCCGCCTGGCCGATCCGCGGCAGCGACAACGAGAGCGTGCTCCTGGAAATCCGACGCCGGGGGGCGTGAGGGTGCCGGCTGGTTCAGCCGCGGCCCCGGCACGTCTTCCACGTGGCGTAGACCTCCGGTCTGCGACCGCAAAGAGTGGCATAGGCCTCCGGCCTGTGACTAAGAGAGTGGCGTAGACCTCTGGTCTACGCTTCTTTCTCGACAGACCGGAGGTCTGTCGCCACGGGGGGAGGGGGCGCACCACGCTGTCGCCACGGGGGGAGGGGCGCGCACCACGCTGTCGCCACGCAGCCTACAGATTCATGCCGAGAAAGCCGCCGGCGGCGTCGCTGGCGGCCTGTTCGCGGGCAATCCGCTCCAAGGCTCGGGAGAGGTCGCCGGCGGCGATGTAGCGGTTGAACTCCGCCTCGATAGCGTGCTTGGCCGACAGCGCGAGCCACTTCACCGCGGGCTGGGTCAGCCAGTCGCAGGTTTCTGTATCGAGGCGGATGTCGAGGTCGCTGCCGACGGTCTTGGAGTCGGTCTCGTCGGTGATCACCGTGCCCTCGACCGCGAATCGCACCCAGCCACTACCAGGCTCGTTCGTGAAACGAAACAAGCACGACGCGTTCGTGAGATAATACGTGTTGCGGGTGCCGTGCCGGGCGATCGCCTTTTGGAATCGCTCCACGCGGGCCCGGTATCCCGGAGAGGCATCCAATGGGATGTCGAACCGGGGCACGCTCCGCAGGGGCGTGCAGTCGAATTCAATCGCCACGGCTGGCTGACCGCCGGAGTCACTCATGATCTTCCGATTCTACCTTATGCTGTGCTGCCTGGTTCCCTTTTTTGCCGCCTCGTGCGGCCGGGCAACCAGCGCCGTGCGCGTCGCGAAGACCGGGCGCCACATGGGCGTCACCTGGACGGTCACCGTGTATGCCGCGTCGCGGCCGGCGGGGGTCGCCGCGTGTGCGGCCGCGCACGCCGAGGTTGCGCGGTTGGAGACCATTCTCTCCGACTACGATCCCGCCAGCGAGCTTTCCCGGCTGTCGGCAGCCGCTCCCACGCCGGATCCGATCCGCGTGGGCGACGACCTGTGGCGGGTGCTGTCGCGGGCGGTGGCGTTTCGCGATGCGACCGGAGGTGCATTTGATCCCACCGTGGGACCGCTCACCATGTTGTGGCGACGGGCCCGACGAACGGGCACGTTGCCTCCTGCAGAAGCCCTCGCGGCCGCTCGGGCTGCCGTCGGCGGCGACAGGCTGCGCCTTCATCCCGACCGGCAGGCCGTGAGCCTCGTCCGCCCGGCGATGCGGCTCGATCTCGGTGGCATCGGCATGGGGGATGCAGCCGATCGGGCGGTCGAGGTGCTCCGCCGCCAGGGCGTGGCGGCCGCCATGATCGACGCCTCGGGAGACATCGTGGTGTTCGGGGTGCCTCCGGGAAAAACCGGCTGGCGGGTCGCCTCGGCCCCGCTCGGCCGCGCAGAACCACCGGCCGCCGATCTGGTGCTCACGGACGCCGCCGTCACCACATCGGGCGACGCCTTCCAGGCGGTGACGATCGACGGCGTCCGCTACGGCCACGTGGTTGATCCGCGGACGGGCCTGGGGGTCGCCGGTCCCGCGGCAGTCACGGTCATCGGGCCAGATTGCACGACTGCCGACGCCCTGGCGACGGCAGCGCTCGTGCTCGGGCAGGAATCCGGCCTCCGTCTCGTGGACTCCATGCCTGGCTGCTCCGCCCGCTTCGTATGGACCGACGACACTGGGGCGACTCGGGAAGCCACGTCTCCACGCTGGCCATCCCAGCCCCCCCAGACCACCGACTGACGCCGGTGACTTTGCCGGTTATTCCAAGTTTGCAGGCCGAGCGGACCGATACGGGAAGTGCCGTCGCTGCGCCCTGGTGCACGCGAGGCAGGCGCAGCGTCGGGGGGCACTGCGTCGGGCGAGGGCCGTGATTCCGCGGCTTCTCCCCCGAGGGCGCAGCGACGGCACTTTGCACCAACGGAACCCACAGCACGAACACATACGTGTCCCGCACGCTCCGCATCCTCTGGGCAATTTCGACGAGCGCCTCGCTCCTGGCCGCCGGCTGCGCGCCGCGTCAGCCGTTCTACTTCTTCGAGGACGGCGATCTGTCGCACTACGTGGGCGCCATCCAAAAGCTCGAATACCCCGACTCCGACCAGAAGCCGCTGGAGGAGGCGGCCGGCACCGTCGAACCGCTCACGCTGTCGAACCCTTCGTTCGACCAGGTCTGGGAATTGTCGCTCGAGGAGGCGATCCGCACGGCCTTGGAAAACGGCAAGGTGCTTCGCAACCTGGGCGGCCGGTTCGGCAGCTTCGGCGGACCGCGGCCACAAACCGGTGAGCCACCCGTGTCGCTGCTCACCAACCCCGCGGCCACGCCCAGCATCTACGATCCCGCGATCGTCGAAACCGATCCGTTCCGCGGCGTGGAAAGCGCCTTGGCGCTGTTTGATGCCCAGCTTTCGAGCTCGCTGACGTGGGAACGGCAAAACAGGCCGCAGAACGTGGGGGGCTTGGGCACGTTCATCTTCCAGCAGCAACTCGTCGGCGATGTCGGCAACTGGACCACCGGCCTGCAGAAGCGGTCGGCCACCGGTGCCACCTGGGGCTTCCAGAACCAGACGCTCTACGACAACAACAATTCACCGATCCGCCAGGATGGCGTGCCGTCGACCTGGCAGACGAATTATGACTTCACATTCAGCCAGCCGCTGCTGCAGGGCGCTGGGCTGACGTACAACCGTATCGCCGGTCCCGATTCCTTCGAAAACACGCTCGGCCGCCCGAATTTCCGCGGTGTGCTCCTCGCCCGCGTAAACGCCGACATCTCCCTGGCCGACTTCGAGGCCGGCGTGCGGAATCTCGTCAGCGACACCGAGCAGTCGTATTGGGAGCTGTACTTTGCCTACCGGAACCTCGAGACACGCAAGATCGGCCGCGACAGCGCGATGGAGGCCTGGCGGCGGGTGCATGCGCTGTACGTCGAGCAGTCCCGCGGTGGCGAGGCCGACAAGGAAGCCCAGGCCCGCGAGCAGTATTTCTTCTTCCGCAGCGAGGTCGAGCAGGCCCTCACCGACGTCTATCGCTGCGAAAACCGTCTCCGCTACATGATGGGTATCAGCGCCAGCGACGGCCGGCTCATCCGGCCTTCCGATGAGCCGACCACGGCTCGGGTCTCATTCGATTGGCAGCAGTCACTCGTGGAAGCCCTCTCCCGGTCGGCCGAACTGCGGAAGCAGAAGTGGGTGATCAAGCAGCGTGAGCTGGAACTCACCGCCGCCAAGAACCTGCTGCTTCCCCGCCTCGACGCCGTCGGCCGCTGGCGGTTCCTGGGCATCGGCCAGCAGCTGCTCGGCGGCGGGGCCTACGACGCCAATCCGGGCGATCCGCTCAATGGCACCGGGTCGTACTCATCGCTCTTCAGCGGCCAGTTCCAGGAATGGCAGGCCGGGGCGCAACTGCTCATGCCGCTCGGGTTCCGCCGCGAATTGGCCACCGTGCGCCACCATCAGTTGCAACTGGCCCGCGAACGGGCGCGGCTCCAAGACGAGGAATTGGAGGCCTCGCACGCGCTCGTGGAGGCGGTGCGCAACGTCGACACGAATTTCGCCCTCACGCAGACGAACTTCAATCGCCGCGTGGCCGCCGAGCGGCAAGTGGAAGCCGTGCAGGCCGCGTACGACGCCGGCACCGTGACACTCGACCAACTGCTCGACGCCCAGCGGCGCCGGGCCGAGGCGGAGAGCGCCTACGCCCGATCGCTCGTCGACTACAACCGCTCGATCGCGCAGCTCCATTACCGCAAGGGCTCACTGCTCGAATACAACGGCGTGTTCCTCGCCGAGGGCCCGTGGCCGGGCAAGGCGTATTTCGACGCCCACCGGCGGGCCCGGCAGCGCGACGCCAGCATTTATCTCGACTACGGCCACTCGCGGCCCGGCGTGTTCAGCCGGGGGCCCATCACGCAAAACTTCCGGTCGATCGGCGCCGACTCCCCCGCGATCCAGCTTCCGGCCCGCGACCCGGCCACCCGCGAGGAGCCACCACGGATGATGGTGCCCGCCGCCCCGGGCACTCGGCCTGCCGACGTGGCGCCCGAGTTGCTGCCGACGCCTTCGGCCGCACCCTGATCCGCAACCGACAGGTGCGACGCCTCCCGGCACGTCACCTGGGTAGCGCCGCCGCCTCGATGGCCGCGGCCAGTCCGGTCGGATTCCGCTCGCGGATGCGGTCGAGCGCCTCCCGCGCCTCCGGCCGCGGACAGGCGGAGAGATATCCCGCCACCGCACGGCGCACGAGCGGATCATCGACACCGAGCGAATCCCAGAGAGCGGCGACGGCGACGGCGTGATCCCATGCCCCGTACCGCGTTAGATCGATCGCTGCATCGGCCGCCACCACGGGGCTTGCCAGGAGCCGCGCCGTCGCCGCGGCGACCTGTTCCCGCGGGATCTGCGGCCCCAGTTCCTCTCCGGCGAACCGCAGTGCCGCGAGGAGATGCTTCTGATCGGTTGGCCGGGCCGCGGGAGAAAACAGACCGCTCTGCTCGATCCAGACGAGACCCTGCCCCCCGTCGGCGACGAGCAGCCCGGCCAACAGACCGTCGAAGCCCGCCCGAAACTCGCCGGCCGGGGCAGTGATGGCCGCGCGGAGCGCCGCCAGCGCCCCGGATCGTGTGGGGGCATCCGCCGTGGTGGCAGCCAGGATTCCCAGCGCGAGGCCGTAGAACCCGCGGCGCCGTGGATCGATGCCCGGCTCTCGCACCCATGCCGCGAGCCGCTCGGCATCGAAGCAGTCGCTCGCCTCCCGCACTGCTGCAAACGGAGCCAGGCCGAACTCCGTGAAGGCATCCTCGGCGATCGCCTGCTCGGGGTGCTCGAGCCGAGCCGCAAACCACCGCAGGCGGGCGGCGGGCGGATCCCTCCACGGCGGCGCCGCAGCCACATGGCCCAGGAGAGTCTCGTCCGCCGCCATCGCCGACCACCGGCCGGAGTCGGTCGCGTCCGGGGCCACCCCCGCGAAGAGGAGAGCCGTGCCGCTCACCGGCGCCGTCACGCGGGCCCGCACGTCGCGGCCGGCAAGCCCTGCATCGCCGCGGAGGACATGGTGCACATGAAACGGCTGCTCTGCGACGCCCGCCGGATCCTCGGCCACAGCCCCCGCCGCCTCGCCCACGGCGACGACCGCCGCCTCGTCGCGCCGCTGCGCGAGCGACTGCCCGACCACGCCGCAACACGGACAGGCCATGGCGGAGGTGGCGGCGAGGA
>JBIIIP010000173.1:0-5853 GCA_044234625.1 Pirellulales bacterium | reverse complement strand
ACTCGCGCCGGTGAGCGTCAGCGGCGTGCTCACCGTCGCGTCGGCATTCCACGGGGCGAGCACGCCGGCGACCGCGTGGAAGCCGCCTGAGGCCCCCGAGATGCTGTTCGAGCGGACGGTGCCGCTGGTGAGGTAAAGGAGCCCGCCGGCCCCGAGCGAGGCACCGCCCGCGAAGTCGACCGTGCCGCCGTTCACGTTCAGCCGGCCGGTGCTGCTAGCCGCCGTGGCGATGGCCGTGGCCCCCGTGACCGTCAGCGTCGCACCAGAGCCGATGTTGGTCACCCCGCCAATGCCCGACTGCGTATTGAGGCCCCCGATCGTGAAACTGCCGCCAATCGAGACCGTCGTGTTGTCACCTTGGTTGAACGTGCCGGTGGCCGAATTGCTGTTCGGCGAGTATCCGACGGTCATGCTGCCGGGAATCGTCAACGGGGCAACCGTGCCGTTATATGTGAACGTGCCGCGGCCGGTATCGCCATAAGCGATCCTGAGTTCAGAGGCCGGGCCGCTCAGAGTCAGCCGGCCCGTGTCCGGCACCGTGTAGGTGGTGCCGTCGCTGCCGGCGCCGCCGACGGTGAGATTGCCACCGACGGTGACGGCCGTGTTGATGCCCTGATTGAAGGTGCCGGCAGCCCATTGCTCCCCGATTCCGAGGTTGCCGGCGACGTTCACCGTCGTGTTGTCGCCCTGGTTGAACGTGCCGGTCGCCCGATTCGTGGAGAGGCTCGACCAGCCGACCGTCATGCTGCCAGGAACGGCCAGCCCGGCTGCCGTGCCACTGTAGGTGAATGTGCCTCGCCCCCCATCGGCATACGCGATCCGCAGGTTCGACACGCCCGAGAGCGCGAGGCCGCTCGTCGTCGGCACAATGGCCGAGCCACCGGTGATCGTGAGCGGTCCCGTGCCAACCGAGTTGGCGCTGGGGATGACCAACTCGCCGGCGGACACAGTCGTGCCGCCCGTATACGAGTTGCTGCCGGTGAGCACGAGCGTGCCGGCGCCCGCCTTCGTGAGCCCGCCACTGGTGATGTTCGCCGACACAGTCAGATCGGCCGTCGTCGCCGTCGAGTCGCCCACGGTGAACGTGCGGGAGGCGTTGCCGAGATCCAGGTTGCCGGCGATCGTGCCTCCACCGGGGTTGTTGGTCGCCGAGTACGTCACGTCGCCGCCGAGCGTGAGCGTGCCACTGCCGGTGAGCACGCTCGACGTCGTTGCCGCGGCGCCGCCGCCGAGCGTGAGCGTGGTCACCGACTGGTTGATGCCCGTCATGTCGAGCGTGCCGGCGAAGACCGTCGTGGCCGCGTTCGAAATCCGGCCATTGCCCGAAAGCCAGAGGATGCCGCCGTCGGTCGCGCCGGAGGCGCCCACGTTCGTGGCGCCGGTGTAGGCGTTGGCCGCCGACAGCACGAGCGTGCCCGGGCCCTGCTTGGTGAGGCTGGTCGCGCCGCTGATCGTGCCCCCCACGGTGAGCGTGCCGGCCGACACCGTCACGATCCGGGCAGCGCTCATCGTCACGGGGCCGGTGCCAAGGTCGAGATCATTCGGACCGGCGAACGTGAAGTTGTTGTTCCAGGCCTGGGCGTTGTTGCCGAGGTTCGCGATGGGAGTGCCGCTGGAGTTGCCGAGCGTGGCGGCACCGATCGTGAACGTGCCCGTGCCGAGGGCCCAGGCATTGTTCACGTTCAGCTGGCCGGCGGAGAGCGTCAGGCCGCCCGCATACGAGTTGCTGCCCGAGAGCACGAGCGTGCCGTTCCCCGCCTTCGTGAGCGTGCCATTGGAGACCCCAGCCGAGATCGTCAGGTCGTCGGCCGCGAGGCCGTCGTTCACCGTCAGCGTGCGGCTGCCGCCGCCCAGCGACAGGCTGCCCGTGATCAACACGCGGCCCGAGCCGGACGCGTTGAACTGGCCGGGGCCATTGAGCACGAGCAGCCCGGAGCCCGAGCCGAGCGTGGTCAGATAGCCATCGTCGGGCGTGACCGTGACGCTCGAGACCGTGAACGCGCCGCCTGAGCCCGTGTTGCGCAGTGGCGAGACGTCTGCCCCGGCGTTCGCCGAGTTCACCGTCAGGCCGGCCACCGTGTCGCTCTTGCCGTTGAAATCCAGGAAACCGCCGCCGTTGATCGTGATCCCGTAGGCGTCGGCCAACTGGTTGTTGCTGTCGCCCGTATATCGCACCGACCCCGCCGGGCCGATCGTTACCAAACCCGCGAACGCCCACGCCGTGCCGGTCTTGGCGAGTTGCAACTCGCCCTCATTCACGTACGCAAAGGCTCCTATTCCCGAATTGTTGATCGACGTGCCGCTCAACACCAGCACACCAGGCCCCGCCTTCGTGAACCTTCTCGATGGAGAGCCGCCGATGTTGATCTGCGAGTCGATCACCAGCGCTCCCGCCGTGTTGTTTTGCTGAATGAACCACTCCGGGAAGTTGCCTATCGTGATGAGGCCCCCGGTGATCGTGGTCGTATGCGCACCGACGTTCGGGGTGACGAGGATGCCGCCGGTGCTGAAAGCGATTTGGTTAGCACTCCCGATCGTGATCGTGTTGGCACCGGGTTCGTTGAATCGCAGACTATTGACCGTCACGTCGGCACTCACGGTCGCGCTCGTTCCCACCGTCGTGTTCGAGCCCGAGCCGAGGTTGGTGGCAGTGCTCGTGAAGTAGCTCGCTTCCGGAAGGGCGTTGAGGGCGCCGTTCACACCATTGGTCGAATTCACGCCCCAACTCGTGCCCCCCACGGTCAGCCAGCCGCCGATGATGCCGCCGGAATTGGTGTTGCTGACGAGCAGGAGGGCCGATTCCCCGACGTTGAGCGTGGAGCCTTCCGCGCGGGTGATCGTGCCCAGTCGCAGGGTCGAGGAGCCGCCGCTCCGCGAGATCGTCGTGCGGCCGGCGTTCAGCGTGGTGGAGCCGACCACTTCCGCATGGCTGCCGCCGGCGAGCGTCACCGTGGCGCCCGTGAGCGTGAGCGCCGCCGTGTCGGAGAGCTTGCTCGTGTCGGACGTCGTGTAATCCAGCCGCAGGCCGCCCCCCGTGACGCTCGTCGTGCCGGTGAACGTGTTGGCGCCGGCCAAGACGAGCGTGCCGCCGCCACTCGCAGCCAGGCCGCCGGTTGTCTGGTTCATCGCCTGGCTCACCGTGAACGTGTTACTGGCCGAGGCGACGACCAGGCCCACCGTCTTGCCGGCCACGAACGTGGCCGATCGGCCGCCGGTCAGTGACGTGAGCGACGTGCCTGTGATCTCGAGCGCGCCACCGTCGAACACAAGCGACGCCGTCGAGCCGCCGATGTTCGCATCCGACGAGATCGAAAGCGTGCCGGCCGACAGCGTGGTCGTGCCCGTGTAGGTGTTGGTGGTAGCCATCACCAGCATCCCGGCCCCCGACTTCTGGAAGTTGCCGGCCCCGTTCACCGTGCCGGTGAGGATGGCGTCGGAGGATCGGTCGAGCCGCAGCGTGCCGGCCGCGATCTCGACACCGCTCGGGAGGATGACGTTGCCGGACGTGTTCGTGAGCACCACCGTGCCCACGCCGGCCTTGACGACCCGGCTGGAGCCGCTCAGGTTGACGTTGTTCACCGTCAGCGTCCGAGCTACGCCGTCCTTGTCGGACGAATCGAATGTGAAACTCGTGCCGTTGAGCGTCATCGGTATCGACACGGACAAGTCGGCATTCCACGGGGCGAGCGTGCCGGCGGCCGCGTTAAAAGCGCCCGAGGCTCCCGAGATGCTGTTGGCGAGAATCGCGCCGCCTTCAAGCGACACTGATCCGCCCGAGCCGGCGGTAATTCCGCCGATGAACGTGGCCGTGCCTCCCGTGACGCGAACACCGCCGCGGCCCCGGGTCGAAGTGGCGATGGACGTGGCCCCCGTGACCGAGAGCGTCGAGCCGAGCCCGATGCTTATCACGCCGCCATCGCCCGAATCGGCGACATAGGTGCCGAGATTCAGATTCCCGCCGATGGTGGCGGCAGCTCCCGGCCCCAGTGAAAACGTTCCTCGGCCAGGACCCCACGTCACATCCCCGCTGCCAATCGTCACGCTGCCGGGGATGTTCAACACGCTGACGGTGCTGTTGTAAGCCAACGTCCCAACACCACCGGCACCCACTCCAATCCGTAAGGCGGACGAGACTCCAGTAAAACGAAGGACGGCAGTTTCCGAGACGATGTAGACACCTCCCGTGCCGTAGCTGGTGGTGTAATTATTGTTTCCCTGACCGAGGTCCAGGTTGCCGGCAATTTCGACATCGCTTCCCGCCGACTGAAAGATAGTGCCGGCCGCTTGCCTGCCATCAGCGGAACCGGATGCACCAACCACGACACTTCCATTCACGGAAAGGGTGGCGTCGGTTCCCAGCACATACAGTCCGCCGTCATTCGCCATCGAAAAGGGGCCTCCGACCGTCAGTCCGCCACCGACACTGACGGAAGATCCCACACCCTGATTCACGGTAGCGCTGGCCATGCCCCACGTAGTGTGGCCGTGACCCAAATACATGCTGTTCAAAACTGCCAAAGTTCCGGAGACATTCAGCGTGCCGATATTTCCTCCGCTACCCAGGCTGACGCCAATGTCAACGCTCGACGCGCTGGCGGTAGCGCCGCTTGTGATCGTGGCCACGCCACTATCTCTGACCCTGAGCAGCCCCGCACTGGTCGTGTTGCTGATGACCAACTCGCCGCCACCCGCTGTAATGCCGCCTGCAAGCGAGTTCGTGCCCGCGAGCACGAGCGTGCCGGCGCCCGCCTTCGTGAGCGTGCCGTTCGTGATATTGGCCGAGACGATCAGATCGTCGGCCGTCAAGACCGAATCGCCGACGGTGAACGTGCGGTTGGCGTTGCCGAGGTTCAGGTTGCCGGCGATCGTGCCGCTGCCAAAGTTGGTGGCCGTGTAGGTGACGTTGCCGCCGAGCGTGAGCGTGCCGCTGCCGGTGAGGACGCTGGCCACCGTGCCCACGCCGCCACCGCCGAGCGTGAGCGACGTCACCGACTGGCTGATCCCGGTCATGTCGAGCGTGCCGGCGAACACCGTCGTGGCCGCGTTCGAGATCCGGCCGTTGCCCGTGAGCCGCAGCGTGGGGGATTCGACGAGGCCGGAAGCCCCGAGCGTGGTCGCGCCAGAGAAGGTGTTGGACGCCGTGAGGATGAGCGTGCCGTTGCCGCGCTGCGTGAGGCCGAAGCCGCTGCCGCTGATCGTGCCCCCCACGGTGAGGCTGCCGCTCGTGATCGTGACGATCCGCGAGGCGTTCATCGTGACGGCGCCCGTGCCGAGGTCGAGGCTCGTCGGCCCGGCGAACGTGAAGTTGCCGTTCCAGGCCTGGGCGTTGTTGCCGGCGATCGACAGGCTGCCGCCCGTGGTGTTGGCGATCGTGCCGCCGGCGATCGTGAACGCACCCGTGCCCAGCGCCCAGGCGTTGCCGAGGCTCAACTGGCCGGCATTGAGCGTCAGGCCGCCCGCATACGAGTTGCTCGCCGAGAGCACGAGCGCCCCGTTCCCCGCCTTCGTGAGCGAGCCGCTGGAGATCACGGCCGAGATCGTGAGGTCATCGGCCGCCGTGCCGTCGGCAACCGTCAGCGTGCGGTTGCCATTGCCCAGCGACAGGCTGCCCGTGATCGCCGTCCGGCCCGAGCCGGCCGCGTTGAACGTGGCGTTGCCATTGAGCGCGAGCATGCCGGAGCCCGAGCCGAGCGTGGTCAGGAAGCCGTTTTCAGGCGTCACCGTCAGGGCCGTCGCGCCCGTCAGCGTCAGCGTGCCGCCCGAGCCCGTGTTGCGAAGGGGCTGGATGTTGGCCCCGGCCCCCGTCGCCACCACCGTCACGGCGCCCACCGTGTCGGTGCGGCCGCCGAAGTC
>JBIIIP010000101.1:0-11118 GCA_044234625.1 Pirellulales bacterium | reverse complement strand
CCCGGGTCGAGCGAGAGCACCAGATCGATGTCATGGATCATCAGGTCATGCACGACGCCCACATCCATGGATCGGAAGGTGAACGGGCCCAGCCGCGCCGCATCGACGGCCAACACCTGACCGCACCGTTCGGCTGCCATCCGCCAGGCGGGATTGAACCGCTCGACGTGGCCGACGGCGACCACGCGCCCATGCCGGCGGGCGGCGATGACGATCGCCCGGGCATCCTCCACCGACGCGGCGATCGGCTTCTCGACGAGCAGATCGAGGCCCGCCTCCAAAAGCGGCAGCGACACGGCCGCGTGCAGGCCGGTGGGAGCCGCCACCACGGCCGCATCGGCCAGCCCCACCAGATCACGCGGCTCGGCCAGGGCGCGGCAGCCGTGCGCCGCCGCCACCCGCTCGCGGACGGCGGCCACGGGATCGACCACGCCCACCAGTTCCGCATCGGGCCGATCGGCCAGCAACCGCGCGTGAATCGCCCCCAGATGCCCGCAGCCCACCACCCCGACCTTGATACGCCTCATGCCGCCCTCCGTCGTTCGCGGCCGCGTCCATGCCGGCCGCCCTGTTGCTCCGCCAGGAAGTCGAGCAGCTGCGCCACGTGCGGCAGCATCATGCCCTGTGATTGGAGAATGTCGCGGGCCGGCTCCAGGCCCACCTTCGCGCGAAACAGAAGCCGGTGCGCCTCCGCCAGGGCGTCGATCGACGCCGGCGGAAAGGCTCCGCGCCGCAGGCCCACCATGTTGATGCACCGGGCCCGCGCCGGCATGCCCTCGCAGAGCATGAAGGGGGGAATGTCGTGGAGCACGCGGCTCAGCCCGGCCACGAACGCCCAGCCGCCGACCGTGGCCCAGTGGTGCACCGCGACCGCGCCGGAAAGTGACGCCCGGTCGTGGATCCGAACGTGCCCGCCGAGGAGCACGCCATTGGCGAGAATCACCCCATCGCCGATCCGGCAATCGTGGGCGACGTGGCAGGCGGCCATCAGGTAGCAGTCGCTGCCCACCACCGTCTCGCCCGCCTCCTTCTCGGTGGCCCGATTGATGGTCACGTTTTCCCGGATCACGTTGCGGTCGCCGATTATGACCCGCGTGGCAGTGCCCCGATAACTGACGTCCTGCGGCTCCCCGCCGATCACGGCGAAGGCGTGGATCGCGTTGCCGGCGCCGATCGCAACATCCCCGATGATCGTCACGTTGTTGGCCAGCACGGTGCTGCTGCCGATCCTCGCCCCCGCCGACACCAGGCAATAGGGTCCCACCCGCACGCCGTCGGCCAACTCCGCACCGGGCTCCACGATCGCCGTGGGATGCACGTCGACGGCCATCAGGCGGCCCTCCTCTCGCGGTCGATCGCCGTCAGCCGGGCGGCGAGCGCGGCGTTCAGGCGATGGCCGCTGCGGCAGGCGCGGATCGACGCGTGCACGGGCCGGCCCACCAGCGACAGGTCGCCGACGAGATCGAGCAGCTTGTGCCGCACGCACTCGTCGGGCCAGCGCAGGCAATTGCCGACGGGCCCGTCGGCGCCGAAGACGAGGAGGTCGCGATGGGCGACGGCCAGTCCCAGGCCCGCGGCCTGCAACTTGGCGGCCTCATCGACGGAGAGAAACGTGCGGGCGGCGGCCAACTGCTCGCGGTACGATTCCGGCGTCACCTGCAGCGCCAGACGCTGCCGGCCGATCGGCGACGCGCCGTAGTCGAGATCGTATTCGACCGACAGGCCGGCCCACCGCGGCGGCCCCGCCTCGATCCAACTCGTCTCGTCGCCGAGACGCACCACGCGGTCCACAACGAGCGGCTCCACAGGCGCGCCGAGTTCCTCGATCCCCGCCGCGTCGATCGCCTCGACAAAGGCCTGCGCCGAGCCGTCGAGCCCCGGCAATTCCTCCGCGGTCACGTGGATCGCGCAGCAATCGACACCCAAACCGGCCAGCGCGCTCAGGGCATGCTCCACCATTTGCACGCCCACGCCGGAGACGGCGAGATTCGTGCGGGCCGTCGCCTCGATCCGATTGCCGACAGCGACAGGGATCCGCACCGGAAACGCCAGGTCGTCGCGGACGAACACCACGCCCGCTCCGGCCGGCGCGGGCCGCATGTCGACGCGAGTCGGCCGGCCGCTCCAGTAGCCAACACCGGAGACCGAGGCCGGCCGCCGAAGCGTTCGCTGCACGGGCACACGCGTTGTGGAATGCATGACGGCGATAGACTGCCGGAAACGGGCCGCACGAGCACGGGAGGGCTCACGCCATCCTCACGGGCCGTCACCGCGTCCGCGGCTGCCCGGCACCGGCGACGGGTGTGCCGTTGAGCATCTTGAGCACGTCCGGCGTAATGTCGATGCCGGAATCGTAGAAGACGATCGGCTTGGTGATGCCGCGCAGGATCTGATTGCGGTCGCTGGAATCGACCGGGTCGCCATCGAAGCGATGCACGATCGCGATCCGGTGGTCGCGCGCGAACTGGGCCACGGCCTTCTCGACCTCGTCATAGACCTGCATGTAGACCTTGGCCTCGCGGTCCATGAAATCCTTCTTCTGGAGCTGCGCGTTCACATTGAAATCACCCTGGGCCTTGGCAACTTCCGCCTCCAACTTCTTGTATTCGGGGGTACCGACGTTGAAGCCCTTGAGCTGCTCCATGAGGCCGTTGATGCGGTCCCGCTCGGCCTTGAGCGCGTTTTCGGCAGCCATGACTTCGTCTTTCATCTTGTCCATGGCCGCCTTGAAGCGGGCATGGTTCTTGAAGATGTAGCCGACGTCGACGACGGCCACGTGCACCGCCGGACTGGCCGCGGCGGGAGCCTGCGCTGGCGCCTGGGCGAGCGCGGAAACCTGGACGAGGGCGACGAGAGCGGCACAAGCGGCGCCGAAAAACTGGCGGTTCACGGGATGCACTCCTTGCATGGTGGGCTGGCGCCCTCGGTCGGCCGGTGCCGCCGCGGGCTCGAAGTGGGCGGGATGATGGCAACCTGCGCGGCCCGGCTCAATGCCAAAAACCCCGGTAAAACGCGCCCCCTGCCGCGGACTCGGCAAACTGCCGCCACCGCGGCGCGGGCTCTGGCGTGGGTCAACTGGCTCAACCCGGCTTCGGGCTCCCCGTTTCCCAACGTGGCACAGACCTCCGGTCTGTGACTTACCAACGTGGCATAGACCTCCGGTCTGTGACCAAGTTTTCTCGACAGACCGGAGGTCTGTCGCCACGTGGGGAGAGGTCTGTCGCCACTTCCTCACCCCCACCAAGCGCACCAGGCCCGGAGGGCCGGGTTACCACCAGCGGGCGGATGCCCGCCAAGAAACCTGAGGCCACGATGGCGAAGGTTTCGTGAAGCGAGCGAGGCACGGGGCTGCCCACACCCTCGAGCGGGCTATGGGAGCAAGCGCAGCCAGGATGGCGAAGCGCAGCGGACATGGCGTGATCGGAGGGCTGCGTCGACCGATCTGCCCTGGGCAGATCGGTCGACGCAGCGAACGTCCGCGCGAGGGTGTGGGCAGCTCCGTGCCGGGTTGGGCCAGTTGATTCGACGCCCGCGCGTCACTTCGGTTTGCCGAGTTCAACCTGCAGCGTGATTTCGCCGCCGCCACGTTGCACCACCACGGCAACCGTCTCGCCCGCCTTGTGCTTGCGGAGGGCGCTGTCGAAATCCTCCAGGCCGCTGATCGCGCTCTCGCCCACCCGCACGATCAGGTCGCCAGCCTGCAGACCCCCCTTCGCGGCCGGCGAATCTTTCGTGACGCCGGAGATCGCATAACCGCCCCCCGGCTTGCCGAAGTCTGGGATGCTGCCGAAATACGGCCGATCCCCGCCGCCACGGGCAAACTGCTTCGACGCCACCTCGATGTATGCCGGCCGCGCCGCGGCCGTGGCCAGCTCGCGCACCGCGTCGGTCACAAGCGCCGCGATCCGCGCCATGCCCTCGTAATTGATCTTCTCGGCCGTGTCCGTGGGCCGATGGTAGTCGGCGTGCGAGCCGGTGAAGAGGTGGAGCACGGGGATCTTCTTCGCATAGAAGCTCGAATGGTCGCTGGGGCCGAAGCCCCCCTCGTCTTTAGCCACCTCGAAGCGGTGGTCGGCGACGAGGCGGTCCACCAGGGCATCCAGCCCGGTGCCCGTACCCGTGCCGTGGATCACGATCTTGTTGTCAGCCAGGCGGCCCACCATGTCGAGGTTCACCATCGCCACCGTGTCGGCGAGTGGGATGGCCGCGTTGGCCGTGTAATGGCCGCTGCCAAGCAGCCCCCGCTCCTCGCCCGAGAAGGCCACGAAGAGGATCGACCGGGGAAACGGCCCCGTGGCCTTCAGCCGCCGGGCCACCTCGACGAGCATCGCCGTGCCGCTGGCGTTGTCGTCGGCGCCGTGGTGGATGGCATGCTCGCCGGGCGCGGCGGAATTGGAGCCGCCGTAGCCGAGATGGTCGTAGTGCGCACCCAGCACGACCGTCTCTCGTGGATCGATCGCCGGATGGTCCGCCGTGGCCGGCGCGCCGGTGCCGGGGAGCAATGCCAGCACATTGCGGCCCGTCGTCTCCGTCCGCTCGATGGCCGCCGTCCCCCGAATCCGCCAGCCCGCCAGCGGGCTGCTCCGCGGGGTGAGCGATTCGTCGATCTCCTTCTCGATCGTGGCCAGGTCTTTGCCCAACGCCTGCTGCACAACGCGATCGACCACGGCCCGGCGGACGTGCAGGATCGGCAACGCCCGCTTGGTGGAGCCGTCACCGGCACGGGTGAAGGCCATCAACTCGTCGTCGCTTCCCCCCTCGTTGCAGAAGACCAGGCCGCCCGCCTCGTGCTCGGAGGCGTTGGCCACCTTCCGGGAGAGCGCCGCATGCTGCGAGGCCTGGTTGCCGTCGAAGATGCTGTGCGGATCGTCCTTCTGCGGCTCCTGCCTGAGCACGATCACGGCGGCCCCCTTGGCGGCGCTGCCGTGCGCCGCGTCGGCCAGCGGCGCGTAGTCGTCGTAGTGCTCCGCCGGCGCCGTGATGCCGAAGCCGGCGAACACCAGCGGCAGATCGAAGTCGCCCGTGCCCCCGGCTGCGAGGGGCGCGAAGTCCTTGCCCAGCTCGAGCGGCACTGCCTGCGGCCGGCCGTCGCCTCCCGGCGGGCCGACGATCTCCGCGCGGTTCTTTTCCGCCGGCCCGAGCGTGGCATCGAGCGTCATCACGAACGGCTGAAACGGCCCGGCGCCGACGACTCGCGTGTCGAGCCCGGCGTCGGCCAGTTGCTTCGCCACCCAGTCGGCCGCCGCGTCGATGCCCGGCGTGCCGGGTCCCCGGCCCTCGCGCTCGGGCGCCGCCAGCCATGTCACGGCCTCGCGCAGCCGCGCGGCCTCCGCGGCGGCCGCGTCCTCCGCTCCCCTGGCCACACCCGCGCACACGGCGAGCACCACGGCCGCCCACACGCCGGAAAAAAAATACGCTCGGACGAATCTCTGCATTGCAGCCTCCCTGGAATCACTCCATTGTAGGGCGGACGCGGCGGCTGGCTGAAAACAAGGCGCCTTCCCCATCCCCACACCGCGTGCCACAATTCATGAATGCGGGCCGAGGCCCGCCCGGAGGAGGCTGGTCGCGTGCCGTCGCTGTTCGTCATCCAGGGCCATAACAAGGGCGCCCGCTTCGCGATCGGCGACGTCGATGGCGCGGTCAGCATCGGCCGCGAGACCGGCAACCTCGTCCGCCTCGACGACAACGAGGTGTCGCGGCGACACGCCGAGATCCGCCGCGCCGGCGACCGCTTCGTGGTCGGCGACCTGAAAAGCTCCAACGGCACGTTCGTCAATGGCCGCCAGGTGGAGCGGGCGGATCTGTCGGTCGGTGACCGCATCCAGGTGGGCCGTTCGGTGATGGTCTTCGCTGCCGACGGCGAGCCCTTCGATGCGGCGGCCCAGGGCGCCATCGACATCGTCTCCCCGGCCGGGGCCGTGGATGGCTCGCGGATCATCCGCTCGATGCGCGAGGAGGGGTCCGCCGCCGAGGTGGTGCCCGCCGACGCCCAGCAGCACTGGCTGGCCAAGGCGCGGAGCAACGTGCAGGTGATGTATCGGACCGCCCTGGCCGTGAGCCACACGCTCGACATCGACGAGTTGCTCGGCCGCGTGCTAGAGCTGGTGTTCGAGTGGGTTGCGGCCGACCGGGGCTGCATCATGCTCATCGATCCGGAGACGAAGCAGCTTCGCATCAAGGCCCGGCGCGACCGTCACGTGGGCCCGACCACGTCGATGGCGATCAGTCGTACGATCCTCGACTACGTGCTCGACCGCCGCGAGGGGGTGCTCACCAGCGACGCCCAGGATGACGACCGCTTCAGCTCCGGCAACAGCGTCGTGCGCACCGGTGTCCGCGAGGCGATCTGCGTGCCGCTGCAGGGCCGCTACGACATCGTCGGTGTGATCTACGTCGACACGCTCGTGCCCATGCTGGAGGCGGTGGAATCGGGGCAGCGGTTCACCGACGAGCAGCTCAAGCTCCTGATCGCCATCGGGCACCAGGCGGCCCTCGCCGTCGAAGACACGACGTATTACTCGGCGATGGTGCAGGCGGAGCGGCTGGCCGCCATAGGGCAGACAATCGCCACGGTGTCGCACCACATCAAGAACATCCTCCAGGGCATCCGCGGCGGGAGTTATCTCGTGGAGATGGGCCTCGACAACGAGGATCTCACCGTGCTCCGCAAGGGCTGGGACATCGTCCGTCGCAACCAGAACAAGATCTCGTCGCTGGTGATGGACATGCTCTCCTACTCCAAGGAGCGGGAGCCCGATCCGGTGCCCTCGGACCTCGGCGCGCTGGTCGACGACGTCCTGGAGACCGTCCGGCAGCGGGCCGACGAGGGGGCTGTGACGGTGCGCTGGGAGAGGCCGGCCGGCCTTCCCCGGCTGGTGTTCGACCCCGAGGCGATGTCGCGGGCCGTGCTCAACGTCGTGTCGAACGCCCTGGACGCCGTCGAGGGCCGCGAGCATCCCGAGGTGGCCGTTTCCGTGGCTATCGACCCCGCGGACCGCATGGTGCGGATCACGGTGGCCGACAACGGCGCCGGGATGTCGCCGGAGACGCTCGCCGAAATCTTCAACCTTTTCGTCTCGACGAAGGGGGCCCGGGGCACGGGACTCGGCCTCACGGTGAGCCGCAAGACCCTCCGCGAGCATGGCGGCGACGTCACGGCCACGAGCACGCTGGGCAAGGGCAGCACGTTCGTGCTGGCGTTTCCGCTCAAGCTGGAGAGCGAGTTCACCGGCGCCACGCTCGTCAACCCCGTGGCCGCAGACGAGCCGCCCGACGAACCTGCCGACTAGCAGGTGCGCCTCCACAAAGGCATGGACAGACCGGAGGTCCGTCCCCACGGTGGGAGAGAGATAGAGGCGGAGGGGTCGGCGAACGCTCGAGGAGCGTTGGGCTATCCTGCCCACGCGACAAGACTTTTGCCGCCCCGAAGCCGGTGCGCCGCCACAAAGGCATGGACAGACCGGAGGTCCGTCCCCACGGTGGGAGAGAGCCGGTGCATCACCACAGTCGCTACAGGCTGCGGAGGGCGGCGAGCACGCGGGCCATGTCGGCGGGCAGCGGAGCCTCGAAGGTGAGCCGCTCCTGCGTGGCTGGATGCGTGATGGCCAGCCGCGCGGCATGGAGCGCCTGGCGTTCGATCAGCGGCGGCCCGGGCGACAGCCCGAGGAACGGCGGCTCGATCACCGTCCGGCCGCTGTAGAGCCCGTCGCAGAGCACCGGGCAGCCGAGCGCCGCCAGGTGCACGCGGATCTGGTGCGTGCGGCCCGTCTTGGGCGTTGCCTTCACCAGCGCTCCCGCGCGAAACCGCTCCAGCACCTCGTAGCGGGTGACGGCTTCGCGGCTGGTCGCATGGCCGCGCCGCACGGCCATCTTCTCACGCTGGTACGGATGGATGCCGATCGGGAGGTCGATCTCGTCGCGGTCGAACTGCGGGGCTCCCTGCGTGATCGCCAGGTAGGTCTTTTCGACCGATCGTTTCTCGAACTGCTTGGCGAGAGCGTGGTGGGCCTCCTCCGTGCGGGCCACGATGATCACGCCGCTGGTGTCGCGGTCGAGGCGATGGACGATGCCGGGCCGCGTCGGGCCACCCGCCGTCGACAGGCCGACCGCCGCCCCCGGGGAGCCGCGCTCCAGGTGCCACTTGAGCGCGCCGGCGAGCGTGCCCTTCCAATTGCCTTTCGCCGGGTGCACCACCATTGCCGCCGGCTTGTTCACCACGGCGATCCACTCATCGAGGTGGAGAAAGTCGAGGGGGATCTCCTCGGCCGCGGGCCCGGCCCGCGGCGGCGCGGGCACGGTGAAACAAACGAGCGAGCCAGGCTTCACCTTCAAGGAACCGCGGGCCTGCACGCCGTCCACGCGCACCGCGCCTTGGTCGATGGCACGCGCCAGGAACGAGCGGCTCTGGCCGGGGAACCGCGCGGTGAGAAACGTGTCGAGCCGCGTGCCGGCGTCGGCCTCCGCGACGCGAAACGTCGCCTCTTCCCCCGGCGCCGGGCCGGAGGCTTCGTCCGCATCACTGCTTGTCGGAAGGTGCGTCATCGGGGTTCGCGGCGGGCTCCGCAGCGGGCGTGCCACCCGCCGCAGCCGGCTGGGGCGGAGCCATGTTTTGGGCCGCAAACCAATCGTACCACTGCCGCGTCGACTCCCGGCCCAAGCTCGCGGCCCGCTCGGCAGCCAGCCGCTGGAGGCCGGCGGACGACTGCTCGCGGGCCACCGTTTCGTAGCCCAGGCGGGCTTCATCCAGCCGGCCAAGGCTTTCCCGGGCCTTTGCCAGGCCGAACGTCGCCCGTTCCGCGAGCATGCCGGAGGGCTGCGCGGCGATCACCGATGCATAGGAAACGACCGCCGCCTCGAGCCGCCGGACGGCCTGTTCGCGGTTCGTGAACAGCATCTCGGTGCCGTCGCTCACGGTCAGGTCGGCAAGCACGATCTCGGCCCACTGGGCGGCCGAGGTGGCCGGGTAGCGGCGGATCACATCGGCCAGCGCCTCGCGGAGCGACTGCTGATCGTCGCTGGTGAGGGCGTTGGCAAAGGCATCCCAACTCTGGGCCCGAGTGGCCGCGACCTGGTTCGAAATGTAGAGCCAGGCCATCACCGTGAGCAGGCCCGCCACGGCCACGGCGAGGATAGCGTTGGCGTGCGGACGCGCCCGGTCGATGAGATCCAGGACCCGCGTGGCGAGGTCGTTGGAATCGGCGTCGATCTCGTGGTCCATCGAAGTTGATTCTCGTTGCATGGTGCGGCACTCCGCGGCGGTGAGAGAACCGGAAAAATAGAGACTGCACGCCCCGGGGCGTCAAGCCGAGGATGGCATGTGGTACATTCTGCCACCTTCGACGTCCGCCATGGCCGCGACCACTCCGCTCAATCCCGCGCAGCAGCAGGCCGTCACCGCCCCGGTCGGGCCGCTGCTCGTGCTCGCCGGCGCGGGCACCGGCAAAACCCGCGTGGTGATCGCCCGCATCGCCCACCTCGTGCGCCGCGGCAGCTGCCCGTCGCGGATCCTGGCCGTCACCTTCACCAACAAGGCCGCCCGGGAAATGCTCGCCCGCGCGGCGCCGTTGGTGGGCGGGCGGAAGGAGGGCCCGAAGCCGGAGATCTCCACGATCCACTCGCTCTGCGTGCGGATCCTGCGACGGCATGCGACGCACCTCGGCTATCCCGAGCGGTTCTCGATCGTCGACCGCGGCGAGCAGGAGACGATCGCCCGTAAGACGCTCAAGGAATTGAGGGTGCCGGAGGCCACGCTCCGCCCCGGCGACCTGGTCGACCGCGTCAGCCGCTGGAAGAGCGCGGGCATCCGGCCCGCCGACGCCTTCGCCAATCTCTCGGCCGATGCCGACGACTCGTGGGAGCTCGCCGCGGCGGGCTACCGCCGCTACCAGCAGGCTCTCCGCACCGCGGGCGCCATGGACTTCGACGACCTGCTCCTGCTGGCCGACGAGCTGTTCGCCACCCGCGACGACCTCCGCCGCCAGGAGGCGGCCCGCTTCGACCACGTGCTCGTCGACGAATACCAGGACACGAGCGGTATCCAGGAGCGGATCCTGATGGCGCTAGCCCGCGACCACCGCAGCCTGTGCGTGGTGGGCGACGACGACCAGTCGATCTATGCCTGGCGCGGCGCCCAGATTTCGCACATCCTCGACTTCGCGAAACGGTGGCCCGGCGCCGCGATCGTGCGGCTGGAGGAGAACTACCGCTCCACGCCGGAGATCATCCACGCCGCCAACCAGCTCATCTCCCACAACGCGCGGCGGCACGGCAAAACGCTCTTCTCAAAGGCGCCGGCCGGAATCCCGCCGATGATCGTGCAGGCCCAGGATGAAGCCGACGAGGCGCAACGGGTGGTCGGCGGCGTGGAGATGCTGCTCCGCGAAGGGGCGACCGTGCCGGCCGAGACGGCGATCCTGGTTCGCACCGGGGAGCAGACCCGGCTCTTCGAGCAGGAGCTGCGACGGCGCGGCATTCCCTACGAGTTGGTCGGCAGCCGGTCGTTCTTCGACCGTCGCGAGGTGAAGGACGTGATGGCCTTCCTGCGGTTTCTCGTCGAGCCCGACGACGACCTGGCGCTAGCGCGAATCGTGAACGTGCCGCCCCGCGGGCTGTCGGGCCAAACCATCGAGCAGGCCCGCGAGCGGGCGGCCCTCGAGGGTCGCAGCGTGTGGGCCGAGCTCTGCATGTCCCGCGACGCGGGCCGGCTGTCGAGCGCCGCCGCTGGGGGCGTGGCGGCGCTGGAGCGGGTGCTCTCGCTGCGCACCGCGCCGGTCCGGGGCGGCGCGGCCGACACGTTCCGCAGCCTCCTCGACCTGGTGCAGTATCAGCGGTTTCTCGAAAAGGAATACGACGACGACCCCGCCGAGGCCGAGCAGCGATGGGGCTGTGTCGAGGAGGTGGCCAATGCCCTGGCGATGCACGAGAAGAGCCACGAGCGGGGCCAGGCGGGCGACGACGGCTTCGCCCGCCTCATCCGCCGTTTTCTCGACGACCTCGTACTGGATGTCACCGAAGCGGAGCGGTTTCAGGACGACAAGCCCAAGGCCAGCGCACTAAGGCTGATGACGCTCCACGCCGCGAAGGGGCTGGAATTCGACTGCGTGTGGATGGTGGGCA
>JBIIIP010000118.1:0-8885 GCA_044234625.1 Pirellulales bacterium | reverse complement strand
GGAGGAGGGGCTCTTGCCGCACATGCGCTCCCTCAACGACGGGCTCCAGGCGATCGACGAAGAGCGGCGGCTGTGTTACGTGGGCGTGACGCGGGCCCGCAAGCGGCTCACGCTCTCGCTGTGCCTGACGCGGATGAAGTGGGGCAAGACGAAGCCCTGTCGGCCGAGCCGCTTCCTCTACGAACTCACGGGCCAGGCCGAAAAGTTCCAGGAGCGGCCGGCCGAGCCGGCCCAGGCGGCGTCGACGCCCCGGGGCAAAACTACCGCGAGCCGCGGATCGCGGCGGCGCGGTGCGCCACGCGCGTGAATGCGTGGCGATAGACCGGAGGTCTGTCGCCACGGTTGGGGGAGAGGTCTGTCGCCACTCTCTCAACGCGTCGCCACCTTGTGCCGGGCCTCAGCTGCGGAGCACGGCCGGGAGCATCTTCGCCAGCGGCCACAGGCCGCTGCGGCCGCGGGCGACCGCGGAGTACATCTCGACCACGCCCGCGGCAAGCCGCGCGCCGTGTGCGTGCCAGGGAAACCATGCCGGCGTGAGCGTCGCCACGAGCGGCCCGCGGACGATCGAGTTGTGAACCAGCGGCAGGAAGAGCGGGTCGTGCACGAACCCGATGCCGCTCTTCGGGTCGGACCGCGTGGCCCCGGGGTAGCCTCCCCACGGCACGGAGCCGAACGTATACGCCAGGGCCGACCAGCAGTTGAACGCCACCACGCCGAAGGGCAGGTGCTCGAGCAAGAGCTCCACCCGCTCCGTATCGCGGGTGGAAAGCGATTGGGGCGCGGTGACACTCGCCGCCAACGAGCCGGGCAGATCGCGGGCCAGCGCTGCGGCCCGCTGGCAATACGCCTCAACGTCGGCCGCCTCCAGGGGCAGTTCTCCCACCACGGGCACAAACCACTCCCGCTGGATCCACGAGGCGTCGGCCCGGGCGTCGAGGCCAGCACGAAACACCCACGGCAGTGTGCCATCGTCCGCCGGCTCGCGGCCGGTCACCTCGCGGTAGAGGCCGGCCGAGCCGGGATACCAGGCGGGCCGCGCGGGCACGTCGGCCAGGCGGCGTTGCACGAGGGCCAGAAACTCCTCCCGCTGCTCCCACGTGCGGCAGGTCACGACCAGCTTCGTGGCGATGCAGTTGAACGACGTGTTGGTGGCGATCGAGGCGGCCACCATGTCGGCCTGGCAGCGCAGCTGGGCGGGCGTGTAGCGGCCCGGCACCACGAACCAGGGCGTGACGTTTCCCAACTCGCAGGTGAGCGGCTTCGTCGTGGCGGCCGCAATGGCATCGTAGGCGGCCCGGCCACCGGTGAGGTGCACGTGCGTGGTGGCTGGGTGGGCGATCGCCGCGCCGGCCACGGCCGCGTCCCCAGCCACGATCGCCAGCAGCCCCGCATCGACCAATGGCTTGAGGGCGCGGGCATACACGGGCTGGAGCGGCTCGTGCAGCGGATGGAGCTTCACGAGCGCGGCCCGGCCATGCTCGAAGATCTGGCAGATGGCGTCGGCGACCGACAGTCCAGTCACGTTGCCCGCCCCGAGGATGACGCCCACACCCCCGCCCTGCGGCCGCTCCGCCGCCTCCCGGCTCCACGAGCGGAGAAACGCCGCCACGCTCCCCGGGCTCATGCACCGCACTTCCGCACGATGCCCCTGGAAGATGACCGCGTCGTGCAAGCCGAATGCCGGCAGCGCGTCCACGACGATCCGGCTCGCGGCCTCGCCACCGCCCAGGGCGTGCGCCAGCCGCGGCGGCCGCGGCAGCCAGGGCAGGCCGGAACGAGCGATATGCTCGAGCGATCGCGCGGTCACGATCAGCAGCCGCAGCGTGGCCAGGGGCCCGGTGGCGAGTTCCTCGGCGTGGGCCGCCGCGCCTCCGCGCTTGATCGCCACCGCGGCATCGGCCCATGCCGCGGTCGCCGCCGCGACCGTTTCCGCGGTCTCGAGTGCCAGGCCTGCCCGCTCCGCGGGCCCCGCGGCCCGATGGCTGGCGGCGGCGGCCGCGAGTCGCTCGATGATCGACCCCAACGGCGGCGTCATCCGTGTCCTCGCGAAGCTACTTCCCGATGCAATGCCTGGAGAATATCCGGTCGAGCACGTCCGTGCCGAGATCACGCCCGGTGACGTCTCCGAGGGCGTCGATCGCGTGGTGGAGACAGCCCGCCACGATCGCCTCGTCGCCGGCGCCCGAGCGGGCTTCGTCGACCGCAGCCCGTGCCGCCTCGAACGCGGACCGGGCCGCCTCGATTCCGGCCCGCATCCGCATCGTCGCCGGCAGGCGATCGGCCGCGGCGGCCGACACCGCCTGCAGAATGACGGCCCGCGCGGTGTCGATGCCCAGGCCGGCCCGCGTGCTCGTGGCGATCCCGTGGCCGGTCTGGGCGTCCGGGGCCCGGTCGGCGCGCGTGATCACGCGGACGGTCGGCCGAGGCCCGCCGCTGCCCGTGGGCAGCGCGTGGTCCGGAGGCGGATCGGTGGCGTCGCGGCAGGCCACGATCACGTCCGCGCGGCCGATCTCCTCAGCCGCCCGCTCCGCTGCGGCGGCGTCCGCCCCCACCCGCGGCTCATGGCCCACACCGGCGATGTCGACCAGCATGCATGCGGCCTGGCCGACGGCATCGAAGAGCGGCGCGGCGATCCAGTCGCGGGTCGTGCCGGCTTCATCGGCCACGAGCGCCGCGTCGCGGCCGACGAGGGCGTTGAAGAGACTGCTCTTGCCGATGTTGGGCCGGCCCACGAGCACGGCCCGAGGCAGCGATTCCGTTGGCGTGTCGCGGCCGGCCACTGCCCGGACCAGGTCGGCCAGACCGGCGTCGAGCGCGGCAATCCGCGCGGCGAGCGCGTCGCACGGCACCGCCACGGGCACGGCATCGGGGGTCGTCTCGTCGGCGAAGTCAATCGCCGCCTCGATGTCCGCCACGAGATCGAGAGCCTCGCGGCGCAGCCGCTCGAGCGCGGCGCCCACGCCCCCCGCCATTCGATCGAGCGCGACCGAAAGCTCGGCGGGTGTCCGCGCATCGACGACGGCCAGCACGGCCTCCGCCTGGAGGAGGTCGAGGCGGCCGGCGAGGAACGACCGCAGCGAGAATTCACCGGCCCGCGCCAGCCGCGCGCCGAGGCGGCAGGCCTCCGCCACGAAGGCCGCCACGAGCGGCACAGATCCGGGCAGTTGCACCTCGGCGAGCGGCCCGCCCAGCGGACCGCAGGGCCCCGGCCAGTGCACCACCGCCACCGGCAGGCTGCCCCAGTCGCGGCCGAGCCCGTGCGGATGGAGCCGGCCCTGCACGAGCCGCGGCGGCCCGCCGCTGGCTGCCCATCCCGGCGGCTCCGGCTCCACCAGCCGCGGCAGCACGCGTTCGAGCCCGTCGCCCGCCAGCCTCACGATCGCGCGGCAGCCCCCTGCGGGCGCCGTGGCAGCGGCGACGATCAACTCCGTCGGCGTCACCGCTTCTTCCGCGACTGCCGCTTCTGCCGCGCGGCTTCACCGGCCTGCGCGGCCACCGCCGGCTTCGACCGCCCCACCGCGGAGAACACGGCATCAACCGTCTTTCCGGCCGTCGGCGGTGCGCCGGTCACGCCGGGAGCGGCCTGCGGCAGGAGGAGCCGTTCGGCGATCCCCCACAGGCTCGAGGCAATGAAGTAGAGGCACAGGCCGCACGGCACCTTGAAGAACATCACCGCCATGAACCACATCATGTATTTCATGACCTGCTGCTGCATCTGGGCCTGCTCGTCCATGGCCGGCGGCATGAAAAGCTTCTGCTGCCACAGGAACAGCGCGATCGTGGCCAGCGGAAACAGGTTGAGGAACGGACCGAGCCATCCTTCCGGCGCCGTGAGGAACGCGGGCAGATACCGCGACCAGTCGAAAAACATGTCGGGGGCAGCGAGGTTGGAGCACCAGCGGATCGCCGAGCTGAAGAGGGATGCCTGCCGCAGCTCCACATCGGTGGCGAGCGAGCGGTACAGCCCCATGAAGATCGGGACCTGGATGAACACGAGCAGGCAGCCGCCCATCGGGTTGTAGTCATGCTTCCGCCACAATTCCTGCGTGGCCCGCGTCCGCTTCTCGGGCTCGTTCTTGTATTTCTCGGCGATGGCCTTCATCTCGGGCTGCAGCACCTGCATCTTCTGTGACGAGATCGCCTGCTTGCGGCTGATGGGAAACATCGCCCCGCGCACGGCCACCGTGAGCAGCAGGATCGCGATGCCGTAATTGCCCACCACGGCGTGGATGGCGTGCAGGATCGCGATCATGGGCCGCGCCACCCAGCCGAACCAGCCGTAGTAGACGAGGTCATCCATCGTGGCCTTGGCCGCGCCGAAGCCGGCCAGCATCTCTGGCTTCTTCGGCCCGGCGAAAACGTCGTAGCGATGGGCAACCGTGGCTCGCGGCTCCAGGGTGATCGGCTTCGAGACGAGGCGGCAGGTCACGTCGACGAGCTTGCGTCGCGCGGCGGCGGGAATCTCGCCCACCACCAGCGGCCGCACCTCCGCGAGCGCGGGGCTTTGCGGGCCGACGGCGGCGGGCACGAGGGCAGAGGCGAAGTAGAGTGCGTCGACGCCCGCGAAGGAGAGCGGCTTGCCGTCGAGCACCGCCGTCGCCGGATGCTCGAGCGAGCCATCGGCCATCTTCAGGCCGCTGACCAGGGTCGTCGATTCGCCGGCGAACCGCAGGGCGACGTCGCGCACGGCGAGCGAGCCCCAGTCGCGGGCCACCCGCGCCGTATACCACCAGCCCTCGGTTGGCAGCCCGGTGGGGCCGTCGAGGGCGTAGGCCACTTCGGTGGCCGCATCGCCCCCCGTGAACTCCACGGTGAGGGCGAGACGGTAGGCGTCGGCGCCCTGGCCACCGGCTTCATTCGGGACGATCGCGTATTCCTTGGCCACTTTCAGTCCCCCGGCGAGGGTCCGCGTGAACCGCACCCGCGAGGCATCGCTTGCCGGATCGACCTGCCAATCGACGCCATCGAGTTGCTGGCCGGCGATCTCCTTCTGCGGGTCGGCGCGGCGCCTTGCGTCGCGGGATTCGAGCGAAAGCCGAAACGACATCGGGTCGCAGGGATCGGCATCCGGATTCACCACGGGCAGCGTGGCGAACTCAGGCCGCACCACCTCCAGCGGCCGCCGCCCGAGCGTGGCCACGACGGACCTGGCCGCGTCGCCGCGGACCACATCGACCGTGATCTTCTGGCCGGGCTTCGTGCGGGAGAGCACCTCGGCGAGCGTCCGCGGGTCGGGGATCGTCAGGCCGTCGACCTTCGTGATCACGTCGCCGGGCTCGAGCCCGGCTTGGTCAGCGGGCGTGCCCGCACCGACCACCCCCAGCCGGCAGCCTTGCGGCGTGGGCTCGGCGGCGAGGTGGCCGAGGTAGCCCGACCGGTCGTCCTGGTCGAGAAACTCACCGCCGGCCAGTTCGATCCGTTCGACGGCGGCGGCGCGGCTGGTGAGCGTGACGAGCATCCGCGTCCCGGCGCCGGGGTCGAGGGAGCCGAGCGTGAGCCGCCTTCGCGGCGCGGCCACGGCCGCGTCGTCGGCCTCGCCGGCCTGGTCATCGGAAGCCTCGGCGGCAGCGGTGGTCGTCGGCTCGCCGGTGGCTGCGGCCGCATTCCCCTCCGCCAGGTCCGCCACTTCCGCATCGGGCAGCGGCGGCGCGGCCTGCTCGGCCGCCGGCTTGGGAAACAAATAAACCTGCAGGGCCTGGCTGCCGAGGACGATGGCCAGCGAGAAGGCGATGAAGAGGGCGTACCGGCGTTCCACGAATCATTCCCGGGGGCCAAAGCCCCGAGTATAGCAGCCCTGCTTCCGCCGGCAGGGCGGGTGAAAACCTCACCGCCCCTGCAGCAGACGATCGCCGAGGAAGTTGTCGAGATCAGCGATCGCGTGGATCTTCGCGCACGTTTTCTCGTGCGGGTATTCCACCCTCCGGAAACGCACGGCGTCGTCTTCGAGAATCGCGTAACAGGCCCGCCGATCGCCGTCGCGCGGCTGGCCGACGGAGCCGACGTTGACCATCGCTTTGTGGCCAGGGGCCAGCGGCATGCGGCATTCGGCCGCCCCCCCCGGGATCGCCGGCGACAGAAACTCGGGGGCAACGGTGAACACCCCGGGGATGTGGGTGTGGCCCTGGAAGCAGAGATGGCCCACCAGCTCGAAGATGTGTTCCATCTTCAGGGGGTTGTAGATGTCTTCGGGAAAGACGTATTCGTCGAGTGGCCGCCGCGCTGAGCCGTGCACGAAGAGGAGATCGCCGTCGGTGTGGGTGCGGGGCAATTCCCCGAGATAGTCGGTGAGCCGGTCGGCCGCGTGTTTCGGCAGCCGGTCATGCTGCTCCAATTGCATCCGCGTCCAGCGGATCGCCCGCTCCGCGCCCACGTTGAACCCGTCGGGATCGAACAGGGCGCCCTGGTCGTGGTTGCCGAGCAGCACCAGGCTGCAGCGTTCGCGCACGAGCGTCAGGCATTCGCAAGGGTTGGGGCCGTAGCCCACCACGTCGCCCAGGCAATAGATGGAGTCGACCCGCTGGCGGTCGATATCGTCGAGTACGGCGCGGAGGGCTTCCAGGTTGCCGTGGATGTCGCTGATGATGGCCCGCTTCACGCTCTTCACGCCTGCTGCCCTGGGCGGGCTCTGTCCAACCGCCGGAGACTCGTGAGAGGGTACGATCGACACTCGGCCCCGGTCAACTCGACTGCCCTTCATGAAGACCATCGCCATCGACACGAGCCTGGCCGCAGGGTCCGTTGCCGCCGTTGACGCGCGGGCGACACCGCCGCTGGCTGCCGAGCGGCGGCTCGGCCGACCGGACGAGCATGCCCGCAGGCTCACCCCGGCCTTGGTGGAGGTCACGGCCGATTGCGGCTGGAAGCTGCGCGATGCCGGGCTGATCGCGGTGGTCCGCGGCCCGGGATCGTTCACCGGCCTGCGGGTGGGCGTGACCGCCGCGAAGGCCATCGCGTGGACGGTCGGCGCCCGGCTTCTCGGCGTGTCGGGCTTCGAGATCGTGGCCGCGCGCACGGCGCGGGCCCTGGGCCGCGAGGCTGAACAGGTGGCCGTCGCATTCGACGCCGGCCGTGGCGACGTGTTTACCGCCGTCGTCGCCCCAGACCGTGATTCGCCGACGGGATGGCGGGTGGGGCCGGCCGCCCTCCAGCCCGGTGATGCCTGGCTCGCCGCCCAGGAGGCCGGTGTCATCGTCTCCGGGCCGGCGCTCGACCTCCTCGCCGACAAACTGAAGGACGGCCGCCTGCTGGTGGCGGATCGCGACGCGTGGTTTCCGTCGGCGGCGGAGGCGGCGACGATCGCGGCGCTGCGGGCCGAAGCCGGCGCGGCCGATGATCCCCACGCGCTCGTGCCGGAATACAGCCGCCCGAGCTACGCCGAAGAGAAACCGTCCGCCTGATGCGGCGGGGCTGTCAGCCGCAGCAAACCATGCGATCGCCGTGAAGGGCGGCGAGGGGGTCGGCGAACACTCGAGGAGCCTTGGGCGTATCCTCGCCCCGGCGACAATCTGACAGACCGCGGAGCGGTGACTTTTGCCGCCCCCGAGCCGGCGCCCCACGCTCGGCACTGCTCCAGCCTTGATGCGGCGGGCGTGCGCGGCCCTCTACAACCTGCAGCGGGGAAGGTACGCTTTTGGCTCGTATTCTCCCGTGATGCTCCCAGTGTTCGCACGACCTTCCGAGGGCCTCGGCATGCGGCCGATCCGCAAACTCCTCGTCGCCAATCGTAGCGAAATCGCCATCCGCGTGTTTCGCTCGGCCCACGAACTTGGCATCCGCACGGTGGCGATCTACGCGCACGAAGACCGCTTCGCCCTGCATCGCTTCAAGGCCGACGAGGCCTATCTCGTGGGCAAGCCGGGCGAGCCCATCCGCTCCTATCTCGACATCGCCGGCATCGTGGCCGTCGCCAAGGAGCACGGCATCGACGCCATCCACCCGGGCTACGGCTTCCTCTCGGAGAATCCCGACTTTGCCGCCGCCTGCGCCGAGGCCGGCATCGTGTTCGTTGGCCCGCGGGTCGAGCTTTTGCAAACGCTCGGCGACAAGACGGCGGCGCGGGATCTGGCCCACCGGGCGGGTGTGCCGATCCTCGCCGGCAGCTCCCAGCCGGTGACGAGCGCCGCCGACGCATTGGCGATCGCCAAGCGGCTCGGCTGGCCGGTGATCCTCAAGGCGGCCCACGGCGGCGGCGGCCGGGGAATGCGCGTCGTGCACGGCGAGGACGAGCTGGCCGTGGCCCTGGAGAGCGCGCAGCGCGAAAGCAAGACGGCCTTCGGCTCGGCGAGCGTGTTCGTGGAGAAGTTCATCCAGCGGGCACGGCACATCGAGGTGCAGCTGCTCGGCGACATGCACGGCAACCTCGTGCATCTCTTCGAGCGAGACTGCTCCGTGCAGCGGCGGCACCAGAAGGTGGTCGAGGTGGCCCCGGCCCCGAACCTCTCGGCACATCTCCGCGACGAGATCTGCTCCGCGGCGCTGGCCATCGGCCGCACCGCCCGTTACGAGAATGCCGGCACGGTCGAATTCCTCGTCGATGCCGACACGAACAAGTTTTATTTCATCGAGGTCAATCCCCGGATCCAGGTGGAGCACACCGTCACCGAGGAGATCACCGGCGTCGACATCGTGCGCCGGCAGATCCGCGTGGCCGAGGGCTGGCGGCTCTCCGACCCGCAGATCGGCCTCGGCGACCAGCAGGCCATCCGGTCGATGGGCGCCGCGATCCAGTGCCGCGTGACGACGGAGGATCCGGAAAACCGCTTCCTTCCCGACTACGGCCGGATCACGGCCTACCGGTCGGCCAGCGGCATGGGCATCCGCCTCGACGCCGGCACCGCCTTCTCGGGCGCCGTCGTCACGCCCTACTTCGACTCGCTCTTGGTGAA
>JBIIIP010000139.1:0-5870 GCA_044234625.1 Pirellulales bacterium | reverse complement strand
CACGAGCAGGTCGGCGCGGCGACGGCGGCCCTCTTCGCGCTCGACGTGGACCGTCTCGCCGCGCTCGCCCCCGACCTGATCATCACGCAGGCGGCCTGCGACGTCTGTGCGATCGCCGCCGATGACGTCGCCGCGGCGGTGCGGAAGATCGGCTCGGCGGCGCATGTGCTCTCCCTGTCGCCAGCCACGCTCGACGACGTGTGGCAAGACGTGCTCGCCGTCGGCGCGGCCACGGGCATGCTGGCCAAGGCTCGTGAGGTGGTCGCCCGACTGCAGGCCCGCTGTGACTCGGTGAGGCATCGCTCCGCCGCGCTGGCCGTCACGCCGCCAAAGGTGGCGGTGGTGGAATGGCTCGATCCGCCGATGGCCGCGGGCAACTGGGTGCCCGAGATAGTGCGGCTCGCCGGCGGCATAGACGTGCTCGGCCGGGCCGCCGCGCATTCGCACTGGATCACCTGGCACGACGTGGCCGCCGCCGATCCCGACGTGGTCGTGCTCATTCCCTGCGGCTTCACCCTCGACCGAGTGCTCGCCGAGGCGCGGTCACCGGAGGTCTGGCCGCACGTGGCCCCGCTTCGCGCGGCCAAGGAGGGCCGGGTGTGGGCGGTGGATGGCCACCATCTATTCAACCGGCCAGGGCCGCGGCTCGTCGATTCGCTCGAGGTGCTGGCGGAGATTCTTCATCCGGGAGCGTTTGCGTTTCAGGCCACGGCACGATTCGCGCGAAACGTGGAGCGGACGCAGGATCATTCGCGGCCCTGATGGCCAGACAGAAACGACAGACCGGAGGTCTGTCGCCACGTGAAAAGAGGGGGGCGCCTCAGCAAGGGGTACAGCAAAGACGGAAAGTCGGGCCCGCGCCGGAGGAACCTACTTGTGTAGGTCGGCCGGCTTCAGGCCCTTCTTCGCCCCGTTAAAGCCGAACGGCGTCGGCTCGAACGTGCCGACCACGTCGACGACCGTCGCCGGCGGGATTTTTTCTTCCAGCCCCATCGCCCAGTAGCAGCCGTTGACGAGCAGCCGTCGCATGCCGGGCGAGGCCATGTCGGAGGCGGCTCCCATCGTGGTCGTGAACACGCGGCCTCGCGGCCCGCCCGCGACGGAGTAGGTCTTCGTCCAAGCCACCGGCATCATCGGATCGTTCTTCTTGGCGTCGGCACCAGTCACGACCGGTGCATCGGGCGTCATTCCCTCGAGCACCTGCCCGAGCACGAGCGGCTTCGAGTCGCCGGGAAGCGGCAGCCGCACGCCGTAGACGTCGGTCGGTCCCCAGATGTCGCCGTCCTTGATGCCGCGCAGGATCGGGTGATCCTTCGCGTCGGCTGCGATCAGCCCGCGGGTGCTTTCGTGCCCATGGTGGCCGTGGTGGTTGATCCACGTCTCGCCGAGCACCTGCCGGCCGAAGCCCTCGGTGAAGGTGTCCGTCTTGTTGTTCCAGCTGTAGTGCGCGTGGGGCTTGCCCGGCGGGATGTTGAAGGCGTGCGTCGCCGTCCGCATACCGACCACGGGCCGGCCGGAGCGGAGATACTCGTCGATCGCCTTCATCTGGTCGTCGGGAAGGTCGCGAAACCGCGACGCGATCACCATCAGGTCGCCCGTGCGCAGGGCCTCCAAGCCGGGGATGTTCATCACGGTGTTGGGGCTGATCTCGCCCGTCTGCGGATCGATCGCGTAGAGCACGGTGCAGGTGAAGCCGTGGTGCTTGGCGAGGATCTTCGCCAGCTGCGTCAGGGCCTCCTCGCTGCGGTACTCCTCGTCGCCGCTGATGAGCACCACCTGTTTTCCCTTGCCCGGGCCCTCCTCCCCCTCGATCACGAGCCAGGGATCGGCGGCCGTGGCCGCACTCGAGACGAGTGCCAGAATGAGGGCGAGCGTGCGCATCGGAATCTCCAGGAACCATGTGGGGATAAGGACGACCGATAGTGTAGCCCTTTCCCCCGCGGCGCTCCCCGCCGCGTGACCGCGACACGGCATATGTTCCATGGCTGTTTTTCCGGCCGGCGGGCCTCATCGACCGACGGGGATTCGACTCCCGTCCGCGGCGAGGGTACCGTTGGGTCATGGCAGAGTTTCCCCGCTTCCCATCGCAGCCGTCCTTCCCGCGCGGGCCCCGGCTGCCTGCTGCCGGAATCCCGATCCCGCTCCTCCTCACGGGCCTCATGATCGTGCTCGCGATCGCGGGACTCGCCCGCGGCGTCTACACGGTCGGCCCCGAGAGCGTGGGTGTGGTGCAGCGGTTCGGCAAGTTCATCGGCACGGTCGGTCCGGGGCTGCGGTTCAAGCTGCCCTTCGGCATCGACACGGTGACGATCCTGCCGGTGAAACGGCAACTCAAGATGGAGTTCGGGTTCGGCACGCCCGGCGGCCACAACCCCGATCAGATTGCCGCGGAGCCCCAGCGGGAGAGCGACATGGTGACGGGCGACCTCAATGCGGCTTCGGTGGAGTGGGTCGTGCAGTATGAAATCGACGACCCGGAGCAGTTTCTCTTCAACCACCGCGAGCCCGGCCCCACGCTCCGCGATTTCTCCGAGAGCGTGATGCGCGAGGTGGTCGGCGACCGCACGGTCGACGAGGTGCTGACGATCGGCCGCCAAGGCATCGAAAACGAGGCCATCGCCAAGCTGACGGCACTCGTGCAGGATCTCCACATGGGGCTGCGGGTGCAGCAGGTACAGCTCAAGAACGTGCATCCCCCCCGTGGGGTGCAACAGGCCTTCGAGGAGGTCAACCGCGCGCAGCAGGAGCGCGAGCAGATGATCAACCAGGCCAACGGCGAATACAACAAAGTCGTGCCGCGTGCCAGCGGCGAGGCCCAGAAGCGGCTCAGCGAGGCAGAGGGCTACGCGCTGCAGCGGGTGAACGAGGCCGAGGGCGACGTGGCCCGGTTCCGCGCGTTGCTCGAGCAGTACGAGAAGGCGCCCGCGGTCACGCGGCAGCGGCTTTACCTGGAGACGATCGGCGAGGTGCTGCCTCGGCTCGGTGGCAAGGTGATCCTCGATGCCGACGTGAAGCAGTTCCTGCCGTTCATGAACCTCCAGCAATTCCAGGCGCCGCCCGCGCCCGGGGAGTAATCGGCGATGGATCAGTTTCCCATCAATCACCCGCTCCTGCAGTTCGTCCGCCGTCTCGCGGACTGGCTCTTTTCGCCCCTCGGCGGGCTGCTCGCCTTCGTCGCGCTCGTCGCCATCTTCGGCTGCGCCTACACCGTCGACCAGACCGATCAGGTGGTGATCACGCAGTTCGGCCGGCCGATCGGCGAGCCGATCAACGCCGCGGGCTCGGCATCTGGCGCCGGCCTGCACTTCAAGCTCCCCTTCGTGCAGACGGCCAACCGCTTCGAGAAGCGGATCCTGGAATGGGACGGCCCTCCCGGCGAGATGACGACGCGCGACAAGCTCTTCGTGGTGGTCGATACCTTCGCCCGGTGGCGGATCGCCGACCCGCTCAAGTATTTCCAGAGCCTGCGCGACGAGCGCAGCGCGCTGTCGCGGCTCGACGACATCATCGGCAGCGAAACCCGCAACGTGATCGCCCGCCACGACCTCATTGAGGTCGTCCGGTCCGACAAGGACCGCGTGCCCGAGCAAGACAAGGCCCTCGGCGAGGCCGGCGCGACGGTCGGCGCCCTGCCGCCGATCCGCTTCGGCCGGGAAGCTCTGGAGAAGGAGATTCTCGCCGCCGCCAGGCAGAAGGTGGGTATCTGGGGCATCGAACTGCTCGACGTGCGCGTGAAGCGCATCAACTACAAGAGCGGCGTGATCGAGAAGATCTACGACCGCATGATCTCGGAGCGCTTGCAGATCGCGGAGCGGTTTCGGTCGGAGGGGGCGGGCGAAGCGGCGAAGATTGAGGGCCGCAAGGAGCGTGACCTGCGCCGGATCGAGTCCGACGCCTACCGCCGGGTGCAGGAGATCAAGGGTGCGGCCGACGCGAAGGCATCGGAGATTTACGCCGCCGCCTACACGGCGAGCCCGAAGGCGGCCGACTTCTACACGTTTCTGAAGACGCTCGACACCTACGAGGCCACGCTCGGTCGCGACTCCACGCTGATCCTCACGACCGACAGCGACCTCTTCCGCCTGCTCAAGAGGTCAGCGGAGTAGGCGGCCCGGTCAGCCGCATGAGGCCCGCGGACAAAGCGGCTCGAGGGGCCAGCCGCCGAGGCCGAAGGCTTCGTCATGTCGTCACCGTGGCGGAAATCCCGCGAGGTCTGGGCCGTCTTCATCATCGTCCAGCGGCTGGTAATTCAGAAGCAGTTCCAGCGCTGGCTCGGGGCTGGGGCTTCGTCCACCGCGTCCCCCAAGACATCTACAATCTCCCGCGGCGAAAGATCCATGCGCGGGTCTTTCAAGATGGCCTCAGTCAGGGCAGGTTCGTCGCCGAAGCCGAAGGATCCGTTGAGCCATGCGCGGATGGCCTCGGCGGGTTGCAGGGACCTGAGGTGGTCAAAGCGGGCCTGATCGCGTGGAAACGGCAGCGTGGGCGGTTCCTCATGTGGACCCATGGGCAGATGAAACTCACCGAAACCCTGCTGGAAGTGTAGGCCAGATGCTGAAAACGGAACTACCGGGTGGGACTGGAAAACACCCTCCCGAATTCCCTCGATGCACGCTTCACCACTGACCTAACCGGCGTGGGAACGCTACGCGTCGAGCCGGAGATTAAGTGCTATCCTTTCACGAGGCGGATCGGTACTCAGGATCACCCCATGAATCGACGCTCCGCCTGCATCTGTTTTCTTGCGCTCCTCAAGACATCTTTCGTGTCTTCATTCGCCCTGGCTGCCCAGGAGGCTGTCAGGACCGTCTCCCGTATCGCTGGGCCTCGATGGAACGTGAACGGCGACTGGACGCCGACCATCGAGGAGGTCCGGAGCCATCTCCGTTCTGTTCATGGAATCGACCCAGGGAGCTTTGGCGTGGAGGATCTGCTCGCCATGCACGACAATGACCACAATCGCAAGGGCCATACGTCCGGGCACAGCCACAGCAAGGCGACCAGGAGCCCAGCGAAGGGCTACGCCACATTCTGAGCTCGGCAGGTCGATGAGAAGCATCGGCGGCAGAAGAAGCAACCAGTTCCTACCCAGGGGGCCACACGATGACCACGTCGAAAGTCCCCCTGCTGCTGGCCGTGCTTTTCATGCAGGCGGTCGCGGAAAAGGTCCTCGTGCCCGTGCTGGACTTTGCCGGCCCCGAGGCGGCTGTGAAGTGGCAGGCTGTGAATGATGGCGTGATGGGTGGCGTTTCAGACGGCCGGTTCAAGATCACGCCGGACAAGACGTTGGAATTCTTCGGCACGCTTTCGCTGGAAAACAACGGCGGCTTCGCGTCGGTGCGAACCACGCCCACGGAACTGAATATCGAGGCCGGTGACACGCTCGTCGTCCGCGTCAGGGGCGACGGCAGGGAGTATGTCGTCAACATCTACACGAAGAGCCGCCGGATGGCTTTCTCGTACCGGGCGCCGCTGCCGACCAGGAAAGACGAGTGGGCGGAGGTCAAGATTCCGCTGGTAGATTTCATCCCGACGGCGTTTGGCAGACGGGTTCAGGGCATGGGGCCGGTTGAGCCGGACCAGATCAACGGCCTGGGATTCATGCTCAGCGACAAGAAACCGGGCACGTTCGCGATGCAGGTCGAGTGGGTGAAGGTATCGCGGGCGGAGCGATAGTTCCGCCACGCGATTTCGACAGTGTGCGTGACGCCCCCGACGCTATAAAACAGGCTTTCGGGCCCGTAGCTCAGTGGTTAGAGCAGGGGACTCATAAGGAAAGCGGTCAACGACACCGAAAACGTCGTTTTTCTCGGGCTGCATGAGGATTTGAGCGGCGGCCAACCGTTCAAGTAATTCGTCGTAAGTCCTTG
>JBIIIP010000076.1:0-15166 GCA_044234625.1 Pirellulales bacterium | reverse complement strand
CTGTCGCTTCTCCATTCCCATCGCGCACAAGGAGCGAGGCACGGGGCTGCCCATGCCCTCGGGCGGGCTATGGGAGCAAGCGCAGGCAGGATGCCGAAGCGCAGCGGACATGCAGTTCGCAGATGCCTGGAGGGCATCTGCGAACGTCCGCACGAGGGCGTGGGCAGCCCCGTGCCGGGTTGAGCCAGCCAAGCGTCTTACGCTGGCCGAAAGCCGCCGTTGACGTTGATCACCTGCCCCGTCACGAACGCGGCGCGCGGCGACACAAGCCAATGCACTGCCGCAGCGATGTCTTCCGGCGTTCCCCACCGGCCCAGCATGCTCTCCCGCACAGCACGCTGCTGCCACATCTCGCTGGCCTTCTCTCCCCAGGCCGTGCGGATCCAGCCCGGCGCCACGCAGTTCACCCGCACCTTCGGCGCCAAAGACTTCGCCAGGCTCCTCGTGAACGCCATCACCGCCCCCTTCGTGGCAGCGAACAATTCGCCACTGTCGCCCTCCATGCCGGTGGCCGCCTGATCCCAGCCCGTGGTCACGATCGCCCCGCCTTCACGCTCGGCCATGAACCGCCCCAGGGCCCGCGCGAGCAGCACCGTCGATACCACGTCGACCTTCAAGAGCGCGTCGAGCTTCTCCGCGAACGGCATCCCCGCCGCGGCGCCCGTGAGCACATCGACGCCGGCGATCAGCACCACGGCATTCACCGCGGGCAGGTTTTCCTCCACCGCGGCGATCAGCCGGGCCACGCCCTCCGGGTCGGCCAGATCCTCGAGAAACGTGCCCGCATGGCCGCCCCGGGCCGCCAGCTCTCGCGCCACAGCGGCGGCCCCGTCGGCTGAGCGCCCGTGGATCGCCACCCGCGCCCCCGCATCGGCCAGCGCGATCGCCACGGCGCAGCCGATGCCGCGGGTCGATCCCGTCACCAACGCGGTGCAGCCGGCGAGATCGCTCATCGGGCCTCGTCCGCCGCCACCGCGGCAGCCCCCGCATCACTCACGGGCAGCTCGTAGCAGGCCACTTCTTCCGCATTGCGCACCAGGAGCCGCGGGCCGGCCAGGCAGGGGTTGTTCCATGTCTGGCCCGCGATGGCATCGAGCCTGCCGCGGACGGTGTGCTTCTCGGCCGCGCAGTCGACGAGCACCACCGCGCCCGACTCCGCCTGCACGACGAGCAGGCCGCCGACCCGCAGCACCTGTCCCTGGCCATACCGTCCTCCCTTCCACCGCCGCACACCGTCGGCGAGACGGACGCATTCGAGAATCCCGTCCGACAGCCCATAGGCGTGCCCATCGTGGATCACGACGTTGGTGAACTTTGTCTTCAGGCTGCCGCTCTCATGCCACACTTCCCGCATCGTCCAGGGCTGCTGCGCCGCGCTCTCCACCTCGAACAGCGCCGCGCCGATGCCGTAGCCCTTCGACACGAAGACCTGCGTCTCCCCCACCGCGATCGCCTGCGAGCAGGAGGCGTCGGAATTCGAATGGCCGGGCCAGTCGAACTGCCACACGACCGCGCGGGTCTCCGGGTCGAACCCCACCACCCGCGATTCGTTCACGCTGACGATCACCTCGCGGCCGCCGACCGTCGCCAGCACCGGCGAGGCATAGCTGATCTGTTCGTCGCCCGCCGTCCAGCGGCGCTCGCCGGTGGTGCGGTCGTAGGCCACGAGCGAAACGAAGGCGGGCTCGCCCGCCCCGGGCTTGGGCCGCGGACCGCCGGCCGGCACGATCACGAGGTCGCCCCTGATCAGCGGCGACCCGGCGCGGCCCCAGGCCACGGCCGCCGCGTGGGCGGCCGGATCGATGCCCAGGTCGTCGAGCACGTTTACCCGCCAGACGACGCTGCCCGTGGCACCATCGATCGCGTGCAGCCACCCCGTGGCACCGGCGGCATACACGACGCCCTCGCGGATCGTGGGCGTCGACCGTGGCCCGACGCCGCCGAGCACCGTCTCATGGCGGGCCGGCACGGCCACGCTCCACTCCGGCTCGCCCGTGGCCAGCGCATAAGAGGCGATCACCTCTTCCTCGCCGCGCTGCTCGAGCGTGACGGCATGCGGTCCGTAGGTGACGAAGCCGCTCCAGCCCGCCCCGATCGGCCGCCGCCACACCAGCAGCGGCGGCCGGGCGTTCCAATCGGGGTCGATCGTGGGGGCATCGATGCCGCACCCCGCTCCCGGCCCGAGGAACCGCGGAAAATCGTCCGCCGAGGCGGCCCACGGAGGGGCATCGGCCCGCGGTCCGGATGGCTGCCGCCCGAGAAGCCGGTCGCGCGACGGCGCCCAACGCCAATTGAACTCCGGCACCAGGTCGCCCGACACCCGCTCGATCCGCAGCGTGCCTGCGGCCACGACCACCGCGCCGAGCAGCCCGCCAAACGCCATCTGCTTGAGCCATTTCGGATGGCCGCTCTCGCGGACGAACCACACGACGAGCGACATCAGCCCGGCGAAGCAGAGGATCAGCGTGATGATGTTGCGCACCGCCTGATCGACGATGCTCCCCACGATCGGCTCGAGCAACCCGGCCCGCACGAGCACCACGGCCGTGGCCAGCGACGCCAGCGTGATCAACACGCGGCGCGGCGGAAGGAGGGAACGCTCCGCGGGGGGTGGGCGAAGGAACAGGCGCATGACACACTTTTACCCGATTCGCCGATCCGGCCGAACAGCGGCATTCCTTGTGGCTCCTCCGGGTGCCGACTACACTCGCCGCAAAGCTCATTTCCGCGGAAAAAAAGCATGCTCCCCACCGATCCGCATGGCGCGCTCGGCCCCTCCACGTCGGCAGTGCATGCCGGCGAAGCGCGGCACAAGCCCGGCTTCGCCATCACCGACCCGATCTTCGCGGCGTCGACCTACACCTTCCCGAACACGCAGTCGATCATCGACTTCATCGAGCAGAAGCAACCGCGGGAGGAATACGGCCGCTACGGCAATCCCGGCGAGCGGGTCGTGGAAGACAAACTCGCCGCCCTCGAAGGGGGCGCCGCCGCCGTGCTCTTCGCCAGCGGCATGGGGGCCCTCGTGGGCCTCCTCATGGCCCACCTCAACGCCGGCGAGGAGATCGTCTTTTTCGACGAGTGCTACCACCGCAGCCGGGAGTTTTGCCGCAAACACCTCACCCGCTTCGGCGTGACGTTTCGCGAGGTGCCCACCTGCGACTACGCGGCCATGGAGGCGGCCATCACGCCACGGACGAAGTTCATCGTCAGCGAGTCTCCCACCAACCCGCATCTCAGCGTGATCGACATCGAGCGGTTCGCCGACATCGGCCGCCGCCACGGCGTGCTCACGCTGATCGACGCCACGCTCTGCACACCCTACAACCTCCGGCCGCTGGAGGCGGGGGTCGATTTCGTGCTCCACTCGGCGACGAAATATCTCGGCGGCCACAACGACCTCCTGGCCGGCGTCGTTATCGGCTCTCAGGAGCGGCTCGAGCCGGTGCGCAACCTCCGCGGCATCATGGGGGGCGTCAATTCGCCCCACAACGCCTACCTCCTGGAGCGCGGACTGAAGACGCTCGCCTTGCGGATGGAGCGGCACAACACCAACGGCCTGGCCGTGGCCCGCTTCCTGGAGAAGCATCCCCGCATCGAGCGCGTGCTCTACCCGGGCCTCGAGAGCCACCCCTACCACGCCATCGCCGCCCGCACGATGCGCGGCTGCGGGGGCCTGGTCACGTTCTTCATCAAGGATGCCGACTGGCGGCAGACGGCGGCGGTCATCGATGCGGTGAGGATCCCGCGGATCGGCCCCAGCCTGGGCGGCGTGGAATCGCTCATCGAACAGCCGATGGTGATGAGCTACTGGAATTACTCGCCGGCCGAACGGGCCACCTTCCGGATCACCGACAACATGGTGCGGCTGGCCTGCGGCATCGAGGACGCCGACGACCTGATCGCCGACTTGGCCCGGGCCCTCGGTTGACACGACCGATCAGGCCCGATTTTTGGGAACGTGCTCCATGCAGTTTCGCACCCGCGCCATCCACTTCGGCCAGGAACGCGACCCCGCCACCGGCGCGGTCGTGCCGCCGATCCACGTCGCCAGCACGTTCGTGCAGCCCGATGTGTCGATGACGGCCGCCTACGACTACGCCCGCACCGGCAGCCCCACCCGCAACGCCTTCGAGCGCACGCTCGCCGCCCTCGATGGCGGAGCCCGCGGGCTGGCCTTCTCCTCCGGCATGGCCGCCACCCGGTGCGCCACCGACCTGCTCGGCCCGGGAGACCAGATCGTCACCGGCACCGACATCTATGGCGGCACGTGGCGGCTGTTCAACAAACTGCTCGTGCCGCGCGGCATCGCCGTGACGGCCGTCGACACCTCGCGGCCCGACGCCGTGCGGGCCGCGATGACGCCCGCCACGAAGCTCGTGTGGATCGAGTCGCCCGGCAATCCGCTGCTCTCCATCACCGACATCGCCGCCTGCGCCGACATCGCCCACACCGCCGGCGCGGTGCTGGCCTGCGACAACACGCTCGCCACCCCGGCCCTCTCCCAGCCGTTGGAACTGGGCGCCGACATCGTGATGCACTCGGCCACGAAATACATCGGCGGCCACAGCGACCTCTTGGGGGGCGCGCTGGTCGTCCGCGATGCCGCACTCGGCGAACGGCTGCACTGGCTACAGAACGCCACCGGCGCGGTGATGGGGCCCTTCGAGTCGTTTCTCTGCGCCCGCGGCCTGAAGACGCTCGAACTGCGGGTGCTCGCCCAATCGGCGACCACGCTGGCCCTCGCCGAATGGCTGGCCGCGCACCCGCGGGTGAAGCGGGTCTTCTACCCCGGTCTGCCGGCCCATCCCGGCCATGCCATCGCCGCGCGGCAGATGACGGGCGGCTTCGGGGCGGTGATGAGCTTCGAGATCGCGGGCGACCTCGCCGCGGCCCGACGGGTGGTGGAATCGACGCGGCTCTTTCAGCTCGCCGTGAGCCTCGGGGCCGTCGAATCGCTGATCGAGCTCCCGGCCGCCATGTCGCACGGGTCGTATGACCCGGCGGCCCGCCGGGCCGTGGGGATCGCCGACGGGCTGATCCGGCTCTCGGTCGGGCTCGAAGCCTGCGCAGACCTCCGCGCCGACCTGGCCTCCGCCCTCGACGCGTGAGGCTGGGAAACATCGGTAATGCCTGTCGATCACGCCGATTTTGGCGGAAGTTTCGGTCGTTCGGAGGCCGATACCCCTTTCGATTGCAGGGACTCTGCCGGCGCGTCGTCGCCAGTGTCACAGCGGAAGGAGCCCGATATGAAACGCCCGCACGCCACGAAGCATCCGACCGCCACGGCCTGGGTGACAGCAGCGTTCGCCGCCCTCGCCGGGGCACCGCTTGCGGTCGCGCAGCCCGCCACGGACGCTCAGGTGGAGGGGGCCGCGAGCCAGAGCCAGCTCAAGTGGAAACCGCATCGCGTGGCCACCGCTCCGGCCGCGTCGTCCGCGGCTGCCACGCCGGCCGCGTCGAAGCCGCTCGACACGTCGCTGCCGCCCGCTTCGGTGAGCCTGCCCGACGGCGTGCCGGCGGCCACCGTGGCCACACCACCGCGGACGCCCAGCCCCGCCGAATACGCCCCGCTCCGCGGCACGATCGCCAAGAACTTCGCCGACATGGGTGATTGGTTCACCACCAGCCGCGTCGGCGGGGAATCGTCGGCGCCGCGTGTGGAGGCCTCCGCAGGGCCGTCGTTTCCCGAGCGGATGATGCGGACGCCGCAGGGTGAATCGGGCCGGCCAATCATGGCTCGGGAAACCGGGCCCGGCATGACGCGGCCCACCGTGGCCGCCGCCCCCGTGAGCGGATTGGGTGGCGGACTCGCGCCGCGGTACAACGCCGGCGGCCGCCCTGCTTCCCAGCGGCCCGATCGACTCGCCATGAACGACATCGACGGCCTCCCTTCGGTGATGACCCGCGCGCCGCAGGCCGCCGCGATCGACGAGAACGCCGTCCCCGGCAGGCTGCCCGCCGCCGAGGGCAAGGCCGTTCCGCGGACGACGGAAGCGCTGCCCACTCCGGGCGCCCGCACCGTTGACCCGCCAATCGTCATCGAGACCATGCCGATGGACATGGACCACGACCTCGGCATGGGCGGCATGGAGACGGACCCCGCAGCCGGCATGTGGATGGGGCAGTATCCCGCCGAGATGCACCTGGAGTCGTTCTACGACGACCCCTACGCCTGCGACGAGGAAGGGGGCTTTCTCCCCTGCCACCACTGCGACGGCCGGATCTGCGCCTGGATGCGGCAGTTCGGAAAGCCGTATTACGGCTGGCGCTGGTACCGCGACTTCACCGCCAGCGCGGGCGTAACGTCGTTTCAGAACGAAACCAATCTGGGCCTCCTCGGCAACTACGGCGCCAACGAATACCTCAACTGGTCGATGCCCTTCTGGAACGCCTTCGGCATCGGCTGGCAGTTGGGAGCCCGCGGCGTGCAGTCGAACTTCCAGTCGGCCACGGTCACGACGCCAGGTGGGGTGACGCAGTTCAACGCCCGCGACCAAGTGTTCGTGACCACCGGGTTCTTCACGCGGGCCTTCCAGGGCCGCGGCCTGCAGGGTGGAGCGGTTTACGATTACCTCCGAGACAGCTACTTCGACAACGTCGACGTCTCCCAGATCCGCGCTGAGATGAGCTACGTGTGGGGCTACCACGAGGCCGGCTTCTGGGGCGCCTTCAACGTCGGCGAGCAGAGCACGCTCTTCGGACCCGTGACGAAGTCGCGCGGCGAGGCGAGCACGCTCGACATGTACACGGCCTTCTACAGGCTGCAATTCGGCGACGCCAACGAGTGGAAGATCTGGGGCGGTGCCACTGCCCAGGCCAACGGCATCGTGGGCACGTCGGTGCGGGCGCCGATGAACCGCTCCCTGGCCCTCGACGGAACGTTCACCTACGTCGTCCCGGGGCAGTCGAAGCAGTACGAACTCCACAACGGTTCGACGGTCACGACGGCGCCCGCGGCCTGGAACGTGTCGGTGAACCTCATCTACTACCCGGCCCGCCGGGCCCGACGGAGCCTGGCCAGCCCGTATCGGCCGCTGTTCGAGGTGGCCGACAACGGCAGCATGATCCGCGCCCTGTCGCGGCAGTGATCCCCGGCCGTGGCCGCGGGAAATCCCTGAGGACTGCCCGCGCGGAGCCGATTGCTGTATCTTGACGGTTTCGTCGCACGGTCGCGCCCCCATGGCTGGGCGGCGGCCGCGGCCTTCCCATCCTCCACCCGTGGAAACGATCCATGTCCGCAGACAAAGACCCCTGGGCCGATCTTGCAGAATCGCTCGGCGCCGCGCCCGGCCCGGAATCGGCTCCCCCGCCGCGGGCTGCCCAGCCGCCCCGCCCCGCCCCGCCCCGCCCCGCGCCGAAGCCCTCGCTGCCGACAGGCGGCACGGGGGATTGGAACAACCTGGCCGCGAATCTCGGCCTCGAGCAGCCGCGGGAGACGGCCGAGCCCCGACCGCCCCAGACGACCGGGCACGCACCACGCGAGTCGACCGCTGAGCAAACCGCAGAAACCCCCGCTGACCGGGGCGAACGCACCGTGCGTCCGGCACGCCGCGAGCGTGAGGCCGGCGACGCCAGCGGTGAAGCCAGCGGCGAGGGCCGCGGCCGGCGACGCCGCGGTCGGCGTGGCGGACGCGGCCGTGGCCGGCGCGAGGAAGGCCGCGAGGGCCCCCGCGAAGGCGAGGCCCGACGCCGCGACGACGCGCCCCCGAGCCGCGACCTCATGCGCGACGAGCAGGAACCCGACCACGCAGACCAGGGCTTTGCCGACGACGTCTTCGACGAGTCGCTCCCCGCGGCCCGCTCGGGCGAGGACGCGAGCCGCGACGAGGCCCGCGACGAAGAGGGACATCCGGCACGGCGCCGGCGCCGCGGTCGCCGCGGCGGTCGCCGCCGTGGCCGCGGCGGCCGCGAGAGACTGGCCGACGAACGTGCGAACGCCGAGGAGCCGGCATCGCAGCAGACCGAGGATGACTTCGACGAGCCCCTGCCCACCGGGTATGGCGCCGTTGGCCGCTCCCAGCCGGCGCCGCGGTCGGAAGAGCCGCGGTCCGGCGAGGGTGAAACTGGCGAAATGCGTGGCCGGCGGCGCCGCCGCCGCCGTGGTGGCAGCGGGACCAACAGCGGCGAACGGCGGACGTCCGAAGCGGGCCGGGAGGCCCCGGGCACGTCCGGCCGGGAGCCGACTGGCCGGTCATCCCGCCGCCGCGGCGAAGGCAGCCGGTCGTCATCGCGACCCCCCCGAAGCCGACGCGACGACTTCGCACCCGTGGCGGGGCGATTCGAGGAGGATGACGAGGGGCTCGAGTTCCTCGGCGTCGAGGAGGCCAGCCGGAGCGATGCCCCAGCGCGGGAGAAGCGGCCGCAGGCGGAAGACGACATCCTCGCGGAGAGCGGCCTCGACACCGTTCGCGAGCATCGTGATCGCCGGCAACCTCGACGCCCGCAACAAGTCGGGCCCGCGGAAGTGATCCCGCCCGCCTCCGGGCAGCGTCCCGGATGGGCGGCCACCAGCCTCGGTCGCAACCGCATGCCGTCGGGCCGGGCCGTTATTTGAGCGAGATGGTGCGGGCCAGCGGCTTCAGCATCTGCTCGACCACGCATCCATCGACCACTTCCCTCGCCAGCCGTGCGAGCCGATCGATCGCCTCGACGTAGGTCGTGTGCGGATCGAGGCTGCCATACTGCCGGGCGGTGACGTACACGCTCATCTGCTCCTCGTTGAACTCGCCGGTCCGCACCTGGAAGGCATTGGTGCGGGTTTCCGTGCTCACCCGCACCTGCACGCGGCAGTCTTCGTCAAGCGACATGGTGAGCGAGGGCTCGTAGTTGATGACGCGGGCCCCGGGCAACTCGGCCACGCGATCCAGCGACGGCCCGACCCCGAGGGCCTCGGCGAGCAGGGCGTTGTGGTTGCCCCGGTAGGCGAAGTCGAAGCCAAAGAGCACGTCGAGGGCTTCGCAGTCGAGCGGACTGATCGAGAGGAAGGCGGGGGCGAGATCGAGCACCAGGCGGTGCTGGTCGAGAGCCTCTTCCACCGACGAGGGATTCACCTGGCCGGAGCAGAGCCGCTTCGACTCGACGGCGGCCCACCGATACCGCCCCTGTTCCTTGTCTTCCTCGAGGACGAAATCCCGCTTGTCGCGGCAGTAAAACTTCCGCATCGACGGATACTTCTTCTGCACCCGCTCGAAAAACTGCAGGATCGTCTCCCTCTGTCCAGGGAGTTCCATCTCGGTGGCGAGGTTGACGTTGACGTAAAAATCGTCGGCCAAAGACGCATAGTGCGCCATGTGAGCAAGCTCCCGAGAAACTCAAAACTCGCCAGACCGCGAAGTATACGGACGACTTTTCGGCGGTGTCAAAGCAGCACGGCCCTCTGGCGGGCCGCAGCACGGCCGGTCATACTACCTCACGGTGGTGAACGATTAATCCGGCTGTTCCGCCAACCATCTCGAGATGCATCGTGGCTTCCGAGTCTGACCCCGCCCGCATCCCCGACGATCGATTGACGGTCGAGAAACGGGCCGACGGTGCGATCGTCGTGCGTGTCCGTTCCGCCGGCCCGGATGGAGAGCGGTTGCCCGACGCCGTCTTCTCGTTTCGCTGCGGTGATCCGCAATACGCCTACTGGCTCAGCCGCCTGCAGTCGGCCGGCCACCGCTGACACAGCCGGTCCGGGGGAACGGCCCCATGGTCACTCGCGCGAGCTGGCGATCAGCGAGATGAACTCGCGGTTGCTCTTGAACTTGGCCAGCTGCTTCGTGAGTTGCTCCATGGCGTCGACGTGATGCATGCTCGACAGCGTCCGCCGCAGCATGTTCACCGCATGCAGCATGTCGGGATCGAGCAGTTTTTCCTCGCGCCGGGTGCCCGATTGCGAGATGTCGATCGCCGGCCATACCCGCCGGTCGGACAGCTTGCGGTCGAGCACGAGCTCCATGTTGCCCGTGCCCTTGAACTCCTGGAAGATGAGTTCATCCATGCGGCTGCCCGTGTCGATGAGCGCGGTCGCGACGATCGTCAGCGAGCCCCCCTCCTCGAACACGCGGGCCGTGGCGAACAGCTTCTTGGGAATGTCGAGTGCCTTGATGTCCACGCCGCCCGACATCGTCCGCCCCGTGTTGCCCACCCACTTGTTGAAGGCCCGGGCCATGCGGGTGATCGAGTCCATGAGGAGAAACACGTCCTTGCCGGCCTCCGCCATCCGCTTGCAACGCTCGATGACCAACTGCGACAGCCGCACGTGGCTCTCCACGTCGCAGTCGAGGCTGCTGGCCAGCACCTCGCCCTTCACGCTGCGCCGCATGTCGGTGACTTCCTCCGGACGCTCATCGACGAGCAGCATCACGAGCGACAGCTCAGGGTGGTTCGTCGACACGGCCTGCGAGATCTGCTGCAGAAGCACCGTCTTGCCGGTCCGCGGCGGCGCCACGATCAGCGCCCGCTGGCCCTTGCCGAGCGGCGTGAGGAGGTCCATCACCCGCGTGGTGATCGGCTGCTGCCCCGTCTCCAGCCGCAGCCATGCCTCGGGGTTGATCGGCGTGCGCTGGTCGAAGGTCTTCACGTTCGCCCAGTCGTCGGGTGGCATGCCCTCCACTTCCGTGATCTCGCGGACCCGCGGCCCCTGCTGCCGACGGCCCGGCAGCACCTGAACCTTGAGGGCGACGCCTTCGCGCAGGCGATAGCGCTCGATCATCGTGGCCGGCACGAAGGGATCGGTCCGCTCGCGCGCGTAATTATTTTCGGGGCTCCGCAGGAACCCGTAGCCATTGGGATGCATCTCGAGGACGCCGCTGCCCGGCTCGAGCGGGATGGGCTCGCCGTTTTCCGTCACCTCGGGCTCCGGCTCCGGTGGCCGCATGCCCTCGCCCTCCATGTCGACCGCTCCGGCACCGGCCGGCACCGGGCCACCGCCACCGCCGCGGCGATACCGCCGCCGCCGGCCGTAGCCCCCGCCACCGCCGCCATATCCCTGCCCCGGCTGCCCCTGCCCACCGCCGCCGAAACCGCCCCCAGGCTGTCCTCCAAATCCACCCCGACCACCGGACCGCGAACGCCTCCGCTTCGACATAACTCAGCACACTCTTCTGAGGACTGCCCTGCCCTGTCCGGCCACACGGTGTGGACGAAATTGCTGCGCGGGACCCGGCGGATTGGGACGCCGAACCCAAGGCATACAGGGAGCGACATCAACGATGGACGCTGCCCCCGTTCAGAAATCAGCCGGGAAAAAATGCAGCGTGAGTCGCCGCATCTGATTGCTACACCCGGTCGGCCAACGCCGTTCCCGAACGATGGTTCGTAAACCTCCCGTCGCGAACGACGGTGAATGAAAGTATCCGGGCCCATGGCAGGACTGTCAAGGGACGGGATTCGGGGGAACGGCGGTCGCGGGCTTTGCGTGAGGCCAAGGCCATCGGCCTCACAGTCAGGGAAGGATGGGCAAAATCGCCACTTTCCCCGCAATTCCTCCGACCGTTTCGACCGATACGACCGGCGGGGATGCACGGCTATTGGCCGTGACGCCCCCGCCGCCCGAACGCCGCGGCCGCCCCCGAGACCAGGACCCAGCGCCATGTGCCATGCTCTGACCGAGTTTGCCATCGTGTTCCCGGCCTACCGCAACCGGACCACGGGGCTGATCGCGGCCATTTCGCTGGCATGCATGGCCTGCGCCGCCCCGGCTCAGGCGAGCGTGCCCTGGCATGCCGACGTCGCCCAAGCCAAGGCTGCTTCGGTGATCAGCCATCGGCCCGTGCTCGTCGTTTTCACGGCGAAGTGGAGCGACGCCAGCCTGGCCCTTGAGCAGACCACGCTCGCCAACACCGAGGCGATGGCGCTGGTCACCGCCTGCTTCGAGCCGGTCAAGATCGACGTCGATGCCGATCCGGAAACGACCCGCCGCCTGGGCGTGTCGTACCTGCCGACGGCATGCGTGATCGATCTCGATGACCGTGTGCTCGCCACCTTCGATTGCCCGGACAATCCAGCGAGTTTCGTGGCCGCGGCAGGCCGTGCCGCCCAAGACGCGGCTGCGGCGAAGGCTGCGGCCCAGCCCGGCCACATCGCCGTTGCCGCCGCAACGCCTGTTCCGCCGCGGAACGGATCGGACTTCGCGGCCGCAGGGCCGCGGACGACGGCGACGCCCACCGCGCACACCTCCGAGCCGCAACTGCCGGCGAGCCCGCCGGCGGGTTGGCCAGCTGAGCGGGCCGCATCGCCCACGGCGGCAACTGCAGCTGCCCCGTCCACTCCGCCGCCATCGTCCACGCCGCCAGCGATGCGACCGAACATTGAGCCCGCGCCGACGACCACCGCCGCACCCGCATCGGGAATGGTATCGTGGCTGGGCCAGCAGGCGGCGGCCGCGGCTCCCGCCGCGCCATCGGCTCCGGCGCTGACCGCTGCCCCCACGGCCGCCCCCGCCGCACAGCCCACCACCGCACCGGCCAAGCCTGCGGACGAAGGCAAGCCCAAGCAGGCCAATCCCTTCATCGCCGCGCTGCAAAAGCCGTTTGCCCTGCTGCCCAAGTGGCCGGGCACCGGCAACGCGAAGCCCGCCGTGCCGGCGGCGGCGCCGGTGGCCGTCGCGGCGGCGCCCGCCGACACGTTGGGCTCGATGCCGCTCGGGCTTGAGGGCTACTGCCCCGTCACGCTCGTGGAACGGGGCGCCTGGGTCGAGGGCCGCGCGCAGTTCGGAGCCCGGCACCGCGGCCGCACCTATCTCTTCGCCGGGGCCGAGCAGCAGCAGGCCTTCCTCACCGATCCCGACCGCTACGCCCCAGCCCTCTCGGGTGACGATCCAGTGCTCGCCTTCGATGCCGGAAAAACGGTGCCCGGGCAACGCCGCTTCGGCGTGACGTATCAATCCCGCGTCTACCTCTTCTCCTCGACGGAAACACAGTCGGCGTTCTCGGCCGATCCCCAGAAATACACGGCCCGCGTGGCCGTGGCCGAGGGACGCTCGCCGATGACGGGCCCGATCCAGCGATGAATCAAGGTCGCGCCCAGCCCTTCGACCGCTCGACCGCATCCCGCCACCGGCTGCGCAGCCTCTCGCGCGCGGCCGCACCAATCGCGGGCTCGAACCGCGCGGCCACCCGGCGGGCGTCGTCGATCGCCGACTGATCGGCATACACGCCCGTGGCCAGGCCGGCGAGCAGCGCCGCGCCGAGGGCCGTCGTCTCGACGACGGCGGGCCGCTCCACCGCGATCCCCAGGGCATCCGCCTGGATCTGCAGAAGGAGATCGTTCGCACTCGCACCGCCATCGACGCGCAGCGTCTCCAGCCTCAACCCAGCATCTCGCTCCATGCACCCCACGACATCGGCCACGGAGAGCGCGATCCCCTCGAGGGCGGCGCGGGCGACGTGGGCCCGCGTCGTGCCCCGCGAGAGGCCGATGAGGAGGCCGCGGGCGAAGGGATCCCAGTCGGGCGTGGCCAGCCCCGTGAACGCCGGCACCATCACCACGCCCCCGCTGTCGGCCACGCTCCTCGCCAAGGGCTCGATGTCTCGCGCCTGCTGAATGATCCCCAGGCCGTCACGGAGCCAGCCCACCGCTGCCCCGGCGATGAACACCGCGCCCTCCAGGCAGTAGGGCCTCGACTCGCCCACCTCGCAGCCCGGCGTCGTCAGCAGGCCGCTGCAACTGACGGCGGCATGCGGGCCCGTGGAGAAGAGCAGGAAGGCGCCGGTGCCGTAGGTGTTTTTGCCCGTGCCCGCCGCGATGCATCCCTGGCCGAATGCCGCCGCCTGCTGGTCGCCCGCGCATCCCGCGATGGGCACTGCCGCGCCGAGCCAGCGGGCATCGACCACGCCGAAATCGCCGCTCGACGGCCGCACGTCGGGCAGCATCGCGCGGGGCACGTCGAACAGCCGGCAGAGCTCGTCGCTCCATGCCCGGCGGTGGATATCGTAGAGCAGTGTGCGGCTCGCGTTCGTGACGTCGGTGGCATGCACGCGGCCGCCGGTGAGCCGCCAGATGAGGAAGCTATCGACCGTTCCGAAGAGCACGTCGCCCGCCGCGCACCGCTGCCGCAGGCCGGGAATGGTCTCGAACAGGTGCATGATCTTCGTCGCCGAGAAATACGGATCGAGAAGGAGGCCGGTGGCGGCCCGCACGGCGGGCTCGGCCCCGCCGGCCTTGAGCCGGGCGCAGATCGGCGCCGAAACGCGGCTCTGCCAGACCACGGCCGGGGCCACGGCCCGGCCCGTGGCCCGCTCCCAGAGGATCGTGGTCTCACGCTGGTTGGTGATCCCGACAGCCGCCACCTGCCGCACGTCGATGCCCGCTTTGGCGATCACCCGATGCGCACAGCCGATCTGGGAATTCCAGATGTCTTCCGCGTCGTGCTCCACGATCGCCTGGTCGGGATCGCCCCCGGAGGCGACGCGGGTGTGCTGCGGAAATTCCTCCTGCTCGACGGCGACCGGGCTGCCGCGGCCGTCGAAGAGGATGGCGCGGCTCGAGGTCGTGCCCTGATCGAGGGCGAGCACGTGGCGGGCGGTCGGGGAAGGGGCAGCGGGCGTCATGGCGAGGGCTCCAGAGTGCGGCCGAAATGATCGCGGAGCCGCGCGGCATAGGCCGCCACGGCCGTATCGACGTGCGCGGCGGGAAGCGCGCCCGCGGCGACGAGCGCCGCGGCGACGTCGGCGAGCGTGCGCATCGAAAGCGCGGGGTCGAAGACGAGCATCAGCCGCCGTTCGACCACGTCTTCGATCGACCGGGCCCACTCCTCCTCCACGCAGAACGCCACCGCCGCGGCCGGCAGGGGAACGCCGTCGAGCAGCGCCGCGGTGGCGGCCCGCCCCCACACATCCGCGGCCCGCGCGCCGAAGAGATCCACGAGCCGCTCGGCGACCCGCTGCCGGATGGGCTCGGCCACGCCGCCCGCAGCGGCACTGGCCAGCGCCGCCGCCACGGCGCCCGCGCGGCCCGCGGCGGACCACGCCCCGGGAAGCGGCCGCCCGCGCGACGAACCCTCCGGCCGCAGGCCGATCGCGGCCAGCACGGTCGCCGCCGTCGCCTCCGCGAGGCTGCGGCAGGTGGTGAGCTTGCCGCCGACGATCGACCAGGTGGGCACCGGGGCCGATGCATGCCGCACGAGATGGTGGCGGCGGGTGATGGCGCCCGGGGTGCCGCCGGCCGCCGCGACAGCCGG
>JBIIIP010000010.1:0-45804 GCA_044234625.1 Pirellulales bacterium | reverse complement strand
TTGCTGCACGTCGCGGCGGGTGATGCCCACGCCCGGAAACAGCCGGTCGACGGCCTCCAGCAGGTAGGCGATCTCGTCGTCGTCGGCGCGGGCCTTCGCGGGGTCGCCCGCGAAAGGGAGATCGGTCGTGCCCACGAGCACGAGCGATTCGGCGAAGGGCAACACGAACACCGGCCGGCCATCGTCGGCTTCGGCATACACGCCGCTTGCCCCCAGCGCCTCCCGCAAGACCGGCGAGTGGATCACGAGGTGGCTGCCCTTCGTGCCTCCCGTCAACGGTCGTGCGGCGGGAGCCAGTTCGGCAAACAGCTCCGCGCACGACGCATCGACCCATGGGCCGGTGGCATTCACGATCGCCGCGGGCCACACCACCGCCGGCGCGCCACCGTCTGTATCGGCCGGCGCGATTCGCACGCCGCCATCAGGGCCCAGCCGGCACCGCTGCCGCAGATGCACCGCGAAGGGAATGCCTCGCGCGGCGGCGACCCTCCGAGCGTCGACGAGAAACTCGACGGCCAGCCGCTCCGGATAGAGTGCCTGTCCGTCCGCATACGTTGCCGCCAGCGGAAACCTGGCGGCATCCACCCGCGGCAATCCAGGCCCGCCCGCCCGCACGATGGCGTGCCGCGGCCAGCCCGATCCCGCGGCCAGCAGGTCGTAAAGAGCGAGGCCGATGCGGAGCGTCCAACTGCCGCGGCCGCGCGGCCCGCGGCACCGCCGGGCCAGCCGCTCCATGCCGACGAGCCGCGCCGCTGCCGCCACGAGACCGCCCGACCGCCCGCGGAGGGGAACATAGAACGGCAGCCGACGGACGAGGTGTGGGGCCGCGCGGAGGAGGATGTCGCGCTCCACGAGACTCTCGCGGACGAGGCCGACCTCGCCGTATTCCAGATACCGCAGCCCACCGTGAATGAGCCGCGTGGACCAGGCCGTGGCGCCCGCGGCAACATCGCCGGCATCGACGACGACCACCGCCGCGCCGGAGAGCACGAGATCCCTGGCGAGTGCCGCCCCGTTGATGCCCGCGCCGAGGATGAGGATCGTGGGCCGCGGCGCAGCGGCCGCCGCCGATTCCTGCCTGATGGGCATGCGGTGTATCCTGACGTGCGTTCGAGAGCCCCGGGCCGACACTCCAGCGGAGGATAGCCGTGCGCCTGCAAGCGAGTCATCTCGGCCGGCATTCGGCCGCCGCGGCGGCCGCGATCCTCCTGGCCGCCGGGCTCGCGGGCCGCGGCCTGGCATTCGCCCCGCCGGACGCCCGGCCAACCACAGCCCGGCCCTTCAAGGCCGGCTGGTGGGCATTACCACTTGCGGAGGTGGCCGCGCAGGCCACGCGGTTTTCGGGCATGCCGTTCGTCGTCGACCGGCGGATCGACCCGACGACGCCGATCACGCTCGAGGCCGCCGGTGAGCCGCCCGATACCGTGGCCGCCGCCATCGCCGCGGCAGCGGACACCGACGTGGCCCTGCTCGATTCGATGGTCCGCATCGCGCCGCCCGCCGTGGCGGCGGCCTGCGAGGCTGCGGAGCGGGCCCGCGACGCCGAACTGAGGCGTCTCCCCGCCTCCCAGCACCGCATCGTCGAGAAGGCAGCGGGCTGGACATGGGAGGCGGGCGCGGAGCCACGCGAGTTGGTCGCGGCCGCCGCCCGCCAGGCCGGCGTCGAACTGGAGGGCCTCGAAGAGATCCCGCACGACCATTTCCCGGCGGCGTCGTTGCCAGCCTTGTCGCTCGCCGACAGGCTGGATCTGGTTCTCGCCCACTTCGACCGCCGGGTCGCCTGGTCGGCCGGCCTGGCGAACGGCACGCCCCGCGGCCGCGTGGTGCCGCTGCCCTCAGCACCGGCCGACGCCGCGCGGAATCGCCCGCGCCAGCCGGCGGGACCGCGACGGCCGGCCGTGCCGGTGGATGCGTTCACCCTCCGCGTGGCGGCGCCGCTCGACGAACTGCTCGCCGTGGTGGGCAAGCGGCTGGGGCTGACCATCGACCTCGATGCGGCATCGCTCCGCGACCGCGGCATCACCCCGCGTGAGATCGTCAAGTTGAGCGTCGCCGATGTGCCGCGGGATCGCCTGCTCGACGCCATCACCGAGCCCCTGGGCCTCGCCTGGAAGATCGAGGGCGATCGGCTGCAGGTGTGGGCGCGGCCGGCTCAGTGAGCCTGCATCCGCTCGGCAGCCGCGAGATTCCGCCGCGCGGGCTCATGGCTCGGATCGAGCCGCAGGGCCGCCTTGTAGGAACGGATGGCATCGGCGAATTTTTCCTGCCGCGCCTGGGCGACGCCGCGGTTGAACCAGGCCCGCACGTCGCGTGGGTCGTGGCGGATGGCGTGGTCGAAGTCGAACTCGGCCTTCCGCGGCTCGCCCGTGGAGAGATAGGCCAGCCCGCGATTGAGATAGGCGAGCATGAACGAGCGGTCACGGCGGATCGACGAGGCGTAGGCGTTGATCGCCTCCAGGGGCCGGTCGAGCTCGATGAGGGTCAGGCCACGCCACAACTCGGTCCGCGGATCTTCGTAGGCGATGCCGGCGGCATCCTCGAAGTCTTCAAGGGCGATGCCGAACATGCCGAGATAAAACCATGCGATACCCCGCCGCAGCAGCAGCTCGGAGTCGAGGGGATCGACGAGCAGTCCCTGCGAACAGGCCTCGACCGAGGCCTCATAGTCGCCCAGCCGCCGCGACAGCACGCCCAGCGCCAGGTAGCCCCTGGTGAGCTTGGGGTCGAGAGTGATGGCTTCGCGGACCTTGGCCCGGGCGGCCTCGAGGTCGCCCTGCATGTCGAACTGCTCGGCTTCGAGGAGCTTCTTCTCGGCGGGCGACAACTCCTCCTCATCGGTCTCGTCGTCCATGCCTCTCGGCTCCTCGCGCTGTGTCGCGGGAGGCGATTCCGCATCCGGGAACGGCACCGGCAGCTGCGGGGCGGGCGCAGGCGGCTTGGGCGCGGGGGGCTTGGCCGCGGGGGCGGCGGGCTTCGGCGCGGGCTCCTCTGCAGGCTCCTCGGGCCCGGCCTTGGGGCGATCCTCTGCCGGCTGGGTCGGGGCTGCCGCGGGCCGGCCTGGCTGCCGACGTCCGCGCAGTGGGTTGAGTTCGTCGGCGAAGGGATCGTCTTCTTCAGTCGCACCGTTTTGCGATTGCGCGATCAAGAGCGGCGGCCGGTCAGGCTCAGCGCTGCTCGCGGTCAGCGCGGCGAGCACCCATGCAGACGATGCCAGAAGGAGTGTCGCGGAACGAAAAATGCGCATCGGAACCCTGGCGGTGAACGAGCATCCGTGTTCGGTGCATCGGCCAGGGAAGGACCCTGCGGCCACCCGCGCCGTCACGGTCGGTCACTCTTGCCCTCCTTCCGCGTTCGCTACGCCGGTTGCGACCCCACCAGTCCACCCAACCGCTGCTGGATGCCGTCGCGGATCTGACCGGCGAACATCGCCGCCATTCCCGGCAGCTGCACCTGCACGAGCAACTCCTCTGCGAGCACCTCGATCGATCCGTCGATCCGCATGCCCATCACGGTCAATCCCACGGCCATCGTGTCGGCCGACGTCCACTGGGCATCGATCGGGCCGACCGTGTCGGCGTACTGCTCGCGGGCCCGGGTCACGCCTTCGTCGAGCCGCCGCCGCATGTCTTCGGTGGCGAGGCGGTGGGGCACACGGACTTCAAGCGGCTTCACGGTGCGGGCTCTCCGGGAGGGGCGAGAATGGAGACGGCTCGACGGACCAGCGTCGCATCGATCCGGCCTGAGCGGCCATTTGAGCAGACGGCCGTCCGCATGGCGACCACGTCGGGGCCGAACCGGCGGATCGCCGGGATTTCCTCCAGCGCGAGCTTTCCTGCGACCGCCACCCGCATGCCGGCCGCTCGGGCCCGCGCGATCCAGCCGCGGAGCTCGGCGGCCTCACAGCAGCCGCACAGCCCCGGCCCCGTCTTGTCGGCTGTGTCGATGAGAAACAGCGTGCAGCCCGCCGCGGCGCCCACGTCGATGATCTCGGCCGGATCGGGGGCGGCCACCGACCGCCAGTCGGCGTAGGCGACCGCGACGCGGGCGGTGCGCGGCGGCACGACCGCGAGAACGCCTTGCCATGCATCCTGCCAGGCCTCCCCCACCATGCCCGCCAGGCCCAGCTTGAGCGCCGCAGGCGTCGGGACGGCGGCGGCAATGCCGGCCAGCCGCGCGCGGATGCCGGCAGGCTGCATTTCGGCGAGTTCGCCCGCGGCGCACGACCACGGCACGCGGCCACCCACGGCCTGCGCCACCGCGACGATCGTCTCCGGCGCAGCGGCGCCGAGCGATCCGCGGGAGGGATCCTTCACGTCGATGATCGCCGCGCCGCCCTCGAGGGCGGCTTCCACCTCGGCCGGGTCGCGCACGCTGACGAGCAGTCCCTGCCAGTCCGTCATGCGCCGCCGCTCCCGCCCGCGGTGTCGCGCTTCGCTGCCACGAGCCTGCCGCCGAGGTCGCGGGCCTTGGCCGGCGAGAGGGGCTCGCACCAGCGGCCGTCGATGACGATCGCGCCTTCCTCCCACACCACCCACGGGCGGAAGGTGTCGCGGCGATGATGCTCCACGGCCCGCTCGGCCACCCGCACGACGAGCGTGCCGACGCGGCACGCCGCCTGCTCGTCCGCTGCGGGCGCTCCAGTGGCGTCGAGCGGCGTCGAGCCGGCGAAGAAACACTCGACAACCTCGAGCGGCACGTCGGCTACGGCCTGGGGCGCGACCCGCACCCTGAGCCTATCGCCACACCGCATGAGCCGCGGCCGGCTGGTCGCGTGCATGAGCAGCGCCAGCCCCGCGCCGGCCAGCACCAGCGCGCCGACCACGGCTCCGCGGACCGCCGGCGCGAGTGGCGCGGCCGCAGCCATCGCCGCGCCGCCGGCCAGGATGACCGCACCCACCGCTGCCACGACGGCCACTGGCCGCACGTTCCCGCGCAGCCACACCTCGACCGGCTCGGACGACGATCTTTCTCCCACGCTGGTGGCCATGCTTTTCACTGCGGGTGGGAGTCCGTACGATCTGGCCGCGTTCACCGATTCGTTCTGTCGCACCGTGAGTCTCCCGTCATGCACGACACGCGCCAACCGCCGCCCTCCTCCTCACATCCGGCCACGGCTCTCGCCGGGATCGCCATCGTGCTGGCAGTGTACGCCGCCGCGGCCTTCCTGCAGTGGCCGCAGCATGGCCGCGACCTGCTGGTGGCGGATCAGGCCGCGCATCAGGCCGCCGACGGCCATGCGGTCGCCGACGCCGCCCATAGCCACGCCGGCGCCGCCCCGCCCCCATCGGCCGTGCTGCCCTTCGTGCTGCTCTTGGGGGCGATCGCAATCCTGCCGCTCACGCCACCGGTGCAGCATTGGTGGGAGCACAATTCGAGCAAGCTGCTCGTGGCCGGAATCCTCGGGCTGGTCACGCTCGGCTACTACCTGCTTCTCCACCGCGAGCCGGTTGAACTCCACTTTCCGGCCCATGCCGTGGTGCCGCCGGCGGCGACCGGGCCTTCCTGGGGCGTGGCTGGGGCGGTGCTTGCAAATGCCATGCTCGCCGAATACGTGCCGTTCATCGTGCTCCTGCTCGCGCTGTACGTGATCACCGGCGGCGTGCGGATCGAGGGGGATCTCCGGGCCACGCCCACGATCAACGCCGCCTTCATCGGCATCGGCGGCCTGGCCGCGAGCTTTATCGGCACGACCGGGGCGGCGATGCTGCTCGTGCGGCCGCTGTTGGAGACCAATCGCGAACGTCGGCTGGTGGCCCATACGGTCGTGTTCTTCATCTTCGTCGTCTGCAACTGCGGCGGCCTCCTGCTGCCCATCGGCGACCCGCCGCTGTTCCTCGGCTACCTTCAGGGCGTCGACTTCCTGTGGACGCTCTCGCTGTGGCAGCCGTGGGCCTTCACCAACGGCGTGCTGCTGGCCGTGTACTGGCTGTGGGACACGTTCTTCGGCTATCCCCGCGAGCAGGCCGGCGACATCGCCCGCGACACCCGGATGACCACCCGGCTGCGGATCGCCGGGCTGGGCCTCAACGCACCCCTGATGGCGGGCGTGATCGCCGCCGTGGCCACGCTCGATCCGTCGAAGCCGTTCCCGGGCACCACATGGCACCCGTGGATTTTTCTCCGCGAGGCCGTGCTGCTCGCATTGGTCGCGGCATCGCTGGCCCTGGGCTCGCGGAGCATCCGCGAGAAGAACGGCTTTACCTATGCCGCGATTCTCGAGGTGGCGGCCCTGTTCGTGGGCATCTTCGTGTGCATGCAGCCGGCGCTGGCGCTCTTGAACGAGCGCGGCGCGAGCCTCGGCATCCAGTCGCCCGACGCGTTCTTCTGGGCGACGGGTGCGCTGTCGTCGGTGCTCGACAACGCGCCCACGTATCTCGTGTTCTTCAAGACGGCCCAGGCGCTGCCGTCGGAGGGGCCGCTCATGGCGGGGGTGGAGGTGGGCCGGCTGGCGGCCATCAGCCTGGGGGCGGTGTTTCTCGGGGCCATGACCTACATCGGCAACGGCCCCAACTTCATGGTCAAGGCGATCGCCGAGCAGGCTGGGGTGAAGATGCCAAGCTTCTTCGGATATGTGCTCTATAGTGTAGGAGTGTTGCTGCCGGTCTTCGTTCTCGTCTCATTGCTCTTCCTGTAGCGCCCTTGCCGACCACTCCCGACTCCTACGATCACGTCACGTCCGCGACGGAGCTCGCGCGGCTCGTCGACCGCCTGTCCGCCCACGACCACGTGGCCTTCGACACGGAATTCGTGTCGGAGCACACCTACCGCAGCCAACTGTGTCTGATCCAGGTGGCGGCGCCCGACACGCTGGCCGTGATCGACACGCTCGCCGTGCGCGAACTGGATCCCTTCTGGCGGCTCCTCACCGATTCCGCACGGACGACGGTGGTGCATGCGGGCCGCGAGGAACTCGGCTTCATCCTCCACGCCATCGGCGAGCGGCCGGCCAAGCTCTTCGACGTGCAGGTGGCGGCGGGACTGGTGGACCACGACTTCCCGGCCGGCTATGCGGCGATCGTGCGGCGGCTGCTCAACGTGCAGACCAACAAGGCCGAGACCCGCACCGACTGGCGGCAGCGGCCGCTCTCCGCGGCTCAGCTCGACTACGCCCTCGACGACGTGCGGCACCTCGAGCTGCTGTGGCGAAAGCTCGAATCCAAGCTGCAGTCGAGCGGCCGCGTGGCCTGGATGGATGCCGAGATGGCGGCCTGGCAGGATGACGTCGCCGAGTCGTTTCAGCGGAAGCGCTGGCGGCGGGTGGCGGGGCTCAACGGCCTCTCGCGCCGCGAGCTGGCCGTCGCCCGCGAGGTCTGGCACTGGCGCGACGCGCTCGCGGAAGAGCGCGACATGCCCCCCAAGCGGGTCCTCCGCGACGACCTGCTCGTGGAGCTCGCCAAGCGGAAGAGTGCCGACCCACGGCAGATTTCCGCGATCCGCGGCATGCAGCGTTCGGACCTGCGGCACATTCTTCCCAGCCTTGCCGACGCGATCGCGCGGGGGCTCGCCGTGCCGGAGGCGGAATGCCCTGGTGGCGAGAAGCATCGCGCCCCGCCGGCCCAACTGGCCGTGCTTGGCCAGTTCCTGGCGACGGCCGTGGCGGGGATGTGCCGGCGGATGAAGATCGCGCCCGCGCTCGTGGGCACGGCATCCGACATGCGCGACCTTCTGGCGTGGAAGCTCGGCTGCCACGAGGGCGACGAGCCGCCGCTTCTGGCCACCGGCTGGCGGCAGGAGGTGGTGGGCTCGCTGATCGACGACCTCCTCTCCGGAAAGGCATCGATCCGCATCGGCGACCTCCGCTCGCACGACCCGTTGGTCATCGACCGCGGGTAGGAGCAGGGTTCGGGCCCGGACGAAACGGGCTTCGATGGCCCGGGCTTTCATCCGCGCGGACCGCGGCCGAATCGCAGAGCGGAGGGCATGGGATTCGAACCCACAACCGGTTTCCCGGCATCTGATTTCGAGTCAGACCGCTGGCCAATTCGCTTACCCTCCGAATCGAACGACACAATCCTAAGGAACGGGCCGGCACGGCTCAAGTTCGGCAGAGGTTCGCCCCAGTTGAACTGGCCCGGCCGTCCAAGCACAATCGCCGCGGGAACGCTCCCCCAAGCCGTCGCACGACGGACCCCTCGCCCATGCCCGCGCCCGATTCTTCGCGGACGATCTCGCTGCCGGCCGACGGACTGCCCCTCACTCCCTTCGAGGAGCACATGCTGGTCGATGACCGCCCCACCCACCCCATGGTCATCGTGACGCGGTTCGACTTCGTGGGCGACGCCCCACCCGCAAACCTAGAAGAGGCGTTCCTCAACACGGTCCAAAACGAACCGCTCCTCACCGCCCGGATCGAGACCGCCGGCGGGCGGCGTCCCCGTTGGGTGCCGGGCGACATGCCCCGGCTCCACAGGTCGCGCGGCCCCAGGCTCGGTGCGGGCCCTTCCCAATGGACGCCCGCCCTGCCCCGCCTCGACCCACGGTCCGGGCCGGTGCTGCATGCCGAGCTCGTGGAGCATGGCGACGGCTGGTCGATCGCGCTGGCCGTCCACCACGCCGCCTGCGACGGCCTGGGCACCACCGGGTTCATGGAGCGGTGGCTGCTCGCCGTGGACGGCAAGCCCGGCCGCAGGCGACGTCCGCCTGAAGACGTGATGGCCGCTTTGTTGGCCCGCGGCCGCATCGCTTCCTCATGGAGCCGCTTCGCCCGCATGCTTCCCCGGCTGGCCAAGGGACTCGAAGGCGTGAAGGAGTTCATGGCCCACGACGTGACGGCCCTGGCAGACGAGGATGACGCGAGTCGCGTGCCACGGGCAGAGGGACCCTGGCAGCCGGCCGTCGTTTCGGCCACGCTCGACGACACGCTGGTGGACGCCGTCGAGCACCGGGCCAAAGAAACGGGCGTGCGGGTCAACGACCTGCTGGCGATGGCGCTGGCCGCGACGCTCGGCGACCACGTGGCCGCGGCGCCGCACCGACAGCAATCGCCGCAGACACCCTGGATCCGGATTGGCATCCCCATGAGCCTGCGGACGAAGGACGACCATCTCCTCCCGGCAGCCAACCGCGTGAGCATGATCTTTCTCGACCGGCAGCCCGACGATCGGCATGATCGCGAACGGCTCGCGGCGGGCATCCGCGACCAGATGGAGATCATCGAGAAGCACGCCCTCGGCCACATCTTTCCCCTCTCCCTGGCCGCGGGCCGCCTGCTTCCCGGCGGCCTGCGGCGTTCGGCACACCGGCCGCGGCCGCAATGCACGGCGGTGCTCTCCAACCTCGGCCGCTTCTTTGACCGCACGCCCCTCGTGGCCCCCGACGGAGCGATCCGCGTCGGTGGCAGCCGCATGGCCGGCTGGTGGGCCGTGCCGCCGATCCGCCCGGGCACCGCGCTGGCCGCCTGCACCCACGAGACCTGCGGCCACAGGACGATCGCCTTCCATGTCGATCCAGACCGACTTCGGCCGGAGACGGCCGAGGGGCTGCTCGGCCGGATGGTGAGCGAACTGGAAACGCTGGCCGCCACGGGCATGGCTCCGGCAATGGCCGCCGCGAGAGGAGACACCGCATGACGATTCCGCCCGTCGCGTCGCCGGAGGGCGTCGCCGCCGCCGTGTTTCTCGCACTCGTCGTGCCCCAGGTCGTGCTCACGCTGTGGTTCGCGTGGATCGTGCGGGCCCGAACGAGGGCCTTCGTGGCCCGCAACGGCCTGCGGCACGAGTCGGCCGCCGTTCCCGCCGAGGTGATCCTCTGCCTCCGGGGCTGCGACGCGACGCTCGACGAGGTGTTCGCCGCCCTGGCCCGCCAGTCACACCGCGACTGGCGGCTCCGGGTGGTGGTGGACGCGGAGACCGACCCCGCCTGGGAGGTGGCCCACGCGGCCGTCTCCCGCCTGACCGCCACGGCCCGGCCCACGTGGAAGAACGCGGTCATCGAGCCGCTGGCCACGCGGCCCACGCGGGGCTCGCTGAAATGCGCCTCGCTGCGGCAGGCGCTTCGCGCGGTCGCGCCGGATACGCAGGTCGTGGCCCTCGTCGACGCCGATTCGGTCGTGCACGCCGACTGGCTGCTCACGATGGTGGACGAATGCCTGCGACCCGGCGTGGGGGCGGTGTCGGGTAACCGCTGGTATGACCCCGACCGCGACACGCCGGCGGGCGTCGTCCGCGCGATCTGGAATGCGGGCGCGATCGTGCAGATGACGACGTTCGGTATCCCCTGGGGCGGGTCGCTGGCCGTGCGGCGTGAGGCCATGGACGCGTGCGGCTGGCTGGGCGTGATCGAGGCCGCGCTCTGCGAAGACACGTCGCTCGCCGAACCGCTGGCCGGCGCGGGTTGGGCGTATCGCTACGTGCCCGCGCTCACGGCGATCGACCGCGACGACGACATCGCTCTCGCGCCCCTCACCCGCTGGATCAGCCGCCAACTGCTCACGGCGCGGCTGCACCACCGGTCATGGCCGCTGGTCGCCACCCACGGCATCGCCACGTCGCTCGCCCTGGTGGCGGCGGTGGTGGGCTTCATAGCCGCCATCCTCGCCGCCGATCCACCGCTGGCACGGGCCTGCGGCGGGGCGCTCCTGGCCTACGAGGGGGTGAACATCGGGCTCTTGGCGATCATCACGGCCAGCGTCCGCGCCGCGGTGGCCGTGACGGGCCGCGACGTGCGGCCGCCAGGGCCGGGACGCGCCCTGTGGTGGGCCGCCATCATCCCGGCGACGCAGTGCGTGTATGCTGTGGCCATGGCGTCGGCGCTGGTCTGCCGCTCCGTCGAGTGGCGCGGCGTCGTCTACGCCATCCGCTGGCAGGAGGGATCGGCGGAGGTGCTCGTCGGCTGAGGGCCGGACGAGCCTCACGGGCCTTCCGGTTCCAGGACGAACACGGGCTGGTAGAGATAGTCGCCCAGTGGCCGCTGCGTCAGTTCGCGCTCGTCGAAGCCATACACGGCCACCTGCCTCCAGCCGGAGAGGAGCAGCGGCAGGCGTCGCGGACCGTAGATCCGATGGGCGTTCCATACCACGGTATCCGGACCGACGGGCACCGCGAGAAAGAGCCGGCCGCCCGGCTTCAGGAGCCGCCGAAACTGATTCATCGCGTGCAGATCGCCGTCGGGATTCAGCGGGTCGCCGTAGCGTCCGAGGCCGTCGTGCTCGATCGAGGAGATGGAGATCGCGGCGTCGAACTGCCGCGGCTGGCGGGCGAATTCATCCGGCGTGAGCACTGTCAGCCCGGGGATGCGGCAGTCGACGGGCCGATACTCGATCGTTGTCACGGTGGCGCCGAATGTGGTCGCGATGCACTCGTACCAGGGAAACTCCGACCCCACGATCACGGCCTCGCGGCCGGCGATGGGATGCGCCTCGAGGGCGTCGTAGAGGAAGCGGTCGTTGGAACCGTAGTAAGCAACTCCCCGACGCCGCACCATCTCGGGGTTCCACCACCGGGATCGCGTCGTCCACACGAGGCCGCCCACCTTGATGTCGTTGAGATACCAGCGGCCGAGCGGGATCGTGCCTTGCATCGTCAACGATGGCAGCATCTCCGGCGGCGGATCGCGCGGCGGCCAACCGCCGCTCCTCAGCCCGTTGCCCAGGCTCGTGAGCCGCAACCACTGCGGCATCAGCACATTCCAAATATTCATACGGCCCACGGTTGCGGCGGAAGTTTGACCCGGTCGAACGCCGAACTAGGATAATTCACGGTTTTTTCGGGGCCAGCAACGTCATGCCATCGTTCCCGCGCCTTGCCATCATCGCCGCCCCGAAGCCGTTCGTGGGGCACACGGGCACCATCCAACGAAACGCGATCCGCAGCTGGCGCGGCCTCGGCGGAGAGGTGCAGATCCTGCTCGCCGGTTCCGTCGCGGGCCTGGCGGAGATTCGCAGCGAGGTGGCGGCGGTCGACATCGGGGATATCGCCTCCGGCCCCGAAGGTCCGCCGCGGGTCGACGATCTCTTCTCGCGGGCCCGCGCCGCGAGCGCTGCCGAGGCCTTCGTCTACGTCAATTCTGACATTATCCTCCTGCCGGACTGGCTAGCGGCCGTCCGCCAGACCATGGCGGCGGTCACCGGGGATTATCTCATCGTGGGGCGGCGGACCGACGCCGACATCGACCACGAGATCGATTGGCGGCATCCCGCCGCAGCCGACAACCTCGCCGCGCTGGCGCGGACCAGCGGGCGGCTGGCGGCCCGGGTGTGCAAGGACTACTTCGTGTTTCCCCGGGCCGCGTACACGGACGTGCCGCCGTTCACGCTCGGCAGAGCCTTCTGGGACAACTGGATGGTCTACGACGCGCATCGCCGCGACGCGCCCGTCATCGACATCACGCCGACGGCCACGGCGATCCACCAGAACCATGACTACGCACACGTGCGCGGTGGCCGGCTCGCCGCCTACCTCACTGGCGAGGCCGCTCGTGCCAACCGCCGCCTCGCGGGCGGCAGCCGGATGATCAGCGGCGCCATGGCCTCCTGGGAGCTCGATGCCGCGGGCCGCATCCGGCGGGTCCGCCGGCCGGCCATCGTCAGTTTCGCACTCGATCTGCCCCGGTTCATCGGCCTCTCCGCCAAGGTCGCCGGCCTGGCCCGCGGCCGGCGACCGCCACGACAGCCCCCCGCCAGCGCCGCCTCATGAAATCATGCCTGCTCCCCACCGGGGAACGGATCCACTACCGCTCGCGCGCGGACGTCGACCTCCTGCTCGAGGAAATGGACGCCGACGACAACATCTACACCCGCCACGGGATTCATCTGGGACCGGGCAGCGTGGTCGTGGACGTCGGCGCCAACCTCGGCTTCTTCACCCTCCATCTCGCCCGCACGCTGCCCGACGCCACGGTCGTGGCGATCGAGCCGGTTCCCGAGGTGTTCGCGATGCTCGATCGCACCGTGAAGGCCAATTGCCCCGGCGACGTGCGACTCCTGAATTGCGCCGTCGGCACACCGGCCGGCCAGGTGGAAATGACCTACTTCCCGCGCATGAGCCTGGCGTCGTCGCTCTTCCCGCAGGATACGGCGGCCTTCCGTGCCAATTCCCGCCGCTTCGTGCTCGGCGAGATGGCGCGGCGGTCGCCCCTCTTCTCGAGGCTGCTCGCGGTGACCCCGGGATGGATGTGGTTTCCGCTCGCGGAATCGGTCCGCCGCTATTACCACACAACGCAGCGAGTGTCCTGCGAAGTGAGGCCGCTCGGCGACATTCTTCGCGACGAGCGGCTCACACGGGTCGATCTCCTCAAGATCGACACCGAGGGGGCCGAGGAGCAGGTCGTGGCGAGCGTGGCGGCGGAGCAGTGGCCGATGATCCGCCAGGTCGTCGTCGAAGTGCATGGCGGGCCGCCGAGTGCGGAGCGCATGCAGGCTATGCTCGGCGGCGTCGGCTTCAAGACGTCGACTGAGCCGCTCCGTGACGACGCCGATCACCTTCACGTGGTCTACGCGGTTCGCTGACCGGCGACCGTTGGGTGGCGTCATCCAGCCAGCCGATCAACGTGGCGACATCTCCACGGCAGACCGGCACGCCATCCGCGCGGCCGCGATCCAGGCAGGCTTCGGCCGCCCCTTTCCTTCGGATCGTCCATGCCCCGCCCCCCGGACCGACCACATCCAGCCCCACGCCCGCCGCCACACCGCCGGGAGCGGAGTCCGCTGCGGATGCCCGGCCGCGACAGGCTTCCGCGAGGGCCACCAAGTCATCCCCCTCCAAGTCGGCGAGCAGGTCGGCCGCCCAGGCCGCGACCGGCGCCGCCGGCGGCTTCCGCTTGCCCCACCGGTCGGCATCGCCGTAGGCGAGAAAGCGGTGCATCATCGCCTCGTCGATCACCGGGCAGGGAAGGTCGGGAACGAGCCGTTTCAGATTGCCGGTCTCGAAGATCGGGTCGGTCTGCTCGTAGGCCTCGTAGAGCCCCTTGCCGCCGTAGGCGAAGCTCTCCACGTCGTTGAGTTCAGCGGGCTTCGTGGGGCCGCAGAATTCCACGCCGCCCGAGTTGAGGTAGGAGCTCGTGAAATCGATGATCTGGCGAATCGTGATCGGCTTCTCGGGCGCCAGATGGATCGTCTGCCCGCGGGCGGCCGGATCGGCAAACAGGCGGGCGATCACGTCGGCCACCCAATCGACTGGGATCATGTTGCGCTTCTCTTCGCCCGTCATCGCCAGCCGCAGCGACACCTTGCGAAAACCGTTCTCGTCGGCCGGCAGGCTGCGGACGATCACGGTCATCAGTTGCAGCATCGCCATCATGCCGTGGTAGGTGGTCGTGGCCCCGGTGCGGGAATCGCCCACGATCACGGCAGGCCTGTAGAACGTCGGCTCGCGGAGAAACCGCGCCGATCGGACGAGCCGTTCGGCCTCGTGCTTGCTGGCCTCGTAATCGTTGCGGAAGCCGTGCTCACCGGTCGACGGACCCTCGGGAATCGGCCCCGGCGTGAGGCCGCAGACATAGGCCGTCGACACGTGATGAAATTCCTCGATCCCTGCCCGCTCGACGAGCCCGAGGAGGTTTGTGGTGCCCGTGACGTTCGTCTGCCAGGGCTCGCCCGCCCGGTCGGCCCCGATGAATTCCAGCGACGCGGCATTGTGGAGCACGGCGCCGCACGCCCGCTTCAGCCAGATGATTTCGGCATCGGCCAAGCCGCAGGAAGGAGCCGTCAGATCCCCTTCCAAGACCACCGGACGCGGCAGCAACCGCCCGAGCGTCGCTTCCTCGCGGGCCAGGATGGCCTCGATCCGCTCCCGCCCCGAGAGCTTCGCCGACGGCCGCACGAGCACGGCCAGCTGATTCCCCCGGTCCAGCAGCCGCGCCATCAACTGGCCCCCGAGCAGGCCGGAAGCCCCCGTCAGCAAGGTATGCCGCATTGATTTCACGTCCTGAATAAAGTCGCCGATCGATCCAGAAGATCGGTAAAATGCAAAAATTGGGGGGTTTTCCGCCGAGCCCGAAGGCTATGGCAACCACCGCCGAGTGTCAAGAAACCACGAGACCAAAAACCTTCTTTTTCGCGGGAGAAACAGGGTCTGGATGCACCGCTCGTAGGGAAAACACCGAGCGTGGCGGCCACGCCCACGGGTGCCGGTGAAGACGGTGTCGATCCACGGGTGTGCATCCGCCCCGCGTTCCTCGCCGATGCTGCTTTCCGCGGGCAGCGTCGCCATGGCCGGCCGACCTCCTTCCCGCCTGGGAGCGTGCGCATGGAAAAAGACACCTGGCGGGTCGTCACCCGTGGCAGAGACGGGGAACTCGTGATCCACGACTTCGATTCCGCGGAGGCACTGCTCCGCACGCACCTTCAGGTCGGGGTGGACGATTGCAGCACCGACCTCGCGCTCCGCGGAGCCCCTGTGTTTCGGTCGCTGGTCGGACCGATGCCCGAAGGCCGCAACATCATCCGCTACGAGACGCCGGAAGTGTTCGAGTCGCTCACGAAGGAGTGGGCCATGCCCCGCTCCCCGCGGCGCCGGTCCCGCAAAGCGGCCGCGGCCCCGCAGACCGAAGACTCGCATGGCTGACACGGTCTTCGGGAAAATCATCCGCGGCGAGATTCCCGCGCGGATCGTGCACGACGATGACCGCTGCCTCGCCTTCCATGACGTGGCCCCGCAGGCTCCGGTGCATGTGCTCGTGATCCCGAAGCGGCCGATCCCGGCCCTCGACGGCGTCACCGAAGCCGACGCCGACCTGCTCGGCCACCTGGTCGTCGTGGCCACGCGTCTGGCCCGCACGCTCGGCCTCGAACACGGCTACCGGCTGGTGGTCAACTGCGGCCGGGATGGCGGCCAGTCGGTCGATCACCTCCACGTCCACGTGCTCGGCGGCCGGGCCATGGGCTGGCCGCCGGGCTGAGCCCCCTCGCCGCCCTCCGCCACGGGCGCCTCGACTACGGGCACATGCGCGGCGAGAAACCGCGGCCAATAGGAGTCGAGCGCGAGGACGCAACTGCCCAGATCGTCGGCTGCCATCCGCTCGTCCAGCATGGCCAGCATCCGCGAGAACTGCACCCGCTGCGACTCGTCGAAGGCGAGGTCGAAAACCCGCACGTCGTCGACCTGCACGGCGCCCGGCCCGAGGAGATCAAGCCGCACCCGCAGCGATTCCAGGCCGCGGGATGGCAGGTCGTCGATCTGGAGCACGAACTGCGACCACCCGGCCCCGAGCGGCCGGCCGCCGGCCAAGCCGCCGACCGGCGCGAACCGATAATACTCGCGGTCGTTTTCCACACCCTCCACCGCGATCCGCAACGGCGGTTGCGGGTCGCCGGCCGCGATCCGCAGCCCCACGGCCACGCTGATCCGCCCGGCCGCCGGCGCCGCAAATGGATTGCTGCGCACGGTCGAGAGCCCGTGCACCGATGAAAAAGCCAGCGCCCGGCCGCCCTTCGAGCGGCCATCGGGCACGATCGCCACGCTGCCCCGCCGCGGTTCGACGAGTTCCCAGCCGGTGATGGCGCCGTCGGCCTGAGGAAGATCGAAGGCGGGGTTGTCGAGCACGTCGACGGGCGCCGGCTGCTCGATGGCCGCCCGCCGCTGCCGGAGATCGGCCAGCCGCCCCGCCACCCACTCGCGCACGCCGTCGTCGAATGCCACCCGGACTCCGCTTACCTGCACTCCTCCGGCCATCACGACCGTGCGCACCCCCCACGGACCAAGCGCGACATCGACGGCCGCCCCCTCTCCCGCGAGGGAGCCGCCGTCGGCGGCGTCCACGACTATCGCTGGCCGGCCCGAGGGCACGAGCGACGCCCGCAGCGGCACATCGGCCGCATTCACGAGCACCACGTGGCTGCCGGCCGCGCCGGTAGCCGACCGCACGACCAAGGGCGCCGGCAGCGGATCCACCAGGCCGAGCCGCTGGGCCGGCAGGGCCGCGAACGCCCGCCGCGCCATCACGGTCTCGAGCGTCGGCTGAGCATAGAGCAGGCTCATGTCGAAGATTGCCTCCGCATCCGCGGCCACGAAGGCCTCCGCCAGCGCCCGCGTCTGGGCAGGGCCGGACCGCACGGCGTGCGCCGCCACAGGCGCCTCGGCCGCCGCCGATCCGAAGGGACCGTGGGGCACCATGTCGCGGATGGCGAGCGTAGTCGGAATCTCCACGGCCACCACGCCGCGGCGCGCCGCCACGGCCGCACCGCGCGCCAGCCCCAGCGACCGATTCGCGTTGTCGACCGTGCCGCGGTCGACGAGACCGTCGTCGGCGGCGTGGACGTGCGGCGAGAGCAGCACGGCATTCCCCGCGGCCGTGATCGCCGCCGGGTCGATACCGATCTCGCGCCACAGGTCGTCGTCGCCGGCAGCCTCCATGAGGCTCGGCCGGAACCGCGCCGCCAACTCGCCGCGGGCGAAGAGGGTGGTCGGCGTGAGGTAGAGGCTCCGCTTCCGGGCCGCTCCACCGACGACGTCGGCGAGCCGGGCGTAGAAGGCCGCGATCTCGCGGGCCCGCCACGCCAGCCACTCCTCGCGGCGCGGGCCTTCGACGAGCGTTGCGCGGCGGGCGAAGCGGTCTCCGCCCTCCGTCGGCGGCACCGCACCGGTGGCGGCGGCAAACCGCCCGAAGGTGGTGTCGTCGAGCCCCCAGGCCACGCCGGGCAGATGCAGCCAGCCGTCGTGCGAAAGGAGAATGCCCACGCCGGTGACCGACGGCGCCGATTCCACCCGGCCGACGAGTTCGGCGACGAGATTCAACACCGCCTGCTGCACGCGCTGATCGAGAATGTTGTAGTGCTGCGGCGCCGCGGGCCCCGACAGCCGCCGCGGCCGGCCGTCGCGGCCCACGAGCAGGATGCCGGTGGCATCGGCCTCCGCCGCCACGAGCGATTCGAGGGCGGGCAGCGGCGCATCGAACGAGACCGCGGGCACGAGAGCCAGCCCCGCGCCGGCATAGACGCGACAGAGCATGCCGAGCATGTCCTTGCCGCCATCGCCGTCGCCCGCCAGCCAGCGTCGCACGCCGAGGGTGTGTGCCGACGGCCAGATGGCGCCACCCTGGGCATACACGCCGACCATCGCCCCGCCGGCCCCCTGGGCCGCCAGCCATTCCGCCGATCGCCGTGCACCGCGCACGAGCGCCGGCCATTCGTCGACGAGGTGGGCGCGCTCCGCCGCCACGCTGCCGGCCGCGCCGCAGGCCAGGCCATCAGGCGTCGGCACGAAGGCATGCACGCCGCGGCCGGCGACTGCCGCCGCCGGCGGTCCCGCCACGCGCATCGCAGGCACCCGCGTCGGCCCGGAAAACACCCGCACCTTGCCAAACATCGCCCGGCTGACGGTGGACGCGTTGGTGATCAACACCACCGGGTTCTTCGTCGCCGGCCAGAACACGAAGCTATGCCGGCCGAGACCACCGCCCGCCGCCGCGGCCGGCCGCACGGCCTCGAAGCCGCCGGCATGCCGGCATTGAACGCGGGCGCCGCGGTCATCGGTTTCCAGCACGCTCACGCCAAACACCGCATCCTGATCCTGCGGATACTCGATCTCCACCAAGTGCGGCATGCCGACATCCACCCCGGCGATCACGAGCCCCTCCCAGGCAGGCTCGTCCGCCGACCGCGACGGCGGCAGCACCAGCATCGGCCCGAACGCATGCGGCTCGATGGCCGAGTGGCCGCTGGCGAGCAGGCCGCTCATCCGCGGCACCATCGCCGACACGCTCGGCAGCGGCACGTTCGTGAGCTTCTGCAAGGCGGCCGAAGACCGCGCCATCGAAGGCAACGGCAGGGGCGGAAGGCGGATCGACGGCACCGGCACGCTGGGCAGCGAAAGCGACGGCATCCCCGGCAGCCGGCGGAGCCGCTCATGGAGCCGCGGGCTGGCGGGATCGAGCTCGTGCACGACCCGCCACTCGGCAGCGGGCGGCGGCTCGACCCGCTCGGCCACCGTCGCCACGTCCACCGTGCGGGTGGCCAACGGCCGCGACCACCGCAGGCTGCCGCGCTCGATCGCCTCGAGCGTGATCGACCACACCGTCTCCCGGTCGCCCAGGGGCACGTCGACGACCACCGGGCTGCAGGCCTGCACCTCCGCCTGGCCGGCGATCGGCACGCTGGCCACCGGCTCGATCCGCAGCGTCTTTGCCGGTTGCTCGATCCCGCTCGCGGTGTCGCGGACGCGGATCACGAGCTCGCGCGCGGCCGCGATACCGCGGGTGGGCAGCAAAGGATGCACCGTCAGCCGGATGGTGTCGGCAGGCCGCATGACAGGCGGCGCCGCGGGCCAGCCTTCGCCGCCGGCATCGACCCGCAGGCCCGCCCCCTCGGCAAGCCGCACGGTGAGCCGATTGCCGTCGTTGTCGATGGCCTCCTGGACAGGATCGGCAAACAGGTCCCTGACGGCGATGTCGACCGGCTTGCCGGGCCCGCCATCGGCCGCATGCAGTTCGGCCCTGAGCCGTGCCGTGGCCCAGTCGGCGACGGCGATCTCGATGCCATTGGTGCCCCGCGGGCGATCGTCATGGACATGGATGGTTGGGCCGGAGGCATGCACGCCGGCGGCGGCATCGGCTTCCCGCGACAGCGACCGCCACACTACGTCGCACGCGGCGGCCCCGGCCGTGAGGCTGATCGAGCCGGCCCAGGCCCGCGGCTTGCCGCCCCCCCACTCCACGCGCACCACCAGCGGCGGCTCGCGGCCTGCCGCCGGCCGCGCCGTCAGAGGCTGCGCATGCGCGGCCGCCATGGCGCACGCCATGCCGGCCGACGCGACGATCGCGCGGAAGAGCAAGGCAACCAAAGCCGACGGCACCTCCAGGGTCCACGAGGGGCCACGATGGTAGCGGCCGCGTGGCCCGCCGACAAAGCATGTTTGGCGGCCAGAAAACGGGGTTCAGGCCCGCCTTCTCGGCGGCGTCAGGAGGCGGCCGAGACCGCCGCCGCCGACAACTTCTCCTCCCAGGCCGGGACGGGCTCCCGCCCCGCCCCGGCGCGGAGCACGCGGGCCAGCTCTTCCGCCACCCCCGATTCCCTGTCGGCCACGTCGCAGACCTCGAAGAAATCATCCGGCTTGGCGAAGAGCAGCGCGGCCGCATCGTTTGGCGCGTGCGGGAGGATGGCATGCCAGCCGGGCGTGGCGATGGCATCGCCACCTGAGCCGCGGATCACGACGCGGTCGCGCGGCCGGGCCTGCCACGCCGCGTAGAGGCCAGCCAGGCTGGCGGGCTGGCAGGCATGCAGCGGCGGCGGCGCCACCTGGCCGGCCACGAGATCGGCGGCCGTCGCGCCGAGGTCGGCGGGGATGACGAGGCCGCCATACCGCTGGGCCGCCATGCGGCCCGCCGCATCGACAAGGATCGCGGGCACGTGCACCGCTTCGCCGTAGGGCAGCGGATCGCTCTCCGGCTCGGGCCCGCCGCCCAGGCGGCCGTGGATCCCCAACGGCAGGCCCCGCAGCCCGCTCACCAGGATGATCCCGCCGCTCCCGGCCGGAGCAAACGCCTGGACGAGTTCGCCGAGACAGTGATCGAGGAGCGTGACCTGCGCGGCGAACACATGGCGCAGTCCGGCAATCAGATCAGGATCCGTGTCGGGGCCGACGGCCATGTTGGGCACGCCCGCGCCGGGCGGTGGCGGCGGGTCATCCGGGTCGAGGTAGCGATCGCGGAGTTCGTGCGGCGCGTCCCAGGCGATCCCGAGACTGCCCACGTGGCACCACAGCGCGCGGTGGCGGCCAGCCGCGGCCACGCGGCCGGCGGCGGCGAACAGTCGCCCCACGTTGGTGGCCGCCACGTCGGCGGCAACGTCCGCGGTCCGGGCCGCCGGCACGGCCGTCACCTCGGCCTCCGCGCCCAGGCCGACGGCGGCGACGACCTCGGGCTGATCGGTGACGGCGGCCAGCGACCAGCCGCGGGCCGCGATCGCGTCGGCCAGCCCACGCCCCTCGCCCCGCACCAGATCGCGGGCCGACCGCCGCGGATCGAGCGTCGGCGCGAGCACGCGGTCGAACACCACTCCACGGGCCGCGACCGTATCGAGCGCGGGAGTGGCCACCCACGTGCCTCCCCAGGCCGCGGCCATCCACGCGGGCAGACGATCGATGGTCACGACGAGGAGGCCGGTCGATGAATCTGGTGTTGGCGGCATGGCCCGCATTGTCCACATTGGCGGCCGCCAGACCACCACGGCGACGCCATGCCCCGCTCCTCCCCACGCTTCCGCACGCAGCCGATCGACTCGCCGCGGATGCCCGCGGGTGTGCCCTACATCGTGGGCAACGAGGCGGCGGAGCGGTTCAGTTTCTACGGCATGAAGGCGATCCTCGTCGTGTTCATGACGAAGATGCTCACCGACGCCACGGGCGGCCCCGCGCCGCTGAGCGAAGGCGACGCCAAGATGTGGTACCACGCCTTCACGGCGGCGGTGTATTTCTTTCCGCTCGCGGGCGCCGTGGTGTCGGATTTCTTCCTCGGCAAATACCCGACCATCATACTGCTCTCGATGGTCTACTGCGCCGGCCATGCGGCGTTGGCCCTCGACGAGACACGGACCGGACTCGCTGCCGGCCTCACGCTGATCGCCATCGGCGCCGGCGGCATCAAGCCCTGCGTCTCGGCGCACGTCGGCGACCAGTTTGGCACGGCGAACGACCATCTCCTGCCGCGGGTGTTCGGCTGGTTCTATTTCGCCATCAACCTCGGCGCGTTCGCCTCCAGCCTCCTCACGCCCTGGCTGCTCGAGCGGTATGGATCGCAGGCCGCCTTCGGCGTGCCGGGCGTTTTCATGGCGCTGGCGACCGTCGTCTTCTGGTTGGGGCGGCACACGTTCGTGCACGTGCCCCCCGTCGGCGTGGCGGCGCTCCGCCAGGCCTTCGACGCCGAGGGCCGCTCCGCGATCGGGAGGCTGGCGATCGTCTACCTCTTCATCGCCGTGTTCTGGGCGCTGTTCGACCAGACGGGATCGTCGTGGGTGCTGCAGGCGGAGAGACTCGACCGCACGTTTCTCGGCCACGAGTGGCTGCCCTCGCAGGTGCAGGCGATCAACCCGCTCTTGGTGCTGGCCTTCATCCCGCTCTTCTCCTACGGCGTGTGGCCGTTGGTGGAAAGGTTCGTGCCCACGCCGCCGCTGGCACGGATCGCTGCCGGCCTGTTCCTCGCCGTCGCCTCGTTCGCCATCGTGGCCTGGACGGAGCACCTCATTGCCACGGCCGGCGCCGCGGGCCCGGCGCCCTCGATCGGCTGGCAGATCGCGGCCTATGCCGTGATCACGGCAGCGGAAATCATGGTCAGCATCACCTGCCTGGAATTCTCCTACACCCAGGCGCCGCTGCCGCTCAAAAGCCTGGTGATGGGGCTCTACCTGCTGAGCATTTCCGCCGGCAACCTCCTGGCCGCAGGCGTGAACGCCCTGACAACGGCGGCCGACGGGGCACCGCTGGTGGCCGGCACCACCTATTTTCTTATCTTCACCGCGGCGATGGCCGCCGCCGCCGTCGGGTTTCTGCCGGTGGCGGCATGTCTGCCCACGAAACGATATATTCGCGGTGCCTCCTCCGGCTGATGCCCGACGGGAACTTTCCATGGTCAGCGTGAACAGCCCCATCTCGCGGCGCTGGCTGCTCCGCCTCGGCGCGGGCATGGTTTCCTCCGCCGCCCTGCCGGCGAAGGCTTTCGGCGCAGCGGACGCCGCCGCCGAGCCGCTGTTTCGTATCTCGCTGGCGGAGTGGTCGCTGCATCGCACGATCTTCGGCGGCGGCCTCGACCACCTTGATTTCGCCCGGGCCGCGAAGCGCGACTACGGCATCGACGGCGTCGAATACGTAAACCAGTTCTTCAAGGACAAGGCCGGCGACGCCGACTACCTCAACGAGATGTCGAAGCGGGCCGCGGATGAGGGGGTGACGAGCCTGCTCGTGATGTGCGACGGCCTGGGCAATCTCGGCGATCCCGACGCAGCGAAACGGAAGAAGGCCATCGAAAACCACTTCCCCTGGGTGGAGGCCGCCAAGCGGCTCGGGTGCCATTCCGTCCGCGTGAATGCCGCCAGCCAGGGAACCTTCGAAGAGCAGCAGAAACTGGCCGCCGACGGCCTCTCCCGCCTCGCGGAATACGCGGCCCAGATGCAGATGAACGTGCTCGTGGAAAACCACGGCGGCCTGTCGAGCAACGGTGCCTGGCTGGCCGGCGTGATGCAGGCGGTGGGCAAGCCGAACTGTGGCACGCTGCCCGACTTCGGCAACTTCCACGATTACGACCGCTACCGTGGCGTGGAGGAACTGATGCCCTTCGCGAGGGCCGTGAGCGCCAAGAGCCACGAGTTCGACGCCGAAGGCGCCGAGGTGCGCACCGATTACGCACGGATGATGCGGATCGTGCTGGCGGCCGGCTACCGTGGGTGGGTGGGGATCGAATACGAGGGCAAGGCCCTCGCCGAGCCCGACGGCATCCGCGCGACGAAGACCCTGCTGGAACGCGTGCGAGCCGAAGCCGCGGCCTGAGTGACGTCGATTGACGTTCGCCGGGAAGCGTCGTAAAGTTCCCGCCGTCCGGTCTCCGCAACCGCATCTCGCGGTCCCCATGTCCTTTCCCGCCGTGCCTCCCTCGTCCCCCGCTCCGCATCCCTCCGAATCGTCCGCCTCCCTCTTCAAGCGGGCGCGGCGGGGCCGCAGGAATCCCCTTTCCGGCCTCATCGAGGTGGGCGAAACCCACGTGGGCCGGGGCGTTTTCGCCAAGCGGCGGCTGGCGGCGGGGCTCGTCGTGGGTGAGATCCACGGGGAGGTGATGGAAACCCACCCGGCCGATCCCCAATACTGCATGGAATTGCCGAGTGGCCGGCTCCTGGAGCCGGCGGCGCCGCTCCGCTACCTGAACCACTGTTGCGATCCCAACTGCGAACTTTTCTATTGGTTCGACGAAGACGCGCCTCTCCAGGAAGACCGGCTGTGGCTGCAAACGATTCGTCCGATCGAGCCGGGGGAGGAACTGTCGATCGACTACTGCTGGCCCGCCGACGCGGCGATCGAGTGCCGCTGCGGGGCGCCTTACTGCAGGGGATGGGTCGTCGATCCGGCGGAACTCCACCTGGTGACGAACCCGCCGGACGCCGCGGCTGGCGAACCGTCGCCGCCGTCGCCGCCGTCCTCCTGACCTGTCTGGCCGGTGTCGGCCTCTGCCGGCTGCGATTCAACGACGACCTGCGGGCGCTGTTGCGGAGTTCGTCCGTCGCCGACGCCGATTTCGCCCTCATCGACGAGATCGCCGCCCGCTTCGGCGCCCCGGATCGCGACTGCATCGTGCGGGCCAGCGTGCCGGCGGGCGACCTGTTCACGCCCGAGTCGCTCGCCGCCCTGCGGAGTGTGGTGACGGCGCTGGCCGCGGTGGACGGAGTCGAGGAGGTGCGCTCGATCTTCGACATCCGCCGCGCGGGCCCGGCCGGGGCGGTGCTGCCGATGATCCCGCGGACGGCCGGGCCGCTCGATCAGGACGAAGTGGCCCAGGCGCGAGGGCGAGCGATCGAGCATCCGCTCGTGGCCGGGCATCTGCTTTCGGCCGATGCGGCGAAGTCGCTCGTGATCGTGCGGCTGTCGGCCGCCGCCGACGCCTCCTCCGCCCTGGCGACGACCCTGGAGGGAGTGGAGACGACGCTGGCGCGGTCGCGGGCCGAGGCTCCCGGTCTCGCCCTCGACCTCACCGGCCTGCCCGTGCTCCGCGCGGAAGCCTCGCGGGCCCTGCGCCGCGACATGCTGATCTTCAATTCCCTCGGGCTGTCGCTGGCGGTGGTGCTCTCCGCGTCGGTGGCACGCAGCCTGCGGTCGACGGTCGTCGCCTGCGTGCCGCCCTTCATCGGGGCGGTGTGGGCGATGGGCATCCTCGGGCTGTGCGGCATGCCCGTGAACATCCTCACCAGTGTGGTGCCCTCGCTGGCGCTCGTCGTGGGCACGTGCGACTCGATCCATTTCATCGAGGACATGCGGCGCAGCATCCGCCGCGGCATCGATCCGCTCGTCGCCTCGCAGGGGGCCCTGACCCGCGTGGGCAGCGCCTGCGGCCTGACGAGCATCGTCACGGCGATCGGGTTCGCATCGCTGGCCGCGGCGCGGATCGAGGCGGTGCAGACATTCGGGATCGCGGCCGCGGCCGGGGCCCTGGCGAGTTTTGCCGCCGTGTCGCTGCTCACGCCGCTCATCGCGTCGACGGCCTTCTGCCGGGGCCTGCGGCTGGGCCGTTCCTCCCGGCTCGCGAGCCGGACGGCGGCGGCGCTCACGGCCTTCTCCGTGCGGCATGCCCGGCCGATCGTGGCCGTCGGCTGCGCGGCGACGCTCCTCCTGGCGCTCGTGGGCACGCGGTTGGATGCCGACAACCGCGTAGTCGATGCCCTGCCGCGCAATGCCGCCGCATCGCGGACGCTCACGCAGGTCGACCGCGAGTTCGGCGGCGTGATGGGCATCGACGTGGTCGTGCGGTGGCCGGCGGCGATCGGCTGGCGGGATGCCGAAGTGACCAGCGCGCTCCACGACGCGCACGCCGTGCTCGAGCAATCGGGGGGCATCGAGCGGGCGATCTCGCTGGCCACGGTCACCGACACGCTTCCCGACCGGGCTCGGCGCCGGCTCGATGCCGATGCGGTCCGCGACATCGTCGACCCGGAAGCCCGCACGGCCATCATCCGCGCCCGCGTGGGAGACCGCGGCTCCCGGGCGCTGGAGAGCGTCTACGGGGAGATCGACGACGGCCTCGCCGCGCTGGCCGCCGCCCGGCCGGGCTGGCGTTTCGACCTCGCCGGCATGTCGGTGATTTCGGCCCGCAACATCCGCCAGCTCGTCCGCGACCTGGGATCGAGCCTGCTCTTGGAGGTGGCGGTGATCGGGGCCATCCTGGCGATTGCCTTCCGCTCGCTGCTGATCGGCGCGGTGAGCCTGATCCCCAATGTCTTCCCCCTGGCCGTGATCGCGGCGCTTCTCGTGGCGACGGGGCGGTCGCTCGACCCGGCGACGGTGATCGTGTTCAACGTGTGTCTCGGACTGGCCGTGGACGACACCGTGCACGTGCTGTCGGCGCTGCGTCGACAGCGCCGCGCGGGCGTGTCGATCGGCAATGCGATCCGGCGGGCCGTCGCCGAAACGGGCAATGCCGTGATCCTCGGGGGCGTCGTGCTCACCGTCGGCTTCGCCGCCGTCACCGTGAGCAGCGTGCCCTCACTGGCGGGCTTCGGTCGCCTCGCCTGCGCCGCCGTGCTCGCCGCCACGGTGGCCGAGCTGGTGCTCCTCCCCGCGCTGCTCGTCGTCACGCATGACGTCCGGCAACGCTGGGAGCGGTTCGGCCGCGGCTGGTTCACCCCGTCCCTCGTCGAGGTGCCGCAGTCTCACCCCGCGAGCAGCTTCCGCAGCACGTAGGGAAGGATGCCGCCAGCGCGGAACTGGTCGAGCTCCACCGGCGTATCGATCCGCACCAGGCAGGGAATCTGCTTCACGCCGCCATCCGGCCCCGTCGCCGTGACGACGACCGTGGCCCGGGGGGCGAGCGCGTCGAACGGAATGTCGAACGTCTCCTCCCCGGTGAGGCCGAGCTGCTGCCACGGCTCCGGCAACACCAGCGGCAGCACGCCCATGCCCACGAGGTTGGACCGATGGATTCGCTCGAAGCTGGCCGCGAGCACGGCCCGCACGCCGAGCAGCATGGTGCCCTTCGCCGCCCAGTCGCGCGAGCTGCCGGTGCCGTATTCGGCCCCCGCCAGCACGACCAGCGGCGTGCCTTCCGCCTTGTATCGCATCGCCGCGTCATAGACGGGCATGATGTCGGTGCCGGGCAGGAGCCGGGTCACGCCCCCTTCCGTGCCGGGAGCGAGAAGGTTGCGGATGCGGATGTTCGCGAACGTGCCCCGCGTCATCACGCGGTCGTTGCCGCGGCGGGCGCCGTAGCTGTTGAAATCGGCCGGGGTCACGCCGTGCTCGATGAGATACTGGCCGGCAGGGCTCGTCTTGGAAATGCTGCCAGCGGGCGAGATGTGGTCGGTGGTCACGCTGTCGCCGAGCGCCAGGAGCACCCGTGCGCCGCGGATGCTCTGGGGCGGGGCCGCCTCGCGGGTGAGGTCGGCGAGGAACGGCGGCTCCTGGATGTAGGTGCTCGTGGCGTCCCACTCGTAGAGATCGCCGGAACTGGTGGGCACGGCGTTCCACCGCGGATTGGAATCCCACACGTCGCCATAGCGGTTCTGGAATTGCTCCGGATCGACGCTCGCCTCCACCGTCCGCCGCACCTCGTCATTGGTGGGCCAGATATCGCGGAGATACACGGCCGCGCCATCCTTGCCCGTGCCGATCGGCTCCTTGTCGAGATCGATGTCGGTCGTTCCCGCGAGGGCGTAGGCCACGACCAAGGGAGGGCTCGCCAGCCAGTTGGCCTTCACGAGCGGGTTCACGCGGCCCTCGAAATTGCGATTGCCGGAGAGCACGGCGGCGGCGACGAGATCTCCCTCGGTCACCGCCTTCGCCACCGCGTCGGGCAGCGGGCCCGAGTTGCCGATGCAGGTCGTGCAGCCGTAGCCCACGGTCTCGAAGCCGAGCGCGTCGAGATCCTTGTCGAGACCCGACTTCGCCAGGTAGTCGGTGACGACCCGCGAGCCGGGAGCGAGGCTCGTCTTCACCCACGGCTTCGTCGCCAGGCCCTTGGCCACCGCCTTGCGGGCCACGAGGCCGGCCGCCACCATCACGCTGGGGTTGCTCGTGTTGGTGCAACTGGTGATCGCCGCGATCACGACCGAGCCGTGATGGATCGTCGAGGCGTGGCCATTGCCGCCGGTGGCGGACCCCTGCACGGTGCCGCTCGCAGCCAGGGCCGCCGGCTCGAGCGCGAACCCGCGATTGGACGTCGGCGCCGCGAGCGCCTCGGCGAACACCCGCTTCACGGCCGCCAGCGGCACGCGGTCCTGCGGCCGCTTGGGGCCGGCGAGGCTCGGCACCACACTCCCCAGGTCGAGCGCCAGCCGCTTCGTGAACTCTGGCACCGGCGCCGCGTCAGTGCGGAACAGCCCCTGCTCTTTCATGTAGCGCTCGACGAGCACCACCTGCGCGGCAGGCCGCCCGGTGAGCCGCATGTAGGCGAGCGTCTCGTCATCGACCGGGAAGAATCCCATCGTCGCCCCGTATTCGGGGGCCATGTTGGCGATCGTCGCCCGGTCGGCGAGCGACATGCAGCCGAGGCCCGCGCCGAAGAACTCCACGAACTTCCCGACCACTCCTTCCTTGCGGAGGATCTCGGTGACGGTGAGCACCAGGTCGGTGGCCGTGGCGCCGGCGGGCAGCCTGCCCGTGAGCTCGAAGCCCACAACCTCCGGCAGCAAGAGCGACAGCGCCTGGCCGAGCATCACTGCTTCGGCTTCGATGCCTCCCACGCCCCAACCGACGACGCCGAGACCGTTGATCATCGTGGTGTGGCTGTCGGTTCCGACGAGCGTGTCGGGCACGGCCACGGGGAGCGTCCGCTTGCCCCCCGGCTCGCGGCTCACCGGATCGCGGAGAAACACGCCCCCGGCCAGGAACTCCAGATTCACCTGGTGCACGATGCCGATGGCCGGCGGCACCACGCGGAAATTCCGGAACGCCTGCTGCCCCCAGCGGAGAAATGCGTAGCGTTCCGCGTTGCGGGCAAACTCGACCTCCACATTGCGCTCCAGCGAATCGGCAGCGCCGAAAAAATCGACCTGCACCGAATGGTCGATGACGAGGTCGACGGGCACGAGCGGATTGATCTTCGCCGGATCGCCTCCGAGCCGGCGCATCGCCGCCCGCATCGCCGCCAGGTCCACCACGCACGGTACGCCGGTGAAGTCCTGGAGCACGACACGCGCGGGCTTGAAGGGGATCTCCGTCTCGGCGGGCCGGGCGGCACTCCACGTGGCCAGCGCGCGGATGTCGGCTTCGGTCACCTCGTAGCCGTCGCACGTGCGCAGCAGGGCCTCGAGAATCATGCGCAGCGAGTAAGGCAACCGCGAGGTGTTTGTGACACCGGCATCGTCGAGCGAGTGGAGGCGATGCAACGTGGCCGGGCCGGAGCCCGTTTCGAATGTGCCGCGGGCGGAAAACGGATCGCTGGGGGCGGGCATGGTGGAACCTGAAGCGGGGGATGGCGGGAGCGGTCGTGCCGGGCAACGGCCGCGGGATCGGTAGCCTACCGCAGCGGCTCCGCCGGCCAGAAGGGAGTGGCCTCCCGCGGGTTGGAAAAAGCCCCGGGGAACCAACCGGAGAACAAAGAGTCCAGCGGCCCGGCCAGCAGCGATGCCGCGGGCATGATCGCGAGAATTCCCCGCAAAAATTGGTATCTCTGGAAATCCTGAAAAAGAATTCGACACGCAGCGGGCCGCGGGGTATGTTTGAGAGGTCGCGGGGAGGACCTGCGACCCCACAAAACAACAGAATCTCGTCAGCGGCTGTTCCCCCCCCAAAGACCCACACCTCGATAGCCGCTACCGGGCCCGTGGTTTCCCCAACCACGGGCCCTTTTCTTTTTTACGGCTGCGGGGCCATCCATGGCCCCCGCAGCCTTGCCGACCGTCCGGTCGGAAGAAACCCGGGCCTCCAGCCCTGATGTCTCCTCCGCTGCAAGCCATCCATGGCCCCCGCAGCCTTGCCGACCGTCCGGTCGGAAGAAACCCGGGCCTCCAGCCCTGATGTCTCCTCCGCTGCAAGCCATCCATGGCCCCCGCAGCCTTGCCGACCGGTGGCGACAGACCTCCGGTCTGTCGGAGTTCTTAGTCACAGACCGGAGGTCTATGCCACTTTTCCAAATGTGGCGACAGACCTCTTCCTCCCCACGTGGCGACAGACCTCCGGTCTGTCGAAAAAAACCTCTGCGATGACCGTCAGGCGATCTCGCGACGGTTCAGCAGGCCGTCGATCAACGCGCTGCGGGTGTCGAGCGGAGTCAGCTGCCGCTTCGCCCCCGGCTGCACGAGAACGTCACGCAGCCGCATCAGTCGCCGCCCCCCCGACTGCGCGTCATAACTGTTGAAAGCCAGCGTCACTCGCTCGTCCGCCGCCACCGCCCTGCCATCCCGGGCGATCCGCGTCACCACCCCCGCCGCATCGAGCGTGACCTCGAACGGCCACAACGTGCGATCCGATTTCTTGTCGCCCGCATCCTCGGCCACCACGGCTGCCACCTCCGCACCCGTCAACTTCGCCACGACGAGCGTGTTTTCATACGGCACCATCCGCCAGCAATCCCCGACCGTGAGCGGCCCGGGCGGAATCGCCCCCGTGGCAAATGATCCGTGAAAGACGCCATCCACCGGCATGCCGTGCTTGCCCAGCGCCTCCGCAAAACACTCGCACAGCAAATGCACCAGCCGCGAGTTGCGACCGCTGCCGCCGATTTCACGCGTCACGGTGCCGACCGGGCGGGCCAGCTCCTCGTCGGCCGCCGCCAGGTCAGGCTGGGCCGCCTGCATCACCATTGGATCGGCCGCGAAACGATCGTCCATGAGCAGCGTGAACACACGCCGATCGACGAGCGTGCGCGCGTCGAGGTCGAAGGTGAGATCCACGCGGCCGCAGTGGATGCCGTAGTAACTGGCCTGTGAGCAGAGCACGCCATGCTGCATCCAGGCCGGCTTGTTCTGGTGGGAATGGCCGCCGAGATACACGTCCACACCGGCGCCGTCGTGGAGCAACTCCCGCACCGGGTTGGCGTAGTCGTCGGCGAACCGCCAGCCCATGTGGCCGATCACGACGACGGCATCGGGCCGCTCCGCCCGCACCTCCGCCACGGCCCGCCGCAGGGTGGCGACGGGATCCACCGCCGCCACGCCACCGAGTTTTTCGGGCGCCAGCCACGACGCAAGCCCGGGCGTGATCAGCCCCACGAGGGCGATGCGGAAGCCTCCCACCTCGCGGATCGTCCACGGCCTCACCTTCGCCCATGCACCCGCCAGCGACCCGGCGGCGGCGCCGTTGCGCTCGATGTTCGCCGCGAGCACGGGAGCCTGCGACCGCTCCAGGATGGCTCCGAGCCTCTCCGGCCCCCAATCGAAATCATGGTTCCCCAGGGCCCACGCGTCGTAGCCGAGGCGGTTGAAGAGATCGACCATGAGCAGGCCATGGTTGCGCAGGCTCGCCGCCGTGCCCTGCACCACGTCCCCGGCATCCACAGTGAGCGAGTGCGGCGTTTCCTTCCGCCACTGCCGGATGCACGTCGCACAGCGGGCCAGGCCGCCCACGTCGTCGAGCCCTTCGTAGGTGCTCGTGGGGAGAATCCGCCCGTGCAGGTCGGTGGTGTGAAAAATGGAGATCGTCCGAGCCCGACCAAGTTTCTCCGCAGCCCGGGCCTGTTCGGCACGCAAGGCCATGCCTCCCAGCGTGGCGCCCGCACCGAAAACGAACTCCCGTCGTGTCGTCATACCGAGAGATTACCAGCCTGTCCGATGCGCGGCGGCCCGGAGGCCACACCGGCGGTGTTCTCCGAGGGGGTATTGACCCTTCGTGCGGAGGGATTCTAATCGGCGGCGCCGTGGCGGGCGAGGCGACCACTCGTCCGCCGCCGGCACCCACCTTGATCTCCCACCCTGATCCCCCACCTTGATCCGCAGCGTGGACGATTTTCAGCAGGGCCTCCTAAAGGAGCAGGAGGCTCGACATGGGCATGGAAGCGCCGGTCGAGGCTTCAGCCTCGTGGAGTTGCTGGTCGTGGTCGCGATGGCGACCGCGGTCATGGCTTCGCTGTTTCCCGCCGTGCAGGCCGCCCGCGAGTCAGCCCGCCGCTCGCTGTGCGCCAACAACGTGCGGCAACTGGCGCTCGGCCTCGCGGCCTTTGAATCCGCCCACGGCCGCTTTCCCGCAGCGGCCCGCGTCACCGACGCGGATACCTGCACGGCCTGCTTCGACCCGTGGGGCGAGGCCCGCCGCACGGGCGTGACGCCGGCTGACGACAAGCACGGCACGGGCTGGATCCTGGAGGTGCTGCCGCACATCGAGCAACTGCCGCTCTTTACGGCCTGGGATCGGGCGACGAATGTCGTCGGCAATGCGTCCGTCGCGCAGACCGACATCCCGTCTCTCTACTGCCCCACGCGGCGCGGCCGCATCCGCCCGGAACGCAACGACCACCTCAATCTCACCAATCATGCCTGGCGCGGCGGCGGAACCGATTACGGCGGGGCCATGGGCCGTGTCGACGGGTTCATCAACAACGCCTCCGACGCGATCGGCGGGCGGCATCGGTTCGTGCAGAAAAACTGGGCCGGCACCTCCGGCAACGGCCTCAAGGAGGGCGTCTTCCGCGCCGACGGCCCGACGGCGGCGGCGGCCATGCTCGACGGCGCAACCCACACGATCCTCGTCGGCGAGATGCAGCGGCTGCGGCCGATCCCCGGAACGACCACCGCGGCGCAGCACAAACGCACCAGCCAAGACGGTTGGGCCGTGGGGGGAGTCGCCACGCTCTTCGTCACGGCCACCGATTTCGGGAATGGAAATCCGGGAGGTTTCAACAACGGCTTTTTCGAGTCTCCAGGCAGCGACCACCTTGGGGGGGCCTGGTTTGGCATGGCCGATGGCTCGGTGCACTTCTTCACCGAGTTCGTCGACGCCAAAGACAATGATTCGGTGTTCCCCCTCCTCGGATCGATGCGGGACGGAAAGTCGGCAAGTCTTGAAGTGGTAAGCTTTTAAGACTTTTCGGCCTCATGCATTTCTAACACGCCAGCCGTAGGCGATTCGCCGACTTCCAGGTAGGATACTCGTGTTGAAAGGGCATCGCCCGATGCCTCGCGTCGTTTTCCGACGCCTTTCGACCCCCGCCTGAAACCCACCATCGTCGCAAAGGTCCGCGTGACCTCTGCCGCCTCTCCCCGGGGCGGAAGGCGATGGCGACAAGGAGATGATTGACCGAAGGCTCCCTCACCGGAGCCGAGGAACAGTCTGCATCCATGGTGCATCGTTGCCCCCGCGATTTTCTCGGCCCCATCGCCCGTCGTGGCTTTACCATTCTCGAGCTCCTGGTCGTGGTCGCCATCATCGGCTTCCTTTCGGCCCTGCTTTTCCCGGCCGTCCAGAGCGGCCGCGAAGCCGCCCGCAAGTCGCACTGCCAAAACAATCTCCGGCAGATCGCGTTGGCCGTGCACCAGCATGAGCACACCAACGGTCGCCTGCCGAAGGCCGCGGTGGTGGCCACCGGGACAGACGCCGAGGCAACCTGCGTCGGCTGCTGGAATCCGCGGGCCGAGGCCAGGCTGGCAGGCGTGGTGGCCGGCGACGAGAAACACGGCACGAGCTGGATGCTGGAGATCCTGCCCTTCATCGACGAGACGGCCACCTACGTCGCATGGGATCGGCAGACGAACGTGGCGGGCAATGCTGCCCTCGCCCAGCGGGATATCCAGGCCTTCTATTGCCCCTCGCGGCGGTCGGGAATCCGCGTCGGTTCGGGTGACGCGGAGAATCTGCCCGACCCATCGTGGACCGGCGGCGGCACCGACTACGGCGGCTGCTACGGCCGCTACGACGCCTTTGAAGACGACGCCTCCTCCGACCGCCCGTTCCTCAGCCGCCGGCATGGGCCCAACCAGTTCACGGTCAATCCCGAGGGCGTTTTCATGCCCAACGTGGGCGTCACCGTGGCGGCGATCCACGACGGCCTCTCGAACACGATCATGCTCGGCGAACTCCAGCGGCTGCGGCCGCCCGCGGGCGCGTCGTCAATCGAGATCAACGCCCAGACCAGCCAGGACGGCTGGGCGGTGGGCGGGGCCGCCACGCTTTTTGTCACGGCGTCCGCGCCGGTGCTCAACCCGGGCGGACTCAACAACCGCTTCTTCGAGTCGGCGGGCAGCGAGCACATGGGCGGAGCGTTCTTTGCGATGGCCGATGGTTCGATCCAGTTCATCAGCGAGTTCATCGACGCGAAGAACAACGCCGCGGTGTTTCCGCTGCTGGGCTCGATGCGCGACGGCGAGATCGCCAGCCTGGCGGCCAATTGATCACGAGGAGACACTGCCATGCGTCTCTCCCCCCCGGCCCGCCTCGTGCTCATATCAGCCGTCGCCCTCGTGGCCGCCGGCTGCTCCAAATCCGACCGCCCGCCGCTGGGCGTTGTCACGGGCTCCGTCACGCTCGACGGCCAGCCGCTTGCCGACGTGCTCGTGCTCTTCACGCCAGACTCGGCCGGACGCACCAGCCGCGCGGTCACCGGCCGCGACGGCCACTATCAGCTGGCCTATCTCCGCGACATCATGGGGGCGAATCTCGGCCGCCACGTTGTTCGCATCACGACGGTGACAGACGAAAAGCGGGGCAAGGAGCGGCTTCCCAAGCGCTACCACGCCGCCACGACGCTCGAGGCGGTGGTCGAGCCGGGCCCCAACAAGATCGACTTCGCGCTCACCTCCAAGTGATGCCGGCCGGCGGCCCCGCGCCCGATCATCGCGCCGGCTACGGCGCCGGAGCCTCGGCGACGGCCGATTCGTGGAGGTGCTGCGCGAGGATGCGCCTGATCTCGGCCACGGTCTCCGGGTGATGATGCACCTTGGTGTGGCTGGCGGGCACGACGAGCTCACTGACCACGCCCGACACGCGGGCGCTCTCCACGGGCACCACGCAATCATCCCCGCCGGAGACGAGCGAGGCATGCGCCTTGCCGATGATGCTGTGGGTCGTGACCCAGCAGGGCGGCCGCAGTGACTCCAGCGCCATCAGCACCGTCGACGACGGCTCGAGGATGTCGATCGACGTCGGCACCCGCTTCTCGAAATCGGGGCGGAAATAGTCGGGGTTCATCGTCACCACTTCCCGGTGGATCGCCGTGGGCACGGGGGGCGGCTTCACCGTCAGCGAGGCCACCCGGCCGACGCCCAGCGACGCCAGCGCCGATCCCTTGTGAGGCGTGGCGACATACACCACCCGTTTCACGAACGGCAGTGGCTCGAAGAAATACGTGTCGGTCATGAGCCGCTGCACCTCGGGTCGCGCCCGCAGTTCTCCACGAGGCCGGCACGCGATCGCGTCCCAGATCGCCGTCCCCGATTCCACCACCTGCAGCTTGGCGTGCAGCCCCCCCATGCTGTGGCCAACGAGAACGATATTGTCGAGCGCCGCATCGGTGCATTCCGGATCGAGACGGGCCACGGCCGTCCGCAGCTGTCGCCGCAATGACGCCGACGAGAGCATGAAGCCGGCCCCGGTGGGATAGCGAAACAGCCAGGGCTCGAACCGCCTGTGGAAGGCCGGCCACGTGCGCAGCTCGTTGAGCAGGTCGAACCACGTGCCCTCGTCGCTGGCCAGCCCATGGATGAACACGACCGGGATCCGCCCCGCCCGATGGGGCTCGAGGAACTCCAGCCGCGGCGCCGAGCGGCCCGACGAGAAGGGTTGCAGGAAGCCCGCGAGGTTCGCCTTGGGCATGCCCGCGAGCACGTCGAGCAGGGGCATGGTCAGGTCGGCTGCCAGATGCGGCCGCGCCGGGCCGATGTGAACGGCCGCGATCTCCACGGGATTGGCGAGATCAAGGATCGCCGGGGCGTGGTCGCGCGACAGCGGCCCGGCGAATTTCTCCAGAAAGTTTTCGTCGCCCGGCATGGCAAACCGCAGCACCGCGGTGGCGGAGAGGGCCTGCCGATCGGCCGCGAATTCCGCGGCCTCCGCGCCCCCTGCATCGGGCCGCAACCGCACCACCACCGGCACGCCGAAGCCGGGCCGCACATGCTGCCGCGTGATCCGCTTGTCGGCCGGCGGGCAAAAGGTTTCGATCGACTCGATCGCGCACTCCGCCACCGGCAGCGCCTTGCCGACCACCGGCACGCAGACGGGCTTCCACTTCGGCCCGACCCACAAACCCTCGGGCGAGAGGCGGCCCGACTCCTGCCCGCATTCGAGCAGGCCCGCGAGGGCGGCGTTGTAGAGTTCCCCCGCCTCGGCCAGCACGTCTGGCGAGCCGGGGCACGTCCAGACGGCGTTCCAAGCCGCCTCGCACGCCGCGTAGAAGCCATCGGTGGCGTGGCAATCGTGCGCCGCAGCGAGATCGTGCGCCGCCTTCGTGTATTCGCGGGCATGCCGCAAAAACGTCTGCGCTTCGACGAGGGCCGAGTGGCGGTGCGGTGCCGGCGGGAGTTCGATCGCCCTAGCCGATTCGCATGCCGCCCCAACCGCCACGACCGCCAGCAGACACTCCAGCAGCCGACGTCCTCCCACGGTGCGATCCTCCGGGGAGAGTCATCGACAGACGCCGTGCTGCGAAAGCCCGTCGGGGCCGCACGCCGGGAAAAACCCCGTCATCCCCCGCATCTTGCCGACACGGGAATCTCAGGCCCGGCCCTCACGCCCGCTGCACGGCGTGTTCTTCGGCCACCAGTTCGAGGTCGCTGCTCAGGTATTTCACCGCCGCCGACGGGCCGAGATTGAAATAGACGCGGCCATCGGTGTGCCACCGGCTGCCGTCGTAGAGGAATTCAGCCGTCGCGGCCCGGATGTTGGAGACTGCCTCGACGTGTTCCATGCCGCCCCCCTCGATGGCTTCGAAGCTGACCTCGATCGCCACCAGGGCCTTGAGGCGTCGGCTGCGGCGATCGCGGGCATAAATGACGTCGTCGTCGAAATCGACGTTCGCCCAGCGCAGCCCACGCGGCTTGCCGCTGACCGCGGCCCGCTCGATGAACTTCGCCTCCAGTTGCTCCCGCTGCCGGTGAAAATCCCGCTGTGCCCGCGTCAGCCGGTCGGCCTGCCGCGCCATGCGGTAGGGCCGCGAGGCCATCGCCAACGCGATACCCGCCACCACGGCGGCACCAAACACCCCGACGATGGACAACACCTCACCCATGGCTCACACTCCCGCCGCAGAAACCGGGCGCCTCGAACGACCCAAGTGTAGGGCGGCCTGGGCAACGGTCAAAAACAGAATTTTTCGAGCGTCCCATGAAACCCGCCCGCAGCCGGCCCTTGGGTGCCCATCAATCGATCGCCGGCGGCTTCACGAAGGCCGTGGACCGCGCCGTGGAGACGGGCTGCGAATGCCTGCAGATCTTCACGCGCAACATCAACCAATGGTCGGTCAAGCCGATCGATCCGGAGGAAGCCGCGGCCTTCCGCAGCGCCGTGGCTACGGCAGGGCTGCGGTGCGTGGTGGCCCATGATTCCTACCTCATCAATCCGGCGGCGGCCGACCGCAGCCTGCGGGCCAAGTCGATCGCCGGCCTCGTCACCGAAATCGAGCGGGCCGAGGCGCTCGGCATCCGCTGGGTGGTGGCGCATCCCGGCGCCGCCGGCGAACAGCCCGCCGAGCGGGCGGTTGAACGGGCAGCCGACGGCATCGCGGAGGCCCTCGAGAAAACCCCGGACTGTGAGGCCGGGATCCTCATCGAGACCACCGCCGGGCAAGGCTCGTGCCTGGGGGCGTCATTCGAGGAGATCGGCTTCATGCTCCGCCGTATCGGCCGGAAGAAGCGGCATGCCGCCCGGGTCGGCGTGTGCCTCGACACCTGCCACGTCTTCGCGGCCGGCTATCCGCTCGCACCGCGCGACAAACTCGACGACACGCTCCGCCAATTCGAACGGCTCGTCGGCCTCGACCGGCTCGTCGTCATCCACGCCAACGACTCGAAGCGCGAATGCGGCTCGCGGGTCGATCGCCACGAGGCCATCGGCAAGGGCAAGATCGGCCGGGAAGCCTTCCGGCTGATCATGAACCACCCCATGCTCAAAAAGATCCCGCTGATCCTGGAAACACCGAAGGAAGGCCCCGACGGCAGGCCCACCCCCGCGACCGACCGCCGCAACCTCGCGCTGCTCCGGTCGTTCACGCGCTAGCGTCGGAGGGCCCGCCGCGAACAGGGCCTTCGGGCGGAATGTCGCTGCCGTGCGGGTCGCTGGGATGCCAGCCGAGCTCGCGCTCGATCCGGGCCCGGACCTCGGCCCCGATATGGTGCTCCATCCATTCGGCCGGCGGGTGGAGGTGATCGAGCGGCAGATCGGTATGGCGGCCGAGCCATGCCTCCCACAGGCGGTGCGACCGCACGACGAGTTCCGCGGCTCTCCGGCCGCGCGGCGCGAGCGACCAGCCGTCGGCTTCGCGGCGGAGCGCACCGCTCGCGCCGAGCAATCCACGGGCCGCCGCGGCGAGGAGGCCGGCCGGCAGCGGTGGAGCCGGCCCGCCGCGGGCCGTCGCCTCGCCGCGCCGCCACACCGCCGCCAACTGGTCTTCGCAGGCCACCCGCCAGCGCAGCCAACCGCGGGCCATGAGCCGCGACACGATCCCGTCGCCCGGAGCAAGGAGCGCGGCGCAGGCATAGCCGGCGCCGAGCACCACCGCGATCATTCCCGCGGCGTTCGTGTTCCACCGCCAGGCGGCCAGATACCCGGCCACCGCTCCACCGACCGCCACGGCCACAGCCAGCATGACGACATGGTGGAGCCGGTGGACGAGCAACTCGGCGGTCGCCGCCGGCACGACGAGCATGGTCACCACGAGCACGGCGCCGACGGCCTCGAAGCCGGCAACGGTGGCGAGGGCGGTGGCCGCCAGAAGGCCCGCGGTCGCTCCGGCCACCGGCGCCCCGGCGGCCCGGGCGGCATCGGCATCGAAGGCCGTGAAGACCTGCAGCTTCCAGGTCGCGGCGATCCCGGCGGCCACCATCGCGAGCACTGCCGTCGCGGTGAGGAAGGCCCGCGGAATCTCGGCTCCAAACACGGCCACGGTGTCGAAGGGAACGAGTTCCAGGATGCCGTAGAGCACGCACGCCGGATCGAGATCGATCCGCGCGGCCGCCGCGCTGATGATGAGCACGCCCGCCGCGAAGAGCGTGGTGAACACGACTCCCGCGCCTGCATCCTCCGCCACGCCGCCCCGCGTGGCCAAGAGTTGCGTGAGCCACACCGTGACGAGCGCCGCCAGCACGCCCCCGAAGAGCACCGCCACCCCTCCCGGCCGGCCGCCGGCAAGCACGGCCACGGCGATTCCGGGCAGCACGGCATGGCTGATCGCATCCCCCAGGAGGCTCATCCGGCGCACCACGAGCAGCGCACCGACGAGCGCCGTGGCGGCCGACACGACCGCCGCCGTGGCGATCGCCCACAGGTGCATTCCGGCCGCCGGCGAAAAGAGGTCGCTCACGACGGCCTCCCCGGCTCGCGCGCGGCAGCCGCGCGCATGACGGCGAGCCGTGCGGCGTCGATGACATCCTCCGGCGCCGGCAGATCGATCGTCAGGAAGGCGCGGGCATCCTCAGGGGCATGGGCGAGCACGGCGTCCCACGCATCCAGGCGGCGCCGGCATTCCGCCGCCCGCTGCTCTCCTTCGGCCGAGAGCCGCCAGGCGCAGGCTGCCGCGTCGGCCCGGCCGGCCGGCACGAGCGCCCGCTCGCGCACCAGCGCTTCCCAGGCATCCGCCAGGGGGCGTCCGCCGCCGTCGGCCGCGACCGCGGCAAGCAGTTCCTCCCGCGTGAGCCCCGCGGCCCCCGCCGGGGCCCGCCGTCCGGCGGCGGCCAGCAGCCGCGTTTGCCCCCAGCGTCGCTCGGCGGCCCGCTGCCGCATCGCCCGGGCGAACCAGCCGCGGCGCGGCGCCGCCAGCATGGACACGGCGAAGGCCAGCGCGGCCACGAGCACGATGCATCCGGCGACGAGCATCATCGTGCCCACGCGTTCCGTCCACTGCCGCGCCGCCACGGGAGGAATCACGACCAGCGCCGTCACGAGCACGGCGCCCGCGGCGGGCAGGCCGACCACCACCATCACCGCCACGAGCATCACGAGGAGATAGTCGATCGCCGTCACCGGCCAGCCGGCCGCGGCGGCAAACGCCCGGTCGAAGACCACCAGCGTCGTTTCCTTGAAGCCCAGCCCGATGACGATCACCGAAGCGAGCGAGGCGGCCGCCAGAAGGATGGCATCGCCGCGGGTCAGGGCGGCGGTATGGCCGAGGAGAAACTGCTCCAGCCCGCCGCTGCCGGGCAGCCCGCGGGCGGCCATGCCCGCGACGAGGGCGATGCCCGCGCCGAACGACACGCCGAGCACGATGGCGGTGGCGGCGTCGTCGCGGGTGCGCGTCAGCCGGCGGATGAGCACGAGCATGCCGAGCGCGACGACCGCCGCGATGAACGCTCCCCCGAGGAGCGTGGCGAGATCGCGCCGGCCGGTGAGGGCGAAGGCCAGCGCGACCCCGACGAGCGTGGCATGCGCCGCGGCATCGCCGGCGAGGGCCCGGCGCTGGAGCACGCCCAGCGTGCCCACCACGCCCGCGGCGAACCCCACTGCCGCCAGGCCAGCCGCGACCACGGCCGTGTTGTAGGTCAGCATCTCCCCGAGGGAAGTCATGCCGTGCGCTCCCCGCGCTCCACCGCCCTGCCCAGCTGCTCGAGCACGTCTGCGTGGCCCGCGTAGGTGCGGCGCAGGTTCGCCGCCGTGAGCACCTCGCGGGTGGGGCCGGCGGCCACGAGCCGCATGTCGATGAGCGCGACGGCGTCGAACCATTCGTTGACGGTGCGCAAGTCGTGATGCACGACCACCACGAGCTTGCCCTCCTCGCGAAGCCCGGCGAGGACGCGGAAGATCTGCTCCTGCGAGCGGGCATCCACGCCGGCCATGGGCTCGTCAAGAAGGTAGATGTCGGCCTGCTGGGCCAGCGCTCGGGCCAGGAACACGCGCTGCTGCTGGCCACCCGACAGCCGCCCGATCTGCCGGTCGCCCAGATCGCTCAAGCCGACGCGGGACAGGCACTCGCGGGCCAGCCGCCGTTCGGCGACGCCCGGCCTCCGCAGCCATCCGATCCGGGCATACGTGCCCATGAGCACGACGTCCATCACGCTCACGGGAAAATCCCAGTCGACGGTCTCCCGCTGGGGCACGTATCCGATCCGCCGGCGCACTGCAGCCAGCGGCTGACCGAAAAACCGCACCGACCCGCCGGCCAGCGGCACCAGCCCCAGGGCGGCCTTGAGGAGCGTGCTCTTGCCGGCTCCGTTGGGGCCGACGATACCGAACAGGCACGGCGCCTCGATGAAGAAATCGACGTTCCAGAGCACGGGCCGGCGGCCGTAGGCCACCGTGACGTCATGGAATTCCACGAGCGGAGCGGCGTTGTCGGGAGCGGCCATGTCATGGTTTCCCGGTCAAGCCCGCCACGAGCGTTTCGACGTTGGCCCGCAACGCCGCCTCGAGCGTGTCGCCACCGCCACCGGGCGGGCCAAGCGCGTCGGAATAGAGACTCCCGCCGATCGTCACCTCCTGACCGCGGGCCCGCGCGCCCTCGATCAGCGCCTTCACGTTGCGCTCGGCGACGCTGGTCTCCACGAACACCGCCGGCAACTTCCGCGACACGACGAGATCGACGAGGCGGTTGACATCAGCCAGTCCGGCCTCGCTCTCTGTGCTCACTCCCTGCACCCCCACCACCTCGATCGCGTAGGCACGGCCGAAATACTGGAAGGCATCGTGCGCGGTCACCACGACCCGGCGCTCCGGAGGGATCGTGGCGATCCGAGCCCGAAGCACGCCGTCGAGGGCCTCGAGTTGCGCGGCGTAGTCAGCCGCCCGCGCGACGTAGTGATCACGTCCGGCGGGATCGATCGCCGCCAAGGGCTCGACCACGGCCGGCACGCACCGGCTCCAGAGCCGCGGGTCGAACCAGACATGTGGATCGGGCACGCCGGCGGCGGCCTCGATGAGCTGATCCTTGGGCAGCTGTTCCGCCACCGCCACCACGCGGGCCGTTCGCTGCAGGCGTTCGAGCAGCGTGGCCAGCTTCCCCTCCAGGTGCAGGCCCGACGCCACCACGGCATCGGCGCGGGCCAGCCGGTCGGCATCGCGCGGCGTGGCCTTGTAGGAATGCGGATCGATCCCCGGCCCCATCAGGCAGTCGACCTCGACTCGCTCACCGGCCACCTGCCGCACGAGGTCGGCCACAACCGTCGTGGTGGCGACGACCCGCGGACGGTCCGCGGCAGCCGCCGTCGCCGCCATCCATGCCACGGCCAGCACCGCCACGGACCGCACGGCGGCTCCTCGAACGGCGTATTTTGAAAGGCCAAAACTCATTTTTTGAATCTTCAAAATCTTATCCCGGGGCCGGGGGCAGCCGCAAATGCGGTTTTCGGGGCGGCCGTGGCGTTCCCACAAAAAAACAGCCGGTCCGCCGGCGCGTTGACCAAAAAAAAGCGCATTCTTATTGTCAGGGCAGTGCCGGGCCGCCACCAGGAGCGCGGGCGATGGAATCGACCTACTTCAAGCGGTTTCGGATGGAGGCCGATCTGCGGCCACCAGCGGCGGCCGACGCGCACCGGCAGCCGTTGCCCACTGGCTACCGGTTCGTGCCCTGGAACGAGGCCCTGCTCGACGTCCACGCGCGGACGAAGTTCCGCTCGTTTCGCGACGAGATCGATGCGGCCGTCTTCCCCTGCCTGGGCGATCTCGACGGCTGCCGCCGCCTGATGCGCGAGATCCGCAACAAATCCGGCTTCCTTCCGGTCGCGACCTGGCTGATCGCCTGGGGCAACGGCCCCGAAGACCTGGTCTGGTGCGGCACCATCCAGGGAATCGTCGATGGCAACGGCATCGGCACGATCCAAAACATCGGCATCATCCCGGGGCATCGGGGCCGCGGCCTGGGGACATGCCTGATCCAGCAGGCGCTGGCTGGGTTTCGGCAATATGCCCTGCACCGCGGGGCGCTCGAGGTCACGGCCGACAATTCCCGCGCCGTGCGGCTCTACCAGCGGCTCGGCTTCCAGCGGGTGAAGACGGTCTACAAGGTCACGGACCAGGCAGCCGAGCGCGGCGGCCGGCGGCACCACGTCGCGGAGGCCGCGCTCAGCTGACCGGCCTGATGGTGACGCAGACCCTCTTCTCGACGACCCTCGACAACGGCATCGTTCTTCTCGGCGAACGGCTGCCCGAGCTGGAATCGGTGGCCATCGCGTTCCACGCCCCCGCGGGAGCGATCCACGATCCCGACGGCCAGAGCGGGCTCGCCTCGCTCTCCGGCGAGATGATGCTCCGCGGCGCCGGCGGCCGCAGCGGCCGGCAGATCATCGAAGACCTCGAAGGGGCGGGCGTGCAGTGGTCGCAGGCCGTTTCGACGAGCCACGCGAGCTTCTCCGGCGCCATGGTGGCGCGGCAGCTCGACCACGCCCTGCCGATCTACGCCGACATGCTCCGCCATCCGCTGCTCGGCAACGACGATTTCGAGCCGGCGCAACAGATGGTGCTGCAGAATCTCGCGGCCACCGAAGACGACCCCGCCCACCGCGCCATGACGGCCGTCAGGCAGCTGGCGTATCCGGCCCCCTGGGGCCGGCCCGCCGAGGGCATCTCGGCCGACGTCGAGCGGCTGGACATCGCCGACGTGCGTCGGTTCGTTGCCGGCCATGTCGGGCCCGCGGGCACGATCATCGCCGCCGCGGGCCGCATCGAATGGGACACCTTCGTGAAGACCGTCGACCGCCTTCTCGGAGATTGGCGGGCCGGCGGCTCGCCGGCGGTCGCCAGCGGCCCGCGCGGGCCACGGCAGCGACACGTGCCGCACGACTCCCAGCAGACACATATCGCGATCGCTTGGCCCGCGCCGCCCTACCGCGACGACGCGTCATACGATGCGACGGCGGCCCTGGCAATCCTCGGGGGTGGCTCGAGCTCCCGCCTCTTCACCGAGGTCCGGGAGCGGCGCGGCCTGTGCTACAGCGTCTCGGCCGGCTACCACACGCACCGTGATTTCGCTGCCGGCCTCTGCTACGCCGGCACCACGGCCGCCCGGGCCCAGGAAACGCTCGACGTGATGCTCGGTGAGATCGCCCGCCTACCCGGATCGATCGACCGCGCGGAACTGGAGCGGGTGAAGGCCCGCGCAAAGAGCGGCCTGGTGATACAGCAGGAGTCGAGCGCCGCCCGCGCGGGCGGCATCGCCCGGCAGTGGTACCACCTCGGCCGGATCCGCACGCTGGAGGAAGAGCTGCGCCGCTTCGATCACATGACCGTCGCGGCGATCGAGGGCTGGCTGGCGGGGCGGCCGTTCCGCGACCTGTCGGTGGTGTCACTCGGCCGCGAGCCACTGGAGGTGCCGGATGCCGTTTTTGCATGAGCGGCTCGCCAACGGGCTCGACGTGATCGCCGAGACCACGCCTGGCGCGGTGTCGACGAGCGTGGGTTTTTTCGTGAAGACCGGTGCCCGCGACGAGACCGACGCCCTCGCCGGCGTGAGCCATTTTCTCGAGCACATGGTCTTCAAGGGCACGGCCGATCTCTCGGCGGACGAGATCAACCGCCGCTTCGACTGCATGGGGGCAAGCGCCAATGCATTCACCGGCGAGGAAGACACTGTCTACTACGCGGCCGTTCTCCCCGAGCAGCAGCCGGAAGCGGTGGACCTCCTGGCGCGGATGATGCGGCCAGCGCTGCGCGAAGAGGATTTCGCCACTGAGAAACTCGTCATCCTCGAAGAGATTCGGATGTATGACGACCAGCCACCATTCGGCGCCGATGACCGCTGCCGGACGGCCTTCTTCGGCGGTCATCCCCTGGCCCGCAGCGTGCTGGGAAGCATCGCCTCGATCGAGGCGCTGCCGGTGGAGGCGATGCGCGATTACCACCGCCGCCGTTATGCGCCGGGCAACATGGTGCTCGCGGCCAGCGGGGCCGTTGACTTCACCCGGCTCGTTGAGTCGGCGCGACGACTGTGCGGCGAGTGGGAGCCGGTGACGATCCCGCCGCGCACCACCCCCGCGCCAGGTGCGCGGCCGGACAACTCGAAGGTTGACCACATCGAGCGATCGGCGGCGTCCCTCGCCTACGCGGTGCGGATGTCGGCCGGCCCGGACGGGTCCGACCCGATGCGGTATGCGGCCAAACTTCTCTCGGTCGTCATCGGCGACGAATCGGGAAGCCGGCTCTATTGGGAACTCGTCGATTCGGGCGCCGCCGAGCAGGCCACCTGCCACCACCACGACTACCTCGACGCCGGCCTGTTCATCACGCAGTTGTCATGCGATCCGGCCGATGCGCAGCCGCTCCTGGAGCGGATCGAGGCGGTCTACCGCGAGGCGAGGACGGGCGGCATCACGCTGCGGGAATGGGAGCACGGCCGCAACAAGCTCGCGGGCCGCGTGGTACTCGCGGGCGAACGGCCGCGGCGGCGGCTGTTCAGCGTGGGCCTCGAATGGTCCCACGAGGCCGCCTATCGCTCGGTGGCCGACGACCTGCGGATCGTCGAAGGGATCACGGTCGACGATCTCCACGACGTGCTCGCCCGGTGGCCGCTCGACGGGCCCGCCGCCACCGTGCTGGCCGGCCCCGCTTCCCCGAGCGGGACGGCGGAGGCACAATAACGGTTTTCCGCCATCGTCCGCCTGTCGCTTCCGCCCGCCGGCCATGATCGCTCCCCCACTCGTGCCGCTGTTCGCCAACCGCTGGCTGGTCGCGGTGCCACCGCTCTGGCTCCTGGGCGCGGGCGGCCTCCTAGCCGCGATCGTGCTCGTGGCGGCCTGGGGGATCCTGCGGGTGGTCAGCCCGCGGCTGGCGAGCGAGGCCCGCGGCAGCCTCGGTGACGGCTTCCTTGGTCCGCTGGCTTGGCTGCTGCTCACGCTGTCGGCGGTGGCCGTTGCCTTCGCGCCGCTGACTCCTCTCGCGGCGATCGGCCGCTCGCTCGCACGGCTGGCCACCGCCGGCCAAGCGTCGCACACGTTCACCGTGCCGGCAGGGGCGAATCTGGAGAAGGTCTTTCTCGACGTGCGGCCGCAGGAGCTCGTCAGCATGGAGCTGCGCAGCGACGCGCCGCTCGTGGTGCGGACGCAGCAGCCGACCGAGGGCTTCACGCTGGTGAAGACGGCCGACATCGCGCTGGAGGCGACCGCGCCGTGGCGCTGGGTTCGCACCGAGGGGGGCACGAACCCGTTCCTCGGGCAGCGGGCCCTGCTCGAGGTGACGAACGCCG
>JBIIIP010000136.1:0-5972 GCA_044234625.1 Pirellulales bacterium | reverse complement strand
TTCGACCGCGTCGGAGGCGCGGCGAGTGCGGCGACCATGGGCGCACCGGGGCATGGACGGGTAAAGTGTGCGCACGTACACTATTGCGGAAAGACGGCGGCTATCTCGCCGCCTGCTGGGGCCTGCAGGCCGCGCAGAGCCGGCTGCATGCGGCGGCCGCGGCCCACGGCGTCGCGCTCACGTTCTTCCACGGCCGCGGTGGCTCGCTCGGCCGTGGCGGCGGGCCCGCGGCCCGCGGCATCCTCTCGCTCCCGGCCGAGACGCTCGACGGCAGCCTGCGGCTCACTGAGCAGGGCGAGGTGCTCGCCGAGCGCTACGACGACACCGACATCGCCTGCCGGCATCTCGAACAGGTGTCATGGGCCACGCTCGTGGCCTCGAGCGGCCGGCGGTCGGAGCCGCGGGCTGAGTGGGTGGCCCTCATGGAGCGGATGGCGGCCCGGTCGTACGCCGCCTACCGCGAGCTCGTCGACGAGCCGGGGTTCATCCAGTATTTCTCACAGACCACGCCGATCGACGACATCGAAACCCTGCCCATCGCCTCGCGGCCCGCCCGCCGCCGCGGCGAGCGCACGCTCGATGACCTGCGGGCCATTCCCTGGGTGTTCGCCTGGACGCAGAGCCGGTGCATGATCCCGGCGTGGTACGGCCTCGGCACGGCGCTCACCGACGTGAAATACGACGACCGCCACGCCTGGCAATCGATCTGCGACATGTATCGCCAGTGGCCCTTCTTCCAGGCCACGATCGACAACGCCACGCTCGCGCTCGCCAAGGCCGACATGTACATCGCGCAGCGGTATGCGGAGCTCACGACCGACGGCGACGTGCGCCGCCGCATCTGGCAGCGGATCGCGGCCGAGCGCGACCGCACGCGGCAGGCGATCCTCGACATCGTCGGCGGCGGCGAACTACTCGCCACCACGCCCTGGTTTCAGCGGTCGATCGAGGCCCGCAACCCGTCGATCGATCCGTTGAACCTCATCCAGATCGAGTTCATGCGGCGGCGGGCGGCCGCCGGCCCCGATGCGGCCCCCGACGACGACCTCCGCGACCTGCTGCGGCTCTGCGTCCAAGGCATCGCCTCGGGGATGCGCACCACAGGATAGGAGCCGCCCTCATGCCCACCGCCGCCGATCTGGCCGTGAAGACGCTCGGCCCCTGCCGGATCGATTCGCCGCTCAAGCCGCTGCTCGCATCGCGCCGCACGACGGCCCACTACGTGGCTGAAGACGACCGCGTGTTCTTCCACGACACCGCCCGCCTCGCCGCCGAGAGCGGCTGCACGCTCGAGACGCTCCCCGGATTCGAGCCGGCAGGCCCGCGGCAGAGCATCTTCTTCGATCCCGCGAAGCTGCGGGTGGGGATCGTCACCTGCGGCGGCCTCTGCCCGGGGCTCAACGACGTGATCCGCGGCGTCGTGATGGAGCTCTCGCATCACTACGGCGTGCAGCGGATCTACGGGTTTCGCAACGGTTATCAGGGCTTCATCCCCCGCTACGGCCACGACGTGCTCGACCTCACGCCGGCGGGCGTGAGCGCCATCGACGAGGACGGCGGCACGATCCTCGGCACGTCGCGCGGCAGCCAGGATCCCCAGGCGATCGTCGATTGCCTCGAGCGCATGAACATCAACGCCCTGTTCGTGATCGGGGGCGACGGCAGCATCCGCGGGGCGATGCAGATCGCGGCGGCCATCGCTGAGCGCGGGCAGAAGATCGCGGTCGTCGGCATCCCCAAGACGATCGACAACGACATTCCCTACATCGACCAGAGCTTCGGCTTTCAGACGGCGTTCGGCGAGGCGGCGAAGTCGATTCGGGCGGCGCACGTCGAGGCCAAGGCGGCACCAAACGGCGTGGGGCTCGTGAAGCTGATGGGCCGCCATTCGGGCTTCATCGCCTGCTACGCTGCGCTCGCCGAATCGGATGCCAACTACGTGCTGATTCCAGAGGTGCCGTTCGCCCTCGACGGCCCCGGCGGCCTGCTCGACCATCTTCTCGCTCGCGTGAAGCGCAGCGGCCATGCCGTGATCGTGGCAGCCGAAGGCGCGGGGCAGGAGCTCGTGCCCGAGAGCGAGGCGGGGGTCGACGCCTCGGGCAACAAGAAGCTCGCCGACATCGGCCTGTTTCTCAAATCCCGGATCGCCGACCATTTCGCGGCTGCCGGGCTGGAGCTGAATCTCAAGTACATCGACCCGAGCTACGCGATCCGGAGCGTGGAGTCGAACCCCTACGACAGCGTCTACTGCCTTCGCCTCGCGCAAAATGCCGTCCACGCCGCGCTCGCGGGCCGCACCGAGACGGTGATCGGCCGCTGGCATGGTCGCTACGTCCACATCCCGATGACACTCGCCGTGAGCCATCGCAACCAGGTGGCCCCCGACGGAGACCTCTGGCTCGCCGTCCTCGAAGCCACCGGCCAACCGCGCGTGTTTGCGTAGGACAGCAAAAACCACCAGCCGCCTCGGTCAGCTACGGTATAAAAAGGCATCCGAGCAAGCCCGAAGCGCGAGCTGAGGGAATCCGGCCGTGATCCTTCAGCCAACCGCCCCATGACCAGCCTTCTCTGCTACCGCGTGCACGACGCCGCGCCGACGATTGTTCCAGCGGCCGCCGACCGTGCCTGGATGGATGCCACGCCCCAGCGGTTTGCGTACCGCTGCCTGCCCCTCTCGATCGCCAACAGCATGGGCTGGGAGCTGCGGCTCACGAGCCCGATCGTGGCCGAATGGAACGGCGGCAAGGAGCTCGCCGACATCACGGTGACGGGCGACGATGGCAAGCCGGTCGAATGGACTGCTTCGTCGCACTTCGGCAGCGGCGTGCTCACGTTTCAGACGGGCTATCTCTTCCGCACCGATCCCTCCGTGGCACTCTGGGTGCGTGGCGTGCCCAATCGTCCCAAGGATGGCATCGCACCACTCGAGGGTGTGGTCGAGACCGACTGGCTGTCGTTCACCTTCACGATGAACTGGATGTTCACGCGGCCGGGGCGGGTGCGGTTCGAGGCCGACGAGCCGTTCTGCTTCATCACTCCGGTCAACTACCGCGCCCTCGAAACGATCCGCCCCGAGATCGCGCCGATCGCAGCGAACCCCGAGTTGGCCGCGGCCTACATGGCCTACCGCGAGCAGCGGCTCGCATTCAACGCGCGGCTCACTGCGAACGATCCCGACACGGTGGCGCAGGGCTGGCAGAAGTGGTACACGCGCGGTGAAACTCCGACCGGAGACAGCGGCAACCCGCTTCACATGTCGCACCTTCGGGTCGCAACGCCGGTCGAGCGAAGCCCGCGCACGCCATGACGACCTCGCCCGCTGCCGCAGCCGGGCAGCCCGCGGTCACCGCGGCCCCCCGTCGCAACGCCGTGGTGCTGTGCACCGACAAGCGGATGCTCGTGCCGGCGCTGTTCGTGGCCGAGGCCGTTCGCTGCCATGCTTCCGGCACCATTCCCTTCGACATTGTCGTCGTCGCCGAGCCGGGCACCACGGAGCCGCGCGACCGCGACTGGATGGCGGCCCGCGGCCTACTGCTTCACGAGAACGTCGACTACGACCGCTACCGCGGCGTGGGCATCATCGACCCGCGGCTGAGCGTGGCGACGCTCGTGAAGCTGCTCCTGCCCGACCTGTTTGCGGGCCACTACGACTCGCTGCTGTATCTCGACTGCGATCTCACGATCCACGCCGACGTCAGCCAGCTGTTCCGGCTCGACATCGGCGCCTTCCCCGTGGCGGCGCAGCGGCGGGGCATGCTGTTCCTCACTCCGCTGCTCGCCGAGGAGGGCGCCGCCCACTTCGCGCGGCTGAAGATGACCCCGCCTATCCGCTATTGCAACACGGGCGTGATGCTCATCGACGTCGCCCGCTGGCAGGCCGACAACCTGGCAGCCCGGTGCTTCGACTTTATTCGGGAAGACCCTGAGCGGTGCCGACTCATCGACGAAGACGCCCTCAACGGCGTGCTCGACGGCCGCTTCGCCTCGCTGTCGCCGGTGTGGAACATGATGCCGCCCCGGCGCTGGATGACGGCCTTCTCCCGGATCAACGAGCCCGGCATCGTGCACTATGCCGGCTTCGACAAGCCCTGGAAGCGCTTCGGGCACGACAAGCCCCTCTTCCCCGACCTCACGGCCTACCGGCTCTATCGAGAATTTCTGCGGGATTCGCCCTGGCCCGACTGGCTCAGACGGCAATGGACACTCGACGATCTCTCTCAAAACCTCGCGTCGGAGATGCGCTGGCTCGGCCGTCGGCTCGTGGGCAGCCGCGAACCCTGGTACAGGGCCCACGAACCGTCCGGGAGCCAGATTCGGGCCTACATGGCGGCGTTCGCCCGCCACTGCGCCGAAGAGCCGTTCATCGACGTCGAGCAGGGCGTGACGATCCGCACGCAGTGTGGCCTCCGCCCTGCCCGCTGACGGCAAAGGGCGCCACTCACACCGGCACCTCGACAGCCCGTGGGCCCGATCGCTACCATGAGCGGGTGTCGGCCCGGTCGTCGGTCCGAATCTCCCTCCCTCAACACGTGAGGATCACCATGGCTGCTCCCCTCGGTCCCCCGCCGCCCCCGCTGCCCCCGCCGCCGCCGCGCCCGGCGAAGACCTGAGCCAGATTTCGCTAACGCATATCGATCGCCCGGAGAGCGTCGGCCAGACGCTCCCGGGCGATTTTTTGCGCCTGCTTGCGCAGGGGCCAAGGATCCTCGACATACGGCCCGAGGAACGGGTTGGTGTTGATCTCGAACACGACTGTCCCGGCGGGCGTGACTGCGTGGTCGGCCCTGCCGAATTCGATTCCGGCGATCTCGAAGAGTGGTCGCAGCATCGGCTCGAAGCGATTGGTGGTGATCGCATCGAGTTCGTCGGCCGTCACGGCCTCCGTGAGGCACTCGTGTCGGCCGTGCTTCACGAGCCATTGGTCGTCGACGGCGATGTGCTCGACGACCATTCGCTCGCCGATTCGCCACGTGCCCCACTTCGCCCAGAGTGTCTGCGAATACGGCGCATCCACTTTTTCAATGACGAGCAGCCCGCGGAGCGGCATGCCGCCCATCCGAAACCGTGCCAGGGCTGCGTCGAGCGCCGCTTGGCTTTCATACAGCGTCGGCTCGGGCGTCTCGTGATCGTCTTCAGTGCGAATGAAGACGGGAAAGCGCTCCGGGCGTGGGAGCGTGTCGGCACGATACACGCGAATCGGATTGAGCCCCCGATCGCGGAGCACGGTCAAGAGCTCGGCCCGGCTGAGCACTCGCGCCGGATCATTCAGGCAGCGGACCCCAAGATCACCGAGCCGCCGATAGAGATCGGCAGCGGCCCGCAGCAGCTTGGGCGACAGCCGCTCGATGTCGGTAAACACGTGGGTCGCCTGCGACACCGGGACGTTCCCCGCTCGGAGGTAGTCGCTGTATGAGACGATACGGAGCTGCGGCACCGGAAAGCCGAAGCTGCCGTCGACCAGGCTCTTGAGTGTGTAGCCGTGGCCCGGGGCCGTGAGCACGACGATCATCACTCCACCTTCATCCAGAAGGGGGCGGCGGCGAACCAGACGACGGTTGAGGCGAGCATGACCTGCTTCACAGCGTCGAGCGGCATGGCCTTCACGAGAAACAGCGCCGGCGGCACCAGCCAGGGCCGCGAGGCCGCAGATGCAGGCGATGGTCTTCATGCTCTCCCTCCGATCGCGGCTGTCTGTCGCTTCGACAGCAATACATAGAGCACCCCGCACACCACCGCGCACGGCAGCGGCAGGTATGACGCAAACACGCCGTGGGCCCGGTAGAGATACATGGCAATCGCCACAGGCACGAGCCAGGCCACGAGCACGCTCATGTTGAAGGCGAGGCCATGAAGGATAGGTCGGCCAATGGCACTTCGGCAAGCGTCGGCCGAGCGGGGCGGATCATGAGGAGCAACCGCCGGAGCTGATCGGACTGGATGCGACCCGATCGTGGAGGTGCCGAAGAGCTTCC
>JBIIIP010000135.1:0-6083 GCA_044234625.1 Pirellulales bacterium | reverse complement strand
TCGGCACCTCCACGATCGGGTCGCATCCAGTCCGATCAGCTCCGGCGGTTGCTCCTCATGATCCGCCCCGCTCGGCCGACGCTTGCCGAAGTGCCATTGGCCGACCTATCCTTTCTCCTCACCGTCGTGGAAGGCGAAGGCATAATCAGCCCACCCGGGCCTCGACAGCACGCGGTGGGATCCACCCGCCTGCCGCTTCACAGACCAGCCGATGCGAAGCAGTGCCGCCAAGACGCGCCGTGCCTTTGCAGCCGACCAACCACTCACGCAGACACCACGAACAGGTCATCCAGTTCAGGGATTGACTCTCCGTGATCGAGCCGGTCGGCGATCACTCGCAGAGCCAGGGCTTCGGCTTTTGCCACGGCTCGCTCACGCGTTTCGCCGTAGACAATGACGCCCGGCAGGTCGAGAACCTCTGCGATCCAACGCTGATCGTCTTCTTGTTCGACTTCGATTCGCATGCTCGAAGGATAGCCCGGCTAACGGCGTTGTCGCAAGCGAGCAAAAGGTGCCAGCGCCCGAAAGGAGGCAAATCGGGGTGTTGCCGCCATGCCCCCCAAGCCCGCTGCGGAAGCCGGTGGGGTGACGCGTTCCACCGCCCAAGACGCCGTTGGGCGAATACCGGGATTGGGCAAATGCCCGGCTGGTGATGGCCAACGTCATCCCGCTCGCTACCGCGAGGGGCTTTTGGGGCAGGTCAGCTTGCCTGCAAGGCTTCGACGCTATTGATGTGAACGAGGGAGTAGGTGACGCTCCGGTCGTCGTCGGGGTAATACACGATCACCCTCGTCTTCATGACGAATGCACACTCCGGATGGCGGATCTCGTGAACCTCGCCATTCGACATCCGGATGACAAACGGCTCGAACGGCTCGCGTCGCAGGAAACCCCTGATCGTGTCGGCATTCATTGGGGGCTCCTCGCAAGCGGGCATGTGTACACGTGATCATCATAGCCGCCGGCTGCGGGATATGCAACCGGGCCGCAGGCGTCACGCGTCACCCCACCGGGGGCTTATGGAAAGCGGGCCCCTGCCCCGAAAGCCCCTCGCGGCAGCGAGTGGGATGACGCTCGCCATCACCATTCGGGCATTTGCTCAACGGCGCGGATAGAGGTGGATCGCGTCATCCCGCCGGCTTCCGTCGGGTGCTTTGGGTGGGACGCGGCTCTTTCCTCCGCCGCGTCCATCGCGATACTTGTGAATCGATGGCGAGCGAGCCGTCGTGCCTCGTTTCGGAGGTCGTCATGCCGGCCCGCGTTGTGTTACTGCTCCTTGCCCTGCGGTTCGCCGCGGGATCGTATGCCCGCGCCGCCGAGACCGCGCAGCCGCTCAACGTCGTCTTCATCCTCGCCGACGATCTCGGCCAGCGGGATCTCGGCTGCTACGGGAGCACGTTCTACGAAACGCCCGCCATCGATCGGATGGCCCGTGAGGGCGTGCGGTTCACCGACGCCTACGCCTCCTGCCCCGTCTGCTCGCCGACGCGGGCCAGCATCCTCACGGGCCGCTACCCGCAGCGGACCGGCGTGACCGACTTCATCGGCGCGGCGCAGCCCGCGAAGTGGACCCGGAACACCCGCCATCTGCCGGCCCGCTACGCGGAGGCGTTGCCGCTCGCGGAGCGCACGCTCGCGGAGATCCTCCACGAGCATGGCTACGCGACCTTCTTCGGCGGCAAGTGGCACCTCGGCGGCATGGGGGCGTTGCCGGAAGACCAGGGCTTTGACATCAATCTCGCCGGCAGCCACCACGGCGGGCCGTGGCACGGCAATAAATTCTTCTCGCCCTACGGCATCTCGAGCCTGCCCGATGGTCCGCCCGGCGAGCACCTCTGCGAGCGACTGGCCGCGGAGGCGGCGAAGTTCATCGACACCCACTCGTCAAAGCCGTTTCTCGTCTATCTACCGTTCTATTCGGTGCATGTGCCCCTTATGACGCGGCCTGAATTGGAGCGAAAGTACGAGGCCAAGCGTGAGTCGCTGGCGAGCCGCGATCGTTTCGGCAGCGAGCCGCCCCGCAAGGTGCGGCTGTCGCAGGATCATGCCGTCTACGCCGGCATGGTGGAGACGCTCGACAACGCCGTGAAGGTCGTGCTCGACGCCCTCGATCGCAACGGCGTGGCCGACCGCACGCTCATCGTGCTCACGAGCGACAATGGCGGCGTCGCCACGTCGGAGGGCTGGCCGACGGCCAACGCACCCTGGCGGGCGGGCAAGGGCTGGCTCTACGAGGGGGGCCTTCGCGTGCCGGCGATTGCGCGGCTGCCGAGGCGGATTCCGGCGGGCACCGTCAGCGACCTGCCGATCACGAGCCCCGACTGGCTGCCGACGATCCTCGACGCGGCCGGTCTGCCAGCGCCGGCGAACCTCGACGGAGCGAGCGTGTTGGGCGCGGTGGCGGCAGCGGCGGCCCCGGCTGCTCGTGAGTCGCGACCGCTCTTTTGGCACTATCCCCACTACGGCAACCAAGGGGGCGCGCCCGGCGCCGTGATTCGCGACGGCGACTGGAAGCTCATCGAATGGTTCGACGACGGCCGAACTCAGCTCTTCAATCTCCGTGCCGATCCTGGCGAGACGACGAACCTTGCCGGGCGCGAGCCCGAACGGGTCGCCGCGCTTAGCAGCCGGCTTCACGACTGGCAGCGCGACGTCGGTGCCATCGCCACGACGCCCAACCCACGATTCGACCCCGCCGGTCCCGACGGCCGGAAGTAAACCCCAAAGCCCCTCGCGGTAGCGAGTGGGATGACGCTGGCCATCACCATCCGGGCATTGAGAACCCTCAGGCGAGGATGCCCTTCACCAGGTGGCCGTGCACGTCGGTGAGACGGTAGTCGCGGCCCTGGAAGCGGTAGGTGAGCTTCGTGTGGTCGAAGCCGAGAAGGTGCAGCAGCGTGGCGTTGAGGTCGTGCACGTGCACCGCGTCTTCGACCACGTTGAAGCCGAAGTCATCGGTCTTACCGTGCACGTGGCCCGCCTTGATGCCGCCGCCGGCCAGCCACATCGAGAAGGCGCGGTTGTGGTGGTCGCGGCCGTCGTTGCCCCCCTGCACCATCGGCGTGCGGCCGAATTCGCCGCCCCAGATCACGATCGTGTCGTCCAAGAGGCCCCGCTCCTTCAGATCCATCACGAGCGCGGCCGAGGCCTGCTCGGTGCTGCCGCAATTCTTCTTGATGTTTTTCGTGAGGTCGCCGTGCTGGTCCCAGGCCTCGTGGAAGAGCTGCACAAACCTGACGCCCCGCTCCAGAAGCCGCCGCGCGAGCAGGCAATTGCGGGCGAAGCCAGGCTGCTTCGGGTCGGTGAGGCCGTAGCGGGCGAGCGTCTCCTTCGACTCGTCGGCCAGGTCCATAAGCTCGGGCGCGCTTGCCTGCAGCTTGTAGGCCATTTCATAGGCCTGGATCCGCGACGCCGTCTCAGGATCGCCAAACCGGCTCAACGCCATCTCGTTGAGCCGCCCGAGCGTGTCGAGCGATGCCCGCTGCGTTTCGCGGTCGACGCCACGGGGATTCGAAAGATAGAGCACCGGATCGCCGCTGCTGCGGAGCGGGATGCCGCCGTAGGACGTCGGCAGGAACCCGGAGCCATAATTGCTCGCACCGCCGCTCGTGCCCTTCGCGCTCGTGAGCACGACGAACCCGGGCAAGTCCTCGGCCTCGCTGCCGAGGCCGTAGAGCGTCCAGGCCCCGAAGCTCGGCCGGCCAAACTGCTGCGAGCCCGTGTTCATCAGGATCTGGGCTGGGGCATGATTGACGGCGTCGGTCTGCATCGAGCGGACGAGGCAGATCTCGTCGGCGATCGCCCCGATGTGCGGCACGAGCTCGCTCATCTCGACGCCCGACTTGCCGTAGGGCTGAAACTTGTACTTGGGGCCGAGGAGCGCCGAATTCGGATTGATGAACGCCGCCCGGTAGCCCTTGAGCAGGTCGGCCGGCGGGAGCTTGCCGTCGTGCTTGGCGAGCTCCGGCTTCCAGTCGAAGAGCTCGAGGTGGCTCGGGGCCCCGGCCTGAAACATATAGACCACCCGCTTGGCCTTCGGGGTGTAATGCGGCTGCTTCACGGCCAAGGGAGATGGGGGCGCGATGCCCGCGGCCGATTCACGCGCGGCGAGCGCTCCGGCGGCGATGCCCGCCAGGCTGACGCCGCAATCGCCGAAGAACCAGCGGCGCGAGAGCAGCCGGGCGCGGGCCTCGTGGAGGTGGCGGTCGAGGGTCATGGCGTGCCTCAATTCTTCGTGACGGTTTCGTCGAGGTTTAACAGCACCCGCGAGACGAGCGTCCACGCGGCGGCGTCTTGCGGGGTCGTGCCTGCGGGAAGCGCGGGGAGCTTCTCGGGATCGCCGGCGGCGACCGAACGGGCGTCGAGCCAGCCGTCGGCAAGTCGCTTGCGCTGATCGGCGACGAATGCGAGGAGCTCCCGCTTCTCGTCGGCCGTGGGCTTGCGCGATGTGCAGAGGAAGAAGGCCCGCTCGATGCGACTCGCGTCGTCGCCGCCTCCCTCCTTCAGCGTGCGGAGGGCGAGGGCCTGCGCCGCCTCCACGAAGATCGGCTCGTTCAAGCCGGTGAGCGCGGCCAGCGGCGTGTTGCTCCGCAGCCGGCGGGCACAGGAGAGGTCACCCGTCGGGGCGTCGAAATTGCCGAGGGCCGGATCGGGCATCGACCGGCGGCGAAACGTATAGAGCGACCGACGATAGCGGTCAGTGCCCTTCGCCTCCGGCCAGTCGATCTGCACGTAGTTGAATTCGAGCACGTTCTTCGGCACCGGCGGATAGACGCTCGGGCCGCCCACCTTCTCGTTCAAGAGCCCCGACACCGCGAGCACGACGTCCCGCACGACCTCCGCATCGGGGCGGAACCTCGGGCCCCGGGCCAGGAGCCGGTTATTCGGATCACGGGCCAAGGCCTCGGCCGCGACCATCGACGACTGCCGATACGTGTCGCTCATCACGATCTGCCGGATTGCCTCCTTCTGGCTCCAGCCCTTCTCGAGAAAATCGACGGCGAGCCAATCGAGCAGGTCGCGATACTCCGGCACCGGCGCCCGAGTGCCGAAATCGTCGGGCGTCTCGACGAGGCCCTGGCCGAAGAGCGTTTGCCAGATTCGGTTCACCGCCACGCGGGCCGAGAGCGGCGAGCGGGGATCGACGAGCCACTTCGCAAACGCCAGCCGCGGCGGATCGTTCGATTGCTCGAGCGGATGCAGGCCAGCGGGCACATGCGGCTTCACCTCGTGCTTGGGCTGCTTCCATGTGCCGCGGTCGAGGAGATGCGTGGGCCGATGCCAGGCGGGAGGCCGCGATGCGGCATGCATGATGGTCGTGGGGGCCTTCGGGGCCTTCGCCCAGGCGGCCGCGATCTTTTCGTTGAGGGCCGCAGCGTCGGGAATCGTCCTCCGCCATGCGGCAAAGATCGCCGCGCGGTCGGCGTCGGTCCGCTCCGCCGCGGGCTTTCGCGCGGCGAGGATCGCGGCATGGTCGATCGGCGGCGCGGCGGGCGCGGCATCCTTCGTGAGGCTGAAACGGCAGCAGCCGAGCATCGAGTTGAGGCTATGCGAGACTTGCCCGCTGGACCAGAGCAGCGAGATCCGCAGTTTGGTTCCGACGGGCAAGTCGAGCGGCTTCTCGAACTGCACCACCGCCACCGACGTCTGGTGCCGCGCCAGATGGCCGCGGTCGGCGCTCCACGCTGACAGCTCGTCGTCGTCAATCAGGTTGGCCACCGGACCAGTTGAGACTTCGGCCGGCGGGGCGTCCTTCTTATCCGTGTCGTTCGTCTTCTTCGGATCGGCGGCCGGCCGCGGCCGCATCTGCTCCGGTGCGGAGTAGTCGGCCGTGGCATTTACGAGCTTCACGTCCTCCCAGTCTTTTGCATCGGGCCTCTTCACCTTCACCTGCAGCCGTCCGATCGCCCAGTCGCCATCGCGGCCTGGGCCCTGCATGAAGAGGTCGCCGTCGGTGAGGGCCTCGAGCTGCAGGCCCGTCGCGCCCGCGAGGTCGGGCTCGCTTTCGAAGAAGAGTTCGTGGTCGCGGTGGCCGATCATGAGGATCGAGCCGTCGGGCCGCTGCGTCGGGTGCGTGAGCAGAC
>JBIIIP010000134.1:0-6105 GCA_044234625.1 Pirellulales bacterium | reverse complement strand
CTGAACGAGCACAGCGTCGGGTGGTGACGCGTCGCTCGAGAGCTTTTTCATGACCCCTGGCGATCATTCCAGCCACGGCGAGCCGCCGCACCGCCCCGGCCACGTCCCGTTCGCGTCTTTGGGGCTTTCGGCGGAGGTGCTCCGGGCCGTGGCGCAGCTCGGCTTCGAGGAGACGTCGCCGATCCAGTCGGCCACGATCCCCTTGATCATGCAGGGCCAAGACATCGTGGGCCAGTCGGAAACGGGCTCGGGCAAGACGGCCGCCTTCTGTATCCCGGCGATCGAAGGGGTCGATGCCATGCGGCCGCATCCCCAGGTGCTGATCCTCACGCCGACCCGCGAGTTGGCGACCCAGGTGGCCGACGAGGTACACAAGCTCGCGGCCTTCAAGAAGGGGCTGCGGTCGGTGCCCATCTACGGCGGCGCCCCCTATGAACGCCAGTTCGCAGAACTCAAACGCGGCGCCCACATCGTGGTCGGCACGCCAGGCCGCCTTGTTGACCACGTTGCCCGCGGCACGCTCGCCTTGGCGGGCGTGAAGATGCTCGTGCTCGACGAAGCCGACCGGATGCTCGACATGGGATTCCGTGAGGACATCGAGAAGATTTTCCAGGCGGCTCCGCAGGAGCGGCAGACCGTGTTCTTCTCGGCCACGATCTCGCCGCCGATCCAGTCGCTCGTGCGCGGCCATTCCCGCGACGCGCGCACCGTGAAGATCGAGCAGCGTGTCGTAGCCGGCGCGCCGCTGGTCGACCAGGTCTATTACGAGGTGCGGCACCACGCGAAGTTCGACACGCTCGCGCGGCTGATCGATTACTACGACGTCAAGAGCGGCGTAATCTTCTGCAACACGCAGCAGATGGTCGAGGAGCTGGCCGACCGGCTCGTGGCCCGCGGCTGCTCGGCGGAAAGGCTTCACGGCGGCATGGCACAGACGCAGCGAACGCGTGTGATGGGCAGTTTCAAGAAGGCTGCGTTCCGATTCCTCGTTGCCACTGACGTGGCGGCCCGCGGCATCGACGTCAACGACCTCGAACTGGTGGTGAATTACGACCTCCCCTACGACGCGGAAGACTACGTGCACCGCATCGGCCGCACCGGCCGCGCCGGCCGCAAGGGGCGGGCGGTGACGCTCGTGTCGGGAGCCGGCATCTACAAGCTGCAGTCGATCGAACGCTTCACGAAGACGCGGATCCGCCGGGAGCACGTGCCAACCGTCGAGGCCGTGGAGAGCAGGCGGTCCGACGCCCTGTTCGAGGCCCTCCGTGGCCGGCTCGAAGGAGGCGATTTCCCGCGTGAGACGCTGCTCGTCGAGCGACTCCTGGAGCAGGGCTATACGCCCACCGAGGTGGCCGCGGCGATCCTCCATCATTTCGCTCCCCCAACCCCGGCGAGCCCTGGCCCCGACGAGGCCGCCGCGCCGCGAGGCCATCGCCCTCGCGGCCGCCCGCCGGCACGCAAGCCGCCGCGACACGAGCGTCGGCAAGGCGTGCGGCGCCGCGGCCCAAATTCATAACGTGAACCGACCCACCGCCCCGGTGCTGGCCGAAATCAAGGACGTGGTTGCAGGATTCGACCGTGGCGAGACCAATGCGCGCGACGCGCAGTAGCTCGTCATCGCGGCCGTCGCGGGGCCCGTGACCGGCCGCGTCGTGGCCGCCGGAACGCCACTCACGCCGGCAGTTTCGCCATGAGCCAGGCCTTGTAGCCGCCCACCATGTCGAGCCCGTCGCGGCGGCCGAGCTTCTACAGCAGGCTGGCGGCGATGGCGGACCGGTTGCCTCCTTCACAGTGCACGGCCACGGGCCGGCCGGCTGGAATCTCGTCGCTTCGCTCTTCGAGGTGCGTGAGTGGAATGTTGACACTCCCCTCGACATGCCCGCCCGCATACTCCGCCCCGCTCCGCACGTCGACCACGTTCGGCGCGAGGCCGGCGTCGGGCCGCTTGCCCGCAAGCCATTCGGCCAGGGCCGCCGCGGTGATCCGCTCCGTCCGCTCCACGAGATCGTCGCGGGCAGCCAGGGCATTCATGCCTCCGGCCAGGTAGCCGGCCACGTTGTCGAAGCCGATGCGGCCGAGCCGCATCACAGCCTCTTCCTCCACGCCTTCCTCGGCGATCACCACGATCCGCGCATCGTGGGAAAGCATTGATCCCGCCCACGTCGCGTACTTGCCGTTGAGCGCGATGTTGAGCGTTCCTCGCATATGCCCCCCTTCGAAGTCGATGCCGTCCCGCACGTCGAGCAGCTGGCCGCCGGACTTCTCCGGTGTTAGCACCTCGTCGAGCGACAGTGGCTTAAGCGTTTTTTCCGTCGCTGCGGCGAGCGACGCCCGCTCACGGCGATACAGGATCACGTCGTGGACGAAATAGTTCGGCGCCTCTGGCTGGTCGGCCGTGACGATCTTCTTGATGGCCTCGCGGCTCATCGGCTGGAGGGCGTAGTTGAATTTCTTCTGTTCGCCGATGCTGGAGACGGTCTCCTTCGACAGGCTCTTGCCGCACATACTGCCCGCCCCGTGGGCCGGATAGACGAGCGTGGCGTCGGGCAGCATCACGAGCTTGTTCGTGATGCTGTCGTAGAGCATGTCTGCCAGCTCGTCGGCCGTCACGCCGACGCTCGCCAGGAGGTCGGGCCGGCCCACGTCGCCGGTGAAGAGCGTATCGCCGGTGAGCACGGCCAGCGGCTCGGTGCGGCTCTGCGCTAAGTCGTAGACGAGGATCGAGATGCCCTTTGGCGTGTGGCCCGGCGTCTCCACAATCTGGAGCTTCACGTCGCCGAATTCGATCTCATCGCGATCCTTCATCTTCACGCACGAGAACTCCGCTTCCGCCCGTCGGCCGAGATGGATCGTCGCCCCAGCCTTGTCGCGCAGCTCGATGTGGCCGGCGACGAAGTCGGCGTGGAAGTGGGTGAGGAGAACGTGCCTGATCGCATACCCGCCGGACCGGGCATCGGCGACGTATTGATCGATGTCTCACGGGGGATCGACGACCGCGGCGGTCCGCGCTTTCTCGTCGGTGATCATGTACGACGCGTGCGACAGACACGAGAGGTAGTACTGCTGGATTTTCATGGCCATGTCTCCTGCACCCCGGATCAACGAGAGCAGGCGGTGCCGTTGCGGCAGGCCCCGCCCGACGCCTGGTTCCACGGCATCCGGGCGATCAGCATCGCCATGCCGCAGGTGTCGGTGATCCCGGCGAAGACGAGGCCGCAGCCCACGAAGCCCGCCAGGCCCGCGCCGATCGCGTGCCAGTTGACGGGTGCTTCGGGCCCGAAGCCGGCCAGCGCCGCACCGACGGCGACGAGCGCCCCGGCGGCGATCCGCACCTGCCGCTCAAGCGACATCACCTTGCGGCCGCGAACGACAGGCACCCCAGCTGCTTCGCAGGCGGCCGTGCCCCCTTCGACGCTGACCACGTCGTTCAAGCCCGCGGCCAGCATTTTCTCGCAGGCCTTCTGGCTGCGACCGCCCGACTTGCAGATGAAATAGATGGGCCCGCCGCCGGCGACCGCTTTCACCGCCTCGAGATCGAGCCGATCAAGCGGGATGTTGTGGGCGAAATCGACGTGCACCTCACCGAACTCGGCCGGCGTGCGGACGTCGATGAGCGTGACTTTCTCGCCCTTGCGGCGCTGGTCGGCGAGGGTCGTCGGGGAAATGGTGGCGATCATAGGGTCATCCTCCAAGAGGTCCGGAACAAACTTTTCAATCGATGGGTCGTGGTCTTTCTATGCTTTTGCGGGAAGCAAGTCTGGAAATGGTAGTGGTGGCATGCCTAGCCGGACACGCCGGGTCGCAACGCCTTCGAAGCGCCAAAGCGGGCTTCGATACAGCTCATGGTGCTGGCGAGGGGGGGTCGACGATCGTGTAGTAGACGCACCACCCCTCCTTCTCCACGCCGAGAAAGCCGCACCGTTGCATGAACCGCAAGTGCTCGGAGCCCATATGGCTCGGGATGGGGAAGCCTCGGCCAACTCGCCCACCGTGTAGCGGCCGCCAAGCAGCGTCTGCACGATGCGGAGCCGGTGGGGATGGGCAATGGTCTTCAGGCATTCGGCCGCATGACCCAGCCCTTCGAGGCCCGTGCCGGGCCACCGCCAGGCGACCCTTTATCATATCGTCGTATATCTGATGTATCGATTCGCTTTTCCGCATCGTTTCGCCGTTCAGGCGCGGAAGTCTGTGCAAGCCCACACCACACCTCGACCCGTCGCAAAATGGCCGAGGCGGAATCCATCCCCATGCGGTACCCTTGGTCGCGGAAGGTCCGCTATCCCCCTGGAGGATCGCCGATGCGGCCCCGCGTTCTGGTCGCCCTCATTTTCCTTGGTTTCCTGCCGAACACCGCTTGCTCGGGGGCCGGGCCACCGCCGCCAAACGTCATTTATGTGATGACCGACGATCAGGGCTACGGCGACATCGCCGCGCATGGCAATCCCGTGCTCCGCACGCCGCACCTCGACCAGATGTGGCGCGAGAGCGTTCGGCTCACCGAGTTTCATGTCAGCCCCACCTGCTCGCCCACCCGCGCCGCCCTGCTCACCGGACGGCACGAGTTCCGTTCCGGAGTCACACATACGATCCTCGAGCGAGAGAGACTGGCACTCTCGGCCACGACACTGCCGCAGTTGCTCCGTTCCGGCGGCTACGCCACGGGCATCTTCGGCAAATGGCACCTCGGCGATGAAGACGACTACCAGCCCGGCCGTCGCGGTTTCGAACGCGTGTTCATTCACGGTGGCGGCGGGATCGGCCAGAACTACCCTGGCAGTTGCGGCGACGTGCCAGGCAACCGTTATCTCGACCCCTGGATCCGCAGCGACGGCACGTTCGTCAAAACAATCGGCTATTGCACCGACGTGTTCTTTGCCGCGGCCCTCGAATGGATCGACGAGTGCCGCGCGCACGACAAGCCTTTCTTCTGCTACCTCGCCCCCAATGCGCCACACGCTCCTCTCGACTGCCCGGCCGGCTCCGACGCGCCCTTCCTCGCACCCCTCCAGGCGGCGGGCATCACCGATGCGGCAACACGGGTGCGGATCGCCAAGTTCTACGGCATGATCGAAAATATCGACCTCAACGTGGGCCGGCTGCTGGCGAAACTCGATGAATGGGGGCTGGCGGAAGACACTCTCGTCGTGTTCACCACCGACAACGGCACGGCCACGGGTGCGGCGCTTTTTAACGACGGGATGAGGGGTGCAAAAGGCAGCCCGTGGCGCGGCGGCACGCGGGTGCCGTCGCTGTGGCGGTGGCGAGGCATGCTGCCCGCGGGTGTCGATGTACCGGTGCACACCGCCCACGTCGACGTCTTGCCAACGCTCTGTGAACTGAGCGGTACGGAGATATCACCGGCCGTGGCGGCGCGGCTCGAGGGCCGCAGCCTCGTGCCCCTTCTGCACGACGCAGCCGCGCCCTGGCCTGACCGGCCGCTCGTGACGCACGTGGGCCGTTGGGATCGAGGCCGAGCGGCGGAATGCGCACTGCAAGACTGTCGGATCCGGGAGGGACGCTGGAGCCTCGTGAACGTTCACAACACGCCCGCGGCCTGGGAACTGTATGACGTCGCCGCCGATCCGGGTGAGACTCGCAATGTGGCGGCGGATCATCCTGACGTGGTCGCTCGACTGGCTGGAACGTATATGGCTTGGTGGGAAAGCGTGCAGGGCGACCTCGAGAACGAAGAACGCGACGGGCCCGGGCAAAACCCCTTTGTAGAGGCCTTTCGCCAGCAGCAAGCCCGCATGGGAAGACAGCATGAATGACGCGTGGAGTCGGCAAAGAGGCGTTACGCAGACTGTGGAAAAAGCCTGCCTGAGCAGGATGGGATAGCCGTCGTCCTACGAAACCCTTGGCGTTGCTTGCAGTCGACGAAGTGGAACAACGTGGCTGCTGCTTCGCAGCCGGGGCCCTGGATGGCTTTTCCCACGGGAAGTCAGCCCGCTGCCGAGACACCGCGTGATAGCCTCTGCTGGATCACCCGCTGCTTTTCTTGCCGGCCGACGTCAGCGATGATGGTTCCGGCCGGCGGCGGATTTGCTCCCGCTCGGCACGCACCCCGGGGAGTTGCTCATGCCCGTCCACGCCCGCCTTGCCGCC
>JBIIIP010000132.1:0-6187 GCA_044234625.1 Pirellulales bacterium | reverse complement strand
CAGGCACTGGCCTGGTGCGGTGACGACGCCGAACTGCTCTGTCGGGTGGCCGCGCTGCAGCTCGAAGCCCGCGACGCGGATGCCGCCGTTGCCACGGCATCTCGCGCACTGGCCCTCGCGCCGACGAGTCCGCAGCCGGCGCGGGTGCGCGGCCTCGCTCACGCCGTCCGCGGGGATGCGGAAGCGGCTCTCTCGGATGCGGCGCTCGTGGTGGACCTCTCATCTCCGCATGATCCCGATGCCCTCAACCACCGGGCCTACGTCCGGGCGCTGATGGGCCGCGATCTTCCCGCCGCACTGGCCGACATCGACGCGGCGCTCGCCGCCGTCGGAGGCGACGCACCGGAGATGCTCGACACCCGCGGCTTCGTGCTCCATCTGCTCGGCCGGCAGCAGGAGGCGGTCGACCAGCTCAATCTTGCCATCGATGGCATGCAGCAGCGACGTCGCGATCTCGCCCAGCTCGTCGGCCGCATCGACACGCTGGAGCTCGCGCGGCGGCTGCGGTGGATCGATCAGTCCTTGGCGGTGATGCTGCATCACCGAGGCCTGGCCTGCCGGGCTCTGGGCCTCGATGGCCAGGCCGAGCAGGACCTGACGGCGGCGCAGAAGAAAGGCTTCGATCCGAGCCGCGGGATTTTCTGACGAGCGCGGAAAGGCCCTCTGGAGCAGCGCGGGGATCGCGGTATACTTCCGTCGCGAGAAATTCCCGTGCGGTCCGCCGGCTTCGGCGAGATCGCCCACGGGGGTGTAGCTCAGTCGGTTAGAGCGCCAGCCTGTCACGTTGGAGGCCGCGGGTTCGAGTCCCGTCACCCTCGCTTTTTCTCCATGGGCCGTATGCGCTGGCAGTCTGGTTCGGCCCTCATCACCGGCGCTGCCAGCGGCCTGGGGCGGGCCCTGGCATTGGAGTTGGCCGCCGCCCGTTGGCGCGTGGTGCTCGCCGATCTGCACGTCGGGCAGCTGGGCCCGGTTGCCGCCGAGGTCGAGTCGCTCGGGGGAAGCTCACTGTCCGTCGCCCTCGACGTGCGTGATGCCGCGGCCTGGCGGGCGGTCCACGACCGTCTCCGCGGTGAATGGCCGACACTCGACCTGCTCGTGAACAATGCCGGCGTCGGCGCCACCGGTGAGGTGGGCCGCCTCGACATGCCCCAGTGGCAACGGGTCATCGAGACGAACCTCGTGGGCACGGCCATGGGGTGCGAGACGTTTCTTCCCTGGCTGCGGGCGAATCCGGCCCGGTCGCACGTGGTCAACGTGGCGTCGATCGCCGGAATCCTGGCGCCGCCATCGATGGCCGCCTACTCGGCCAGCAAGGCCGGCGTGATCGCGCTCTCCGAGGCGATCGCGGCCGAATGCGGCCGCCGTCGGCCGGGGGTGACGATCGTCTGCCCGGGATTCTTCCGCTCCGGTCTCCTCGACACCTGGCACTTCACGGCGGGCGTCGAATCCCGGGAGGCCCGCCGGCGCATGGATGCGAGCCGCTGGACGAGCGCGGCGGTGGCCCGCTGCGTGGTCCGCGCGATCGACCGCGACCACCGTTACGTGGTCGTGGGCCTCAAGGCCCGCTGGTTGTGGCGGCTCAAGCGCTGCGCCCCGCGGGCCACGACGGCGATCGTCGCCGCCGCCTATAAAGGGCTCGAGTGACCCGTCCTCGCGTCACTCGAGCTCCTCGAGCCAGGCGCGGATCTCGTTTTCGTATTCACTCGCCAGGCCGCCCACGATCAGCTGGCGATGAAAACTCGCGGCGCCTTCCTTCACGAGGTCGGCATCCTCCGCGCTGGGAAACCGCCGCGCCGGATCGGCCGCGACCATGCCGCGGATGAAACTCATCAGCAGTTCGTTGACGCTGACTTCCTCCGGCAGCAGTTGCGGGAGGCGGTGGGCGAGCGACCGCTTGGCCTCCAGCAGGTCGCGAAACGATTGCAGGCCCGCGAACGGCGGCTGGCCGGCGAGCATCTCGATGAGCACGTAGCCGAGACTGGCGAGGTCGGACCGCGGTGTGTTTTCCCGCCCCTCGAGCACCTCGGGCGCCGCGTAGGCGGGGGTGCATGTGCGGTTCGGCGGCATGTCATCGAGCGCGATCGCCGAGCCGATGTCGATGATCTTCGCGTTGCCCGTCCGCTTCACCATGATGTTGGAGCTCTTGATGTCGCCATGCACGATGCCCTCGCGGTGCAGGGCAGCGAGGGCCGCCAGGCACTCGCGGACGATGGCGATCGCCACGCCGGGCTTGAGCCGCGACTGCCGGGGCCCAGCGGTCACGATCACGTTGTTGAGATAGGTCCAGCGGTCGTCGCTGACGCTGGCCTGCGTCCGCTCCAGGAGTTCGGGGGCCAAGAGCCGCGACAGGTCGTAACCGTCGATCCACTCCATCTCCATGATGCGGATCCGCCGCTGCTCGACGAAATTCTGCACGTCGAGGAGATTGTCCTGCTGAATCTGCGCCACGCGAGCGGCGACGATGGCGATCCGGGCCATGGCCTCGTCGTAGTGGGCCTCAGACTCGTACCGCTCCGGGGAAAACACCTTGAGCGCGACGGGGAGGCTGAAATTGTCGGTGCCGCGGCGGGTGGTGAGATACACCACGCCCTGACCGCCGGCGCCGAGCCGGCGGGTGAGGTTGTGGTATTCGGTCCAGCTGAGCCGACCGGCCTCGAGGATTTCGGCATACCGCGAGAGCAGCTCCTCCGGGCAGCGCGAGCCCACCTCGGCGCCGACGGAGATCGTCTGCCCGCCTTCCTGGTGGATCGCCGTGGAGTAGGAATCGTCGTAGGTGCTCATGGGGTGGCAGTCAGGGTTGGCTCCGGAAACCCGAGCTGCTTGTCGACGAGGTTGAGCAGCGGACGTCCGGAGAGGTGTCGAGAAAGATTGTCGCAGAAGAATTCGGTCATTGCATCGATTCGGCGGGCGGCCTGCCCTGCGACGTGCGGCGTGATCAACAGCCGCGGGGCGGACCACAGGCGGCTCGTCGGAGGCGGCGGCTCTTCCGGCGTGACGTCGAGCGCGGCTGAGTCGAGGTGGCCGGCCTCCAGGGCGTCGGCGAGCGAGTGCTCATCGACGAGCGGCCCGCGGGCCACGTTCACGAGGATCGCCCCGCGCTTCATGCGGGCCAGGGCTGCGGCGTCGATCATGCCACGGGTGTGGGGCGTGAGGGGCGCGCAGAGAAAGAGCACGTCGGCCTGCTCGAGCAGGGTGGGCAGCGCGGCCGGCGGGCCGAGGAATTCGACGTGGCCCGGCTGGGCGACCGGAAACCAATCGGTCGCCAGGATCCGCACCCGAAACGGCGCCAGCACCGCGGCGAGCCGGCGGCCCACGCCACCGAAGCCGACGATTCCGACCGTCGCCCCGGTGAGGTCGCGGGTGGGCCGGCGGACGAACTCCTTCCGCGCCTGCTGCTCCAGAAACAGCCGCAGCCGCCGCGTGCAGGCGATCGCCAGGCCGACGGCATGTTCGGCGACCTGATCGGCGAGCACCCCCGAGGCGCTCGTCACGGTGATCGACGACGCCACCACGGTGGGCACGAGGCAATGATCGAGCCCGGCCGCCGACGACTGGATCCAGCGCAGCCTGCCGGCGGCGACGACGTCGTTCCACGGCACGGGCACCTTCGCATGGCCGCAGTAGATGTCGGCGGCGGCCAGCTCGAGGGCCACGCGTTCCTGCCCCGCGTCGACGATGGTGGCATCGGGGGCGACGGCCTGGATCGCGGCGATGTGCTGCGGCCCCACCGGATAGCAGAGCACGATGCGCGGGGAAGAAGGCATGCCAACGGTTGTGCCACGGGCAAGTGTGGTTTTGCAAGCCGAAGAGCCGTGAGCATGCCCCGCATTGGCGGGCCCCGCGGCGGGGACTATGATGAAGGAAATCAATTATGACCGGCGGGGCTGTGTGCCGACAAAGGCTTGCGGTCGTGCCGGATCCGATCCTGGTCTCACATTGCGGATGTGATCGCCATGCGTTCTGCCGTTCTCGTCGTGGCGTCCCTCGCCTTCCTGCGGATCGTGGTGGGGCTGCACTTCTTCCTGGAAGGTCTTTCCCACCTCCGCGACCCCGACTGGTCGAGCGCGGGGTTCCGCAAGGTGGCCGTGGGGCCGCTCGCCGACTGGTATCGGGCGGCGCTTCCCGAGACGGGTGACTGGTCGGGCACGCTCGGTGCCGTCGACTCCTCGCGCTCCCCTGCGGAGGCGGCCGCGGAGTGGGGGGAAAGCGTGGAGCGCGGGTGGCGGGCGCTGCTCGCGGAGCGCGATCGCCGGGTGCCTCCCGATGCCGCAGCCCGCGCGGCTGCCGCGGCGAAGCTCCAGGCTGCCTCGGAGGAACTCGCGGCGTACGTGGAGGGCCTCTCCGACGATCTCGTCGACTACCGCCTGCAGGTGGAGCGTCTCCGCGCCATGGCCGCACGGCGGGAGGCGCAGGACATCCCCTTCGAGCGGGCGCGGGTGGCGGCGAAGCGGAAGGAACTTGCGGGGCTTGCGGCCGGCTGGCAGGCTGATGCGGCAGCCATCGGCGACCGTCTCGTGGCGTACTGGGATGCCCCGCTCTCGGCGGCTGACCGGGTGAAGCTGTCGGCCGCCGGCGGTCCTTCGAAGCTGTGGAAGGCCGACCGGTTCGTGAGCTGGTCGCTGACGACGATCGGCGGCTGTCTCGTGCTCGGGCTCCTCGTCAAATTCAACGCCATAGGAGCCGCCTGCTTTCTGGCGAGCGTGGTCGCTTCGCAGCCCTTTTGGGTCGCCGGAGCGCAGCCCACGTATGACCAATGGGTGGAAATCGCCGCCCTGCTCGTGATCGCCGCCATGCCCACCGGCGGATGGAGCGGACTCGACTATTTTTTGGCCCCCCACTGCCCCCTGTCGCGCTGGCTCGCCGGCGGCACACCGAGGTGATGCGATGAACCTGACGGAATCCCAGAAGTGGATCGGCAAGGAGAATTTCAACGACGCGGTGGCGATCACGCGGCGTGACTTCCTCACCGGCACCGTAGCCGCCGGTCTGGCCAGTGGAGCCGGGCTGGGCTCGATCTATTTCAGCTATGGCAAGAGCGTGGGCAGCCCGCTCCGCGTGGGCGTGCTCGGCACCGGCGACGAGGGGAACGTGCTCATCGGGGCCCATAACCCCGACTATTTGAACGTCGTCGCCATCGCCGACATCCGGCCGTACAACGTGTTCCGGGCCTTCCACGGCGACGTGTCGAGCCCCAGCGCCCTCTCGGCGCGGCCCGGCCTGATGTCCAAATACAAATGGTCGAGCGAGGACGAGGCCCGGAAGAAGGTGCAGGTCTACGCTGCCTACGAGGATCTCCTCGCCGACAAGAATGTCGAGGCGGTGATCATCGCCCTCCCGCTCCATCTCCACGCCGAGGCGTCGATCAAGGCGATGCGGGCCGGGAAGCACGTGCTCACCGAAAAGCTCATGGGGCACAGCATCCATGAATGCAAGGAGATGGGCCGCGTGGCCCGCGAGACAGGCAAGATCCTGGCCACCGGTCACCAGCGGCATTACAGCGTGCTCTACGACAACGCCGTCCACACGATCGGCAAGGCGCGGCTGCTGGGCGACCTGCACGCGATCCGCGCCCAGTGGCATCGCGGCAACCTGCCGGGCAAGGATTCGTGGAAGCCGCCGCTTCCCGACGATGATTCGTTCGTCAAGCAACTGGCCCGGTGGAAGCAGGATCTCGAGTCGGCGAAGCCCGGCGACATCGACGGCCTGACGAAGAAGATCGCCCAGCTCGAGGCGCAGATCGCCGACAAGGCGATCGACGCGGGCGAGTATGGCTACCTGCAGATGACGCTGCCCGACGGCACGCCGCGGACGCCGATGGAGGAGCTGATCCGCTGGCGGCTCTGGAACCGCACCGGCGGGGGCCTGATGGCGGAACTCGGCAGCCACCAGCTCGACGCGGCCGGGATCTTCGTCTCGGCGATGCATGGCGAGGGAAAGAAGGTCAAGCCGCTGACGGTGACGGCGGTGGGCAACCGGAGCATCTTCCCGGCCGACCGCGAGATCGACGACCACGTCTATTGCATGTACGAGTATCCGGCCCCGGGCTACGCCGAAGACCCGAACAAGAAGATCGTGGTCACCTATTCGTCGATCAACGGCAATGGCTTCGGCGGCTACGGCGAGGTGGTGATGGGCACGAAGGGCACGCTCGTGCTGGAGCAGGAGCGCGACGTGATGCTCTACAAGG
>JBIIIP010000046.1:0-25006 GCA_044234625.1 Pirellulales bacterium | reverse complement strand
CCCGCGGGGGGTAGAAGGAAAACCCGCGGATCAGTTTCGTCTCGAAGGCATGGGCCAGTTCGCACGCTCGGGCCACGTCCTTGGCGAGATACTGCTTGAAGGGCACGTAGGCGTTCTTCGTGCCGTCGGGCTTGTCGACCAGCTTGATCTTGCCGATGGGAGAGGCGATCGACGCCACGTTGAGCCCATATTCGTCTTCCAGGTGCCGGATCTTCTGGATCTCGGCCAGCGACAGCTTCATGACGTTCTTCACGCCCTTGCCCACGTCGATGTTGCGGAGGCTGTAATACTCGAGGCCGAGCGCGGCCAGCGCCGTGAACTGCTCCACGGCGGTGAGATGGAAGGCGGCCTCGTCGGCGAGGGCGGAAAGGAGAACGTGGGACGGCTGCGGCATGGGAAAGACACTCCGGACGGGCAGGGGGCTGTTCAGTTCGACGCCGGCAGATGCCTGCCCGAGGGATGGGAAACCACGATCCGCGAGGAGATGCCCCCGCGCGGCGTGAACTGGGCCACGAGCGTCATCTGCCGCGGCTGCGTGACGGCCACGAGGTCGTCGAGGATGCGGTTGGTGACGTTCTCGTAGAAGATGCCTTCGTTGCGAAACGCCTGGAGATACAATTTCAGGCTCTTGAGTTCCACGCAGGTGCCTTCCGGGATGTAACGGAAGGTGAGCGTGCCGAAATCGGGCTGGCCCGTCTTCGGGCACATCGATGTGAACTCGGGGCAGACGATTTCGATCGTGTAGTCGCGGTTGGGAAACTGGTTGGCGAATGTTTCCAGCTGGTCGCGGGACGGAGGAGAGGTGTTCATGCAGGGCAGTGTGCCATGAAACCGGCTGATCCGAAAGGCACGGCCGTGGTGCTGCTGTCGGGCGGGCTCGATTCGGCGACGGCGGCGGCATGGGCGGCGCGCGAAGGCTACGCGCTCTCGGCCTTGTCGATCGACTACGGCCAACGGCACCGCGTGGAGCTCGACTGCGCCCGCGCGGTCGCCCGGGCGTTGGGCATCACCGATCATGTCGTGCTCTCCATCGACCTGGCCGCTTTCGGCGGCAGCGCACTGGTGGATGCGTCGATCGCCGTGCCGAAGGGCCGCGCCGACCACGAGATCGCCTCCGGCATCCCGGTCACCTACGTGCCCGCGCGGAACACGGTGTTTCTGTCGCTGGCCCTGGCGATGGCCGAGACCCGCGCCGCCGCGGCGATCGTGGTGGGTGTCAACGCCGTCGACTACAGCGGCTATCCAGACTGCCGCCCGGCGTTCATCGACGCCTTCACCCGGCTCGCGGCCGTGGCCACCAAGGCGGCCGTTTCCGGACAGCCGCCCGAAATCCTCGCGCCTCTGATCGCGCTCACGAAGGCCGACATCATCCGTCTGGGCACCGAACTGGGCGTCGACTACGGCCGCACAACGAGCTGCTACGACCCCGACGCGTCCGGCCGGCCCTGCGGGGCGTGCGACTCCTGCCGGTTGCGGGCGGCCGGCTTTGCCGCGGCGGGAGCCGTCGATCCGCGCGCGGCGATGCCATGAGGCGGGAGAGCGGCCGGGCGTGAGGATCGCCGAGATCTATCCGTCGTTGCAGGGCGAGGGGCTGCTGGCCGGCACGCCGAGCGTGTTCGTGCGCACCAGCGGCTGCAACCTCCGCTGCCGGTGGTGCGACACGCCCTTCACGTCGTGGGAGCCGCAGGGGGAGGAGATGACCGTGGCGGAGATCCTGGCCGCGGTCCACAGCCACGGCCACCGTCACGCCGTGCTCACCGGCGGCGAACCACTGCTCTTCGACGACACGCTCGCGGTCGCCGCCGAGCTGCGGCAGGAGGGCATCCACGTGACGGTGGAAACGGCGGGCACCGCGCTGCCGGTTGCGGCCGGCGAGGACCCGATCGCCGACCTCGTGTCGATCAGCCCCAAGCTCGCGTCGTCGGCGCCGCCGTTGGGCACGCCGGGCCAGTGGGCCGCGCGGCACGAGGCCGCGCGGCGGCGCGACGCCATCCTCGCGCGGCTCATGGCCCACGGCGGCTGGCAGCTGAAATTCGTCGTCGGGTCAGCGGCCGATCTCGACGAGGCGCTGGCCTGGCTCGCCGACCTCGGCATCGTGGCGGGGCCCGCCGCCCCAGTGTTTCTCATGCCCGAGGGCGTCGCGACCGCGGAGCTCGCCAGCACCACGGCATGGCTGGACGGCGCATGCCGCCGGCTCGGCGTGCGGCTCGCGCCGCGGCACCACATCGCCTGGTTCGGCAACATGCGGCGCACGTGAGCCGGCCCACGCGACGGAGGCCGCCCTCTACTTGGCGTGGCCCCGCGGCCCGAATACGAGCACCGTCGCGGCGCCCACCGCCACGATGAGCATGCCTGCCAGAAACCAAGGGCTGACAGCGGTCGCCGGAGTGTGGGCGAAGGCGAGGGTCGTGAGCGTGTTGATCACCGGCGCGGCCCCGAACACCACGGGCATCACCGTGAAGGGCTTGCCGCCGCAGGCGAAGGCGAGGATCGTGCCCAGGGCGCCACACGCGCCCAGCGCGCCTGCCGCCAGGCTCCACAACGTGCCTCCCCAGGCCCATGTTCCCTGGTCGCCGAGCGGCACGAGCAGGCTCAGCGGCACGATCACGGCAATGAGGAAATAGGCGGCGCCGATGCAGATCAGCGGCCGCAGTCGGCTGCCTCCCATGGCCGCCTGACCGCGATGCAGCACCGGGCCGTAGGCCCCCCACGAGACCATCGCCAGGGCCACCGCCGCCAGCACCTCCACGAACCGCTCCGCCCCCGCGGCGACGGTCGCCGGCTGGGCGGCGGCGGCCACGACCACCGGCTGCGGCTTGAAGACGAGCACCGTCACGGCCCCGGTGATCACCAGGATCAGGCCGGCGAGGAACGGCGCCTTGAGCTGGTTGAAGCTGCGGTTCATCGTGGCCGTGAGCAGCGTGTTGACGACCGGCGCCCCACCGAACACCAGCGGCATCACGTAGATCGGCTTGCCGCCGAAAAAAAGCGCCAGGATCACGCCCAGCGCCCCTAGCGCCCCGCAGGCTCCGGCGAGCAGGCTCCAGAGCACGCCCCGGCCGCTCCAGCCGCCCGACTCGCCGCGCCGCAGGAGGGCCGCGGGAATGATCACGGCGATGAGGAAGTAGGCGAGCCCCACGCAGACGAACGGCCGGAGGGCCGAATGCATCGCCTCGCGGCCGAAGTGCAGTACCGGGCCATACATGCCCCAGCACAACGCCGTGAGGCCGATCGCGGCGAGCATTCCCAGCAACTGCATCATCGGGACGACTCCAGGAGACGGAGGAGGGCGGCCCCCACATCCTCCACGGACAGCCGCCGCATGCAATCGTGGTGCCCCAACGGGCAGGTTCGCTGCCCGCACGGGGAGCAGGGCAGGTCGAGCCGCATCTCCACCAGCCGCGGATGATCCGATTCGCTGAGCCGCGGATCCATCGGCCCGTGGAGCACCACCGTCGGCGTATCGAAGGCGGCTGCCATGTGCCGCGGCCCGCTGTCGCTGGTCACGACCGCGGCGGCCCGCTTCAACAACGCTTTCGAGAGGCCGAACGGCAGGTCGGGCTCGTCGGCCAAGCTTTTCACCGCCGGATGGCCGATGGCTTCGGCGATCCGCCGGGCTTCCTCCCGATCGCCGGGCCCGCAATGCACGAGCACCCGCGCCGCGGGCCGCGCCGCATGCAGCAGCCGTGTGAGACCGACGAACTTGTCCGCACCCCACGCCTTCGCCGGCCCGTAGGCGCCGCCATCGTTGAAGACCACGAGCGGCGCCGCGGGATCGCCGGCGGGAAAGAGCCGCCCCAGCACGTCGTCCACACGCGCTTCGTCGGCCGGCGTCGTCGCCAGTTCGAGCCGCAGCGGGCCGCGGGCTGCGCCGGCCCGCACGGCCAGCGCCATGCCGTGTTCCGTCGCCGACATCGGCTCGAGCCTCCAGCCCCGGCGCCGCGGCGGCACGGGGTCGGTGAGAAGCAGCCGGCGCTCCGGCCGCGAGAAGCCGATGCGGCGCTTCGCGCCTCCCAGCCAGGCCAGCGCCGCCGACGACACCGAGTTGGGCACGATCACGGCAACGTCGGGCCGCCAGGCTCGCAGCTGCCGGGCCACACTGCGAAACCGGCGGTCGGCCTGGCGACTCCGGCGGTCGTAAAAGAGCACGTCGTCGAGCCAGTTCGTGCCGGCGAGAAGCTCGGCCATCATCGGCCGCATCACACCCGTGATCCGCGTCGCCGGCCCCCAATGCGACTTGAGCGCACGAAGCAGCGGCGTCGACATGACGACATCTCCGACCCAGTGCGGCAGGATCACCACGGCGTGCATACGGAAACGATAGGCGTTACGGAGCGGGCGCGCCAAAGCCAAAACCAACGTTGCGCGGCGCTCAGTCGGCGGCCGGACGGACCGGGATCGTGCCGCCGCGGGTGGCCAACAGTCCGGCGGCGATCGCCGACAGCAGGCAGGCCGCCGCCGAAGCGGCCAGCCATCCCCACGGGATTACAGCCTGGCCACAGATCACGAGCGGGGCGAGCACCGCGGCGGCGCAGGCCGCCCCGGCCACGACGCCGCCCCCGACCATCATCACCGTCTCGATGACGACGAGCCGTCGCACCCGCGCGAGCGTGAAGCCGATCGCCCGCAGCAAGGCCAGCGCGCCCAGCCGCTCGAACACTCCCTGCATCTGCACCGCGGCCACTCCCAGCGTGCCCACGAGCAGGCCGAGCGTGCCCAACGCCTGGAAGCCGGCGAGAAACGTGTTTTGCACCGCGTACAAGCTGCGCAGCCGGTCTGCGGCGAGCTGCACCGACACGGCCGCATCGGCCCACGCCGCGGCGATCGCGCGCGATGCGGCAGCCGCCGGAGCGTCGCCGGCATCGACGAGCGCCAGCCCATAGCCGCTGGCTCGCGGCTCGATCCGCAGGAAGGCCTCCTCGCCCACGATCACGGATCCTTGGAGGATACCGGGCTCCAACAGGCCCACGACCTCGAGCGTGTGCCCCGGGCCGCCATCGGCCGCCGGCAGCGTGAATCTCGCACCGACTCCGCCGACCCGGAGAGCCCACTGCGCGGTGGCCTGATCGAGGATCGCGGGCAGTGGCGCATCGGGGCCGCCGGTGGACCGGAGCAGTGCCCACGGATTGGCGCTGCCAGCCGGCAGCGCGGCATGGGCCACGAAGCGAAACCCGCCCCGATCGATGAAGGCATCGCCCACTCCCAACAGCGTGGGTCGCATGGCCGCATACAGATTCGTGCAACTGGCGTCGTCGCCGCGGTTCGAGCGGATCCGGGCGATCGTGCACCGCCCGAGCGTGGCCTGCTCTTCCGCCGCAAGCCCGAGCCGGCCGACGACGTCGCTGTCGGTGGGATCGATCCCGGTGGGTGTGCCAAAGGTCGCGATGTGGGTGTAGCCACCGGTAGGCGCTGAGCGGTCTCCTCCCGCTGCCGGAGGCCGCAGCGCGAACGCCGACACGGCGACGACGAGAAACTCCGCCAGCCCCACGATCGCCGCGATCGACACCGCTCGCCAGGGTCGGCTGGCGATGCCGCGGCCCGCCAGCCCGGGCAACGACCGCACCGGCGCATGACGAGCCGTGCGGGCCCTGTCCGCCGCGCCGGCGCCGCGGAGCAGGGCCTGCGGCGCCTGTCGAGCAGCGCGCCGGGCAGCCCACCACACGGCAGCCCACGACACCGCCGCCGCCGCGAGGGCCCCGGGCCACCCTGCCGCCAGCCGCGGCGCCGCCGCACCGAACACCTGCTGCGAGCCGGCGGCCACGCTCGCATTCCATGCGCGGCCGAGGCCGGCGATCAGCGCCGCCGACCACAGCGGCGCCACGGCCGCCCCGATGGCCGCCCCCGCGCCGATGGCAATCGCGGCCACGGCGAGCAGCAGTTTCTCCAGCCGCGCGGCGGGCCAGCCCACCGCAGTGAGGATGCCGACATCGCGACGGTGCGCCGCCACGAGGAGATGAAACAGCAGCCATTCGAGGAGCAGGCCCGCCACCACGATCAGCATGGAGAGCGCGAGAAACAGGCCGCCGAAAGGGGTCGACCCGCGGGCGGCGGCCGCGGCCTCCGTGGCGAGCGGCACGACCCGCAGGCCGAGCCGCTCGGGGTCGAGCGCGGATGTCAGTGCGGCACGGGTGGCCGCGGCGTCGGTGATGCGGTCGCCCGGCACATGCCAGGCGGTCGTCTCGCCGAACCTGCCGCCGGCGATCCGTCGGGCCGTGGCCAGCGACACGAACGCCTTCGGCGTGGCGCGATACTCGCGCCAGTATCGTTCGTCCTCGTCGTGCGGCGGCGTCGACCGCACGCGGCTCCGGTCGAAGGGGAAGGGGGGGTCCCAGTCGGCGATCGACGCTTCATCCGTGATGCCCTCGACGTCCGGCACGAGGTCGCGGGCCACCGCCGCACCGCGCATCGCCGCGACCCCGCTCACCCGCAGCCGGTACGTGCGGTCTTCCACGCGGCCGTGAAGCGTTTCCGGCAGAAACGTGGTGATATCCAGCCCGTCGCCCACGGCGACCGTCCGCCCCTGGGCGGCCAGGTCGTCGGCCATCCACTGGTCGATCACGATCTCGTCGTCGCCGGGCAGCGGCAGCGGCTCGCCGTCCGTGCCGAGCAGGTCGCCGACGGGCAGTCGCGTCGAGTCGATGCCGATGACGGTGGAATAGGGAATCGATCCGCCTCCCGCGACCGGCTTCATCGCCGTGGCGAGAAACGCGAGCGTCGGCCGGCCGCCGCTCGGGGCCAGGATCGCGGCCGCGACCCGATCGACTTCACGGTCCAGCATGAGACGCCGGCTCGTGAGCCGCGCCGCCGCGCCGATGGCCGTCTCCCCGGCAGAGAACGCGAGGCCGAAATCCTCGAGGGCCGGCTGCAGGCAGCGGCGCACCGCGGCAGCGTTGGCCCCGCCCGGGCGGCAGCCTGCCGCGGGCACGCACAAGACCGCGTTGGCAGCCCCGTCGCGCCGCAGGATCCGCTGCACGGTGCCGAGTGACGCAAGCACGAGGCCGCTGGTGACCTGCGTGGGCCGCAACGAAAACTCTCCGATCCCGCCGCGCGGCAGCACGGCCGACACGGTCATCCGCCGGCTCATCGAGTCGCCGAGCCGCCGCCCCAGCGGGCTGTCGGCAGGCACGGCCGAACGGTCGGCCAGCCGGACCACGATCGCCTCGCCGGCGGCCACGCCGAGCACCTCGGCCAACGGACCATTGAGGGCGACCGCATCGGCGGCGACGGCGGGCGGCGGCGGATCGAATCCCAACGCGGCGGGGTCGTCGCAGGCCAGCAGCGTGGCCCGCGCGGCCACGCGGCGGCCAGCGTCCCGTCGCGGCCCCTCGACGCTGATGTCGAGCACGATCACGGGAACCATCGCCACGGCGCCGGCATCGGCTGCCGCCAGCCTTGCCGCGATCTCGGCAGCAAGGGCGGACCGGAAAAAATCATCTCCCATGACGGCCGTTTCGACCCGTCCCAGACGGGCCGCGGCGATATCGCGCAGCCCGCGGCCCAGCGCATCGCTGACGCCCAGTGCCCCGGCGATCGTCGCGGCCACGATCCCGCTGGCCGCCGCCAGCGCGGCGACCTGCGGCCACCACGCCCGCAGGAGCCGGATCGCGAGGCCGGCAATCGATCGTGCGGGGCGGGCCATCATGCCACCAGCCGCCCCCCGACGAGATGGCGAACGGAACCGGGAGCACCGGCCGCGATCCGCCCGGCGATCGCCTCCGCGTGCGTCACGACCACGAGCATGGCGTTCGTTTCCGCGGCCAGCCGCACGAGCAGGTCGGCGATGCCCGCCGCCGTCTCCGCGTCGAGCTGACCGGTGGGCTCGTCGGCGAGGATCAGCCGCGGGCCGGCCACGAGCGCCCGCGCCACGGCCACCCGCTGCCGCTCGCCCCCGGAGAGCGCGGCCGGCTCATGGCCGGCGCGGCTGCCGAGACCGACGCGTTCGAGCAGCTCGCGGCCGCGGGCGATCATCGCGTCGGTGATGCGGCCCCGCGCCAGAAGCGGCAAGAGCACGTTGTCGAGCGCGGTGCAGCCCGCGAGGAGATGGTGGTCTTGGAAGACGAAGCCCACGCTTCGGTTGCGGTATGCCGCCCGCTCGTCCGCGGAGAGGCTCGCCGGATCGACGCCGTCGAGCCACACGCTCCCCGCGGTGGGTTCGTCGATGCCGCCCACGATCGAGAGGAGTGTGCTCTTGCCGGAGCCGCTCGGCCCCATCACCACCAGCCGCTCACCGGGCCCGAGCCGGAACGACACGTCCGCCAGCACGGGAATCTCGCCCGTCGCCGACCGATACGATTTCACGATCCGTTCGACCTTGAGCATGCGGATGGCGGGGCGGCTTCAGCCGCGGAATGACGACAGCCGCGCCACGATCTCCTCGGGAATCGGCACGGCCTCCGGCTTGCGGCCCGGGTGCATGAGACACCGCACGGCGACCACCCTGCCGGTGGCCACGTGCCGGCCGTCGTGCTCGAAGCGAAACGCATACGTGACGCTCGAGCGCCCGATCTCGGCGACGGCCGCCGTGATCGAGATCTCGTCGCCGAAACGAACCGCCGCCGCATAGTCGCAGCTCGCCGAAACCCGCGGCCAACTGGCATCGATGCCATCCGGCCGGCGATCAACCACGGCCACTCCGGCGGCCCGCAACAGTTCGTGCTCGGCCGATTCCATCCAGAAGAAGAACGCCGAGAAGTGCACGATCCCGGCGGCGTCGGTGTCGCGAAACTCGACGCGGCGACTGGTCACGAGCGGCCCGTTCGACGGCGACGGCATGGCGAATGCTGATGACACGGCCGGGTGCCTCTCCGAGAAGCCGGGCGGCACGGTGCCGCGATCATTCGCCGACGTAGGGCAACAACGCCATGAAACGGGCACGCTTGATGGCCCGGGTCACGGCGTGCTGGCTGGCCGCCGTGCACCCAGTCTTGCGGCGGCCGATGATCTTGGCCTGCCGGTTGACGAGCTTCCCCAACAACTCCAGATCCTTGTAGTCCACATACATCGGCCGCGGCCGGGCACCGTCGATGAAGATCGGATCGCGCCGCTTCACCTTCGCGCGAGGCTTGGCTTTCTTGCGGGCTGTCTTGGCGAATTTGGCGGGGGGAGGGCTCATCGGGTTCGCAGGCTCAAAGGAAAGGGCTGTGCCGCACGCGGACTGGAAACAGATCGAAAGAATGAATGATTTTCAGAAGTTTGCAAGGCCGGGAGAAAAAGTCACGGGAGCCGGGGTGCGAACCCGCCGGCTCCCGTGTAATTGTCATGCAGCCGATACCGGCGAGCGACTAGTAGCGATCGCCACCGCCGTAACCGCCACGGCCACCGCCGTAGCCGCCACGGCCGCCGCCACCACCGCCACCGTAACCGCCGCGACCGCCACCGCCACCGCCGCCGCCGCCCGGACGGGGAGTGCGCTCGCGGGCCTCGTTGACCGTCAAGGGACGGCCGTTGATCTCGTGGCCATTGAGGGCCGAGATCGCCGCCTGCAGGCCTTCATCGGTTTCCATCTCGACGAAACCGAAGCCGCGGGAGCGACCGGTTTCGCGATCAGAAATCACTTCGGCGCTCCGCACCGCGCCGTGCGGAGAAAACATCGCCTCAAGATCGGCGGACGTGGTGGACCAAGGCAGATTCCCCACGTAAATCTTCCGGGACATAACAAAACCTCAGAGACTCGGGAGCTGAAACGGATCCAATCGACTCATCGACCATCGCCGGACGCACGAACCGCAACTCCCGATCGAACCGGAGGGTGCAGACGAAAGGTCTGTCGAACCTCCGCCTTATAGCAGTTTTCGGCCATCCCCACAACAGCGGTAGCCGCTCTCATCGGGCAGCGCCCTGCCCCCCCGGGAGGCCACCGGGGGATCCGCCCGCCCGCCTCCCAGCCGGCCGGCCCAACTGGCGAAGGGACACGAACCGTGAGGGCAGCGGCCCGGCCTGCCGCAGGCGATCGGCATAGGCGTCCGCCAGGCGACTGCCCCGGCGGGCGTCGTGCTCGGCCAGAAGCCGCATCGCCAGGTCGAAGGATCCGTAGAGGTCGTGGAGCACCACGGCCCCGCGAACGAGATCGGCGTCGCCCCAGGCCGACAGCCGAAAGGGATCTCGCACGAAGACCGCGTCGGCCCAGCCCGGCTGACTGACTGGCAGGCGCGGATCCGCGACCGGCAAAGGTCGATACACGAGCCCTGCCAGATCCATGAACCGATGGAAGGCGAAACCGTGCTGCCGCATGAACACCTGCAACTCGCCGAACAGCGGCTGATCGCGGTAGAGCGTCACGAACATCGCCTCCGCCTCCACCACCACCGCGGAGCGGAGCACGGACTTGCCATGCTGGAGCACGAGCAGTTCGGCCGCCTGGATGTCGAGCTTGATGAAATCGGGTGGACGCAATCCGGGCACGTCGTCGAGCCGCGTCGTCTGCACCTCGCGGGTCGACACCACATGAAACCCGCCCTGCGGACGCGACGCGGCCTTGCCGTGGAACGCATCCACGACGGCCGGGTCGGGCTCATACAACGAACAGTTGCCCGGCCAGTGGGTGATGTGAAACGTCGCCGGCCCGCCGTCGCCCAGCACATGGGGCAGGCACGTGATCCCGATCCCCAGCGCCTCGAGCCGAGCCCGGTCTTCCGCCTGCGGCTCGAACGCGGTCACGTGCGCTGCACGGCGGGCCACGAGCGGGGCCCACCGCGGCCGCCCCTCGATCCGCGCGCCGACGTCGAGCACCTCGATCGGCGGCAAGGCGGGAAGACCGGCAACGTCGAGCAGGGAAAACAACGGTCAGCTCCCGATGTGAACGGGCATCGTGTCCGCGCCGCGGCGGTGGATCAACTCCCTCGCGCTCCCGGCCGCCGATGGCCCGGTCATGCCGAGCGAGACCCGGTGGCCAGCCAGCGGGCGAAGCGATCCCATCCGGTGGCCTGGCAAAAAGCCTGGTTGGTTGCCGCGTAGTTCGAAAGGTAGCCGTCGGCGGAACTCGCGGGCAGATAGATGGCCACCCCGGAGCTGCCTCGCACGTCGGCCGTCTTCGCAACGACCGCTGCCGAGACCGCGGTGCCCACCGCCGTCGCCGCGGCCCGCAGCGTGGCGGGCAGGCTCGCCGAGGCGGCGACCCGCCCCATGAAGCTGCCGAGGTCGCGGAACGATGGCGTGTCGTAGGCGATGCTGGCCCGGGCGATGGCGCGGAGCGCGGTCCGCTGCGTGCTGCCAAGCGTCGCCGAGGCGTCGACGAACTGCCGCAAGGCGGCCTGCAGCGCGGCCTGCCCGGAAACCGTGACGGCGGAGAACGTGTCGCAGCGGTCCGGATCGTTGAGGTATTGCACGCCATAACTCGCCACCATACCGGCCGCCACCTGCGCCGCGGTCACCGTCGCCGGATCAGCCGTGGCCAGCGCCGCGTAGGCCGTCGTGTAGTCCTGGCCGGTGCCGTTGATCAGTTCCTGCGAGGCGACGAACACCCCCGCCACGCCGGGCGCGAACGCCGCGGCCACTTCCGCCATGCCCATCAAGCAGTTGTCGTACGACACGACGTCGATCGCGGGCATGCCCGGACTGGCGAGGGCCGCACCGATTTCGGCGACCGTGAGCGCGTCGTCGCGCGACTCGCTGTCGAACTGCGAGCCATCGAGGCCGCCGCCATGCCCCCACAGCTGGAGCAGATAGTTTTCCGCGGGCGCGCGGCCGACTCCCCAGGTGACGAAGTCCACGAGCGTTGCCGGGTTGCCGGTGTTTCTCTCGCCGAACGAGACGTCGAAGGTGGATGCGATGCGGCTCATGTCGGCATCGGCCGCCAGCACCGAGCGGCCGTAGCTCCGCCACGCCGGCTGGCTGCCATTGCCGGTGGCATACGCCTTGCCGACGCTCGCCTTCGGCTGGTCCCACGAGACGACGATCCGCACGCTGCCTGGCAGCGTGGCCAGGGCCTTCTCCATCTCGTTGATGTCTTCGAAGGCATAGTCGTTGAGATCCTCGCCCGTCATGTAGACGAGCACCGTCCAGGATCCGGTCGTCGGAGGCGGCGGGGGCGGGGCAGCCGCGTCGTCGTTGCGGATGAGGCCGGTGGCCGTGGCGCGGCCGAGCCGCGCGTTGGCGCTGCTCCGCAGCACGACCTGGAGCGTCTCGTCGGACTCGAACGTGCCATCGCCTTTCACCGGCACGCTGACCGTCGCCGTCCGTTGGCCGACGCGGAAAATCGCCGACCCCGACGTCGCCACATAATCGGCGTCGGCCACCGTCGCCGACCCGTCGGCCGTGCGGAAGGGCACGACCGTCAGCCGCGTCGCGGCCGTCGACAGCGACACAGTGAACGTGAGGCTGCGAGTGCCGGCATCGCCTTCCACCACCTCGGCGTCGGCGATCGACACGGTAGGCAGCACGGACGCGGCCAGCAGAGCCCGCCCTTCGAGCGTTTGCAGTGCCAGGCCGCGGGCTTCGGGACATTTCATGGATGAGGCTGCGTAAGAATGGATGGCCCACGGAGGGTATCGTTTTTTGCCCCCTTTCGAAACGGGTTTTTTGCCCGCTTGCGAGCCGCATGGGCCAACCATGCCAACGGCGTCGGTTCGAACCGCGGCGTCCGTGCCTGCGTAGAGTTCCAAGGCCACTTTGAAAAGGAGGTCGTAAAGAGCCACCGGGCAGGGGCGACGAGGCGCCGGTGGTGACAACCGCAAGGAGGGCGACCATGTGCTCTCGCACGGGATTCCTCGGCGGGTCCGCGGTGTCGCGGGCCGGCATTCGCGGGGCAGGGTTCACGTTCGTCGAACTGCTCATCGTCCTCGTCATCGTCCTGATTCTCGCGGGCATCGCCCTGCCGGCCGTGCAGGGGGTGCGGGAGTCGGCTCGCCTCGTCTCCTGCAAGAACAAGGTTCGACAGATCGCCCAGGCGGTGATCCATCACGAACACGTGCTCGGGCACTACCCTTCCGGCGGATGGGGGCCTGACTGGCTGCCCGTCGCGAACCGTGGATCCGATTCGGCCCAGCCCGGGGGTTGGATGTATTGCATCCTGCCGTACCTCGATGGCGTCGTCGTGCAGGCTCTCGTGTTCGACGTGAATGCGGCGAATTCGAGCCCGGCCTACGTCGCCCTGGCCGCGGTATCGCTCGACGCCTTTTCATGCCCGTCACGGAGGACGGCGCGGGTGGTGGCGCTGCCGGGCGTGACGCAGTATCGCACCGCGTTTACTTCCTCTCTCACGGTGCCCCAGGTGGCCCTCGCCGATTACGCCGCCAACGGCGGCTCCACGGCCACGTGCCCCCCGATGTCGCTGATCGAGGCGGCCTTGCAGGTCGTGGATTCCGCCACCAAGGTGACGTTTTGCCACGTGCCGCCGGGCAACTCCGGCAACTACCAGACGCAGAGTCTCTCCCTTTCAGCCACCGAACAGGGGCACAGCGACCACGAAGGCGACCATATCGGGCCGTGTTTCACCTGTGACGACGACATGGCCACCCGCGCCACGAATCCTGCGTCACTTTCCCAGGGGGATGCCTGGCGGGCGCTCCAGCCCTTGGCGCGGATGGCGCTGCCCGACGGCGGCATTCCCGACCTCCAGGACGGCATCCTCCACCGCATGAGCCGCTATGCAGCGACGAACGTCATGGACGGCATGAGCAACACCTACCTCGTCGGGGAGAAATACGTAGCCGCGGACCGTTATGCGACGGGGGGCGATGCCGGCGATGACCGCACGGTGTATGCCGGCTACTCCAGCAGCAACGTCCGCTGGGCCTACGATCCTCCCGCACCCGACGAGCCCGGGGTTTCCCGTCCCAACGTGTTCGGCAGCGGCCATCGGGCCGGCTGGACGGTCGGGCTCGCCGACGGCAGCGTCCGCACGGCCCGATTCGACGTCGACCAGCAGGTGCACCGCGGCCTCGCCGCCCGGGCCGACGGCTCGGGCTCGTGGCCGGAGCACTGACTGGCAGCCCATCCGGCGGACGGTTGCAGAAGAGCCGTTGACCGGGCTACCGCCAGTTGCGGAACGGTTCGTAGATGCGCACGGAGAGCAGCAACTCGCTCGCACTCAGGGCTGACGTCGTGGTGCCGAAGATTTGGGAGTACGAGCTCGTCGAGAGTCCAAGTGGCGTTGCACCTGGGCTCATCGCGAAGAATCGATAGCCGGTATCGAACGTCACCCGATCGTTGAACGTGTACGTGAGTCCCGTGCCTACCTGCCATGCAAACGTGTTCACCACGCCCGCACCCCCGACCGAACCAGAACCGTCCGTGACCAGCGTTGAGTATTGGTACCCGCCGACACCAAACCCGCCGCCAGCATAGATGCCAAAGCGGTCGGTGATGAAAAAGTCCCGCCAGAAATTCGTCATCGCCGACCAACCGCCGGACACATTCGTGTCGATTGGAAGGGTGGTCGTGCCACTCGGATCAGTTACGGCGATTTGGTTCTGGCCGTGGAGCGGCCCCCGGGCACGCCCCTCCACCTCCATGCGAAGCAGGCCGGACGGGCGGTCAAGAGCCATGCCGATCGCGCCGCCGCCGGTAAACATCGCCTCACTGGCCGAACCGACGATTTGGATCCCAGAGCCGGAAAAATTGCTGGTGCCGCCTGGATTGATTGTCCCGAAAGAGGCACCGGCGATGGCCGAGACGTAGCCACGGATACGTGAAAGCTCTTCGCCATAGGCCACCGGCGTGAGCGCAACCGCGTCGTTTTCGACAGCAGCCTCCGACGTGTCGCGCACGGGATCCAGGCTGGAAAAACTCGACAGGTCGATCAGTTCGCCCGGATCGCTGGCAACCGCCCGGATGCAGGCGATCGCGAGGATGGCCACGATGATGATCTGAGAATTCCGCATGCCGCCCCCCCTCGTGTGCCTGGCGAGTGTCGCCATCCCCGGGGGGTATCGTCGCCCGCGAACGCATCGCATCGCGAAGCCTCTTCGCGGCGGCAGGACCGGAAGAACCCTCTCGGCCGAGACCCTTCCCGGCGACGCAATCCGCACGGTCGCGGGGGCCGGCCTGTCCCGATCCGACGATCAGTGGGCAGCACAGGACTCGAACCTGTGACCTCCACGGTGTGAACGTGGCGCTCTAACCAACTGAGCTAGCTGCCCGACAGCGGAAGACTACCGCGCCCCCCGGGCTTCGTCACGCATCGACACTTTTCCAGCCGTGCTGCACCCGATCCCCGCGGCCTGGCCCGGCCGCTTCAGCCCGCCCGATCGGCGTCGGCGGGCGGATCGAACCGCGGCGCGGCCACGTGCCCGGCTTCGACCCGGTCAACACCCGCGCGGGCCCGCGGCCGAACGCTGCTCCCGCGGCCCTCGAGGTGGGCCGACACGTCGAGTTCGCGAGACAGCGTCGACCACTGCCGCCGCAGTTCGGAGATTCCCTCGCCTACCGACTTGCCCACCTCGGGCAGCCGCCTGCCATACAGCATCACGGCCACGGCACCGATCAGGCACAACTCCAGGGGGCTCAGGCCGAACATCGGGCTTGTCTCGCGCGGAGGAAGTTCGGAGTGCTACGACCCGTCAGCGGCTCGATGCTTGCTCGCCGTCGCCAGATCCGGGCCGGCGGCTTTCGTCCTCGATGCCCTGCACGCCCCGCTTGAATTCCACGATGCCCTCCCCGAGCGACCGCATCACCTTCGGCAGCCGGGCACCGAAGAGGAGGAGGATCACCACGCCCACGATGATCAATTCCACCGTGCCGAGGCCCATGAACGCGAAGACGGGGGCAACGATATGAGCCACGGGAACGCACTCCCACGAGAGACGGGGCGGGAAACCTTCGACACGTGAAGTGTATCCTCGTCCCGATCGCGGTTCAAACCGCCTGGGGGCCATGCCGGCTGACGGCGGTGGGAGATCAGAAGTTGGCGTCGCACCCGGTGTCGACGTCGCCGACCATGTGCAGGTGGTCGTGGTCGATGTAGACCACTTCCTGGCAGTCGTCGTCGACGAGCGTGTGGGGCACCGGCCACCCGATCCGCTTCACTTCCTGGAAGTAGACCGTGCACTTGTAGTGGGCATGGTGCAACTGCGCCGGCCCGGCGAGCGGATAATGCCGCGGCGGATCGACGTAATCAGCGATCTTGCACTTCGTGATCCGCACGTTGTTGCGCTGGATCTCGTAGAGGAACGGCCAGTTGCCCTGGACGGGGCGGGCCTTCTCCAGTGCCCGCATCACTTCGTCGTCGCTCGGCTCGTCCAGCGCCTCGCACGGACCGCCGGCAGCGAGCGGCCCGAGCACGGGCGCCCGCTCATACCGCTCGTAGTTCCAAAACTGATCCTCCTTCGACTTCTGCAGGTAGACAGGGACGGGAATCGGGAAGGCCAGCGGACCGAGATTCGGACCCTGCTGGGCGATCCAGAAGCAGCCGGTCTGCGAAACGCTGCCCACGGCCACCAGCCATGCCATCGCCAGGAATCGCGTGCGAACCGACATGATCAACTCCTCGTCGAGCAACCTGTGGTGAAAGCCGAATCTGCGGGTTGTATCGACCGTCCCGCCCCCGAACTTGCGGATTTTCCGGCCTGCGGAATCCGTACGGCCTCAGTGGTGGCCTACAAACTGCACAAAAAACCGCCCCCGGTCGATCCCGGGGGCGGCTCATGTTTGTCTGCCATTCGCCGCCGTGCGGCGTTCAGCGGCGGTGGCTGTGGTGGTGGCGGTCATCGAAGTCGAGGAACCACCAGCCGTCATCCCATTCCAGCGACACCCGGCGCCAGCCAAGCGGCACTTGGGGATACGGGTAGAAGGGACCGATGTAGGGCCAGGCCGTCGGCGAGTACTGCGTGGGATACTGCAGCGCCGCGTAGTTGGGGTAGGCGGAGTAGCTTGGCCACGCGTAGTTGGGCATGTTCGGGCCACTTCCACGCATCGGCACGGGAGGCATGCCCACTCCCGTCGCCCCCATCGGCACGGGCTGCCCCACGAGGCCGCCGCCAACCATCGGGCCGTCGATCGGGCCGCCTTCGATGATCCGCTCCGATCCGGGAACCATTTGACCGTCAACCAGCCCTTCGTCGCCATATTCGGCAGGCATGGGCAGCGTCATCGGCTCGCCTTCAGCGCTCGTCCGCACCGCCTGTCGCGACGTGCTGCGCACGCCCTGGCCACGGAGCGGGATCGGCCGGGCGGTGGTGGTGTTCAGCGGTCGGGGCGAGGACGCCTTCTGCCGCGGAGCCGGTGACTTGACCCCTGCGGGCGACGTGTTGGCGGCCGCCTTCGCGGGCTTTTTGCGGGCATTGGCGGGGGCCTTCGGCTTACTCGGCGCGGCGACCAACTGCACCACAGGCTCTGCGCCGAGTCCGGCCATCGCTCGGATCGATGCGGGCAGCGCGAGCGGGTCGGGAAGGCGGCCATCCGTGGCGCCCCCGGCTTCGGCACGGGCCACCGTGAGCCGATTCACCACCCGCTCCACACCGGGGGTCTTCTCAGCGAGGCCGACGGCCGCCGCGATCTGTTCGGGCGCCTTGACCGTGCCCGTCAGCCATACCGTGCCGTCCTTCGCCTTCACATTCACGCGGTATCCCGCCATCGCTCCGGAGTCACGCAACGCGGCCGCGACCTGGCCCGTGAGGTCCTCCGCCCTGGCCGACTCGGCCAGGCAGGCGACAGCGACGACGGCCATCCCAAACGTGCTCCTGGAGATCAACATTCCCTGACTCCTTCGAAAATGCGTGCGGCACATGGGGCCAACCCGAAGGTCACCCGGCCTTACACATCGGCTTCCGCGCATGACGAAAGGGAGTTTTTTTCCGATTCCGCCGAAAACAACGACGGCCCAGAGAGGCGGCGCAGGAGGGGCAATCAAGGAAATCTAGCCGCCGCCCACATCGACGATGGCGATCATCGTCATCAGGGCCAGGGTGATCGCGCACATGGCACCTGAGTCGGGGCCGTATTGGATCGAAAAGCCGCACAGCCCACCGACCACCGCCAGGGCCACCAGGCATAGCCACTGACCCGCCCGCTCGTGGGGCGTGCCCTCGGCCAAGCGGGCCACGCCGGCGGCCACTAGGCCGAGCAGCTGAATGATCCCCAGGGCGCAGAGCACCGGACTGACGGCAAGGGCGGCGAACAGCATGCAGCATCCTCGAGACGCAACGAAAGCGAGAACCTACCGATCCTGGATCGGCGAGGCAAAGCCAACCTGCGCCTGCCTATTTTCCGCCGATCAGCCCGTCGAGCTTGCGCTCCAGGTCGGTGATCACCAGGTTCCGGTCCACCACCCTGCCATCGGCATCGAGGAGGAGCATCGTGGGCAGCGTCAACACACCGAGCTCCTCGGCGAGCCGGCCATCGAGGCCACCCGTCTCGTGCATCTGCGGCCACGGGATCGGCTTGGCCGCGAGAAACTTCGCCAACTGCTGCTTGTCGGAATCGAGCACGACGCCGACCACGCTGAACTTCTTGGGGCCATACTTCGCGTACAGTTCGCGGATCTGCGCGATATCCACCTTGCACGGCTCGCACCACGTCGCCCAGTAGTGCACGAGCACCGGCGTGCCGCGGAGGGATTGCAGTGACACGGGCCTGCCATCCAGGCCCGTGCCCGCTAATTCGAGCGGCTTGCCCGCGCTTTCCAGCCGCCGGGCCGCCCCCCGCGCCTTGCGGGCAGACGCAGAGTCGGGAAAGTCCTTGACGATGGCCGCGTAACGGTCGAGAGCCTCGCGCTCCCTGCCGGAAAACTCGTCGGCGATCCCCATCTGGAGCATCGCCTCGGCGGCATCGGGGGCCGCGGGATGCTTCTCGACGAATTGCCGCAACTCCTCGAGCCAGGCGTTTTGCACCTTGTCGACGTCGGCGTTGGTCTGCTGCATGTTGGCCGCGTACCGCGCCGAGGCGAGGCGAAACATGACGAACGCCTCGAGCGCCGGGTCGGCCGCCACGGCAGCCGCCAGCTTTTCAAGGAGGCCGATGCCCTCGGGCATGCTGCCATCCTGCACCGCGGCAGCGAGCGTTTCAGCATATTGCCGCACCCAGAACGGCGCTTCGGCCGCATCGGCAGCCCCCACCACCTGCTGGAGAAGGCCGGCCTGCTGCCGGGCCAGGGCCGACCGATCGGCATCGGACGCCGCCGTCAGCTTTTCCTCCACGTCGCGGAGTTTGGCGAGCAGCGGCTTGAGTTTTTCGTTTTCCGCCGGACCGGCTGCGGCGGGCGTGCCGCCGCGCGCGGAAAAGAAGGCGATCGGCTCGGAGATCTCTCCAGCCGCGCCCGGCAATTGCGGCGCGTCGAGCGGCCGCCAGGCATCGCCGCACCGCACGAGCGACCCGACATACACCTGGCCGTTGCCATCCCCGGCATCGACGAGCGCCACGACGTTGTCGTAGGCATGCACGTCCTTGGAAATGCCCGGCGCACCCGCCGGCACGATGCCCGGCTGGGCGGCGAGCATGTTGTTCCACTTCGCTTCGCTGCCGATCTGTTTCTGGCTGGCCGCGAGCTTGGCAAAAACCGCCGCCGCAGCCGCGACCCGCGCGGTCAGTTCGTCGAGCCGCTCCCCCTGAAACCCCGCGGCCTCGAGATCGGCCTTCGACGGGAGAAGCCGCTTGAACGCGGCCGCGTCGCGGCTCCGCAGCGCCGCAACCACTTCCGCGGTTGCCTCCTCGGCGGAGATCGTTTTCCAGGCGTCGATGCTGCCGTTTTCATCCTCGTCGACGCCCCACCGGCTGCCCGACGCGTTCAGCCATCGGGCCTGGTCGGCCTTGGCGTTGAAATCGGCGTCGATGTCGCGGTAGGTTTCCAGACCATCCTTGAAATAACTCCAGCGATCGACGACGCGGTCGCCGTTGGTGTCGGCGAAGCTCCGCAGCACCTCGCCACGCGGCCCGCGGACCACCCAGGCGGTCACGCCCCCCTCTTTCTCCATCTTGATCGTGCAATTCTTGGCGTCGTCGGCCGACGGGCGGTCGTAGTCGACGCCCGCCTGGAATGGCTTTAAACCAAGAGCGTATTCGACGGTGGGCTGCGCTGCGGCCGCCACTGTCGCCGCCCCGGCGAGGCAGATGACGACGAGGGGCAGGGCCCGGATGACGCGGTCGCGGATCGGGGGCATGATGGCAGGCTCCTTCCTGGTTCTGAGACAACGTAACCGGAAGCCGTTCCGGCGCCAGCCCCATTTTTCCGCCGCAGGAGCCCCATCGGCGAGCCGGCTACGGCGACGTGGCATGGCCGCCACCCCTTTGAATTCACCCCCGGCAGACCTACACTTCGCTTCCGACCCGCGCGCGTAGCTCAGCTGGTTAGAGCGCCACCCTGATAAGGTGGAGGTCCCAAGTTCGAATCTTGGCGCGCGCAGTGGATGGCTCTGGGGACGTAGCTCAATTGGGAGAGCACCGCCTTTGCAAGGCGGGGGTTGTGGGTTCGATCCCCATCGTCTCCATTCGCCCGGACGGGGCCGTTCCGGATACACTCCCTCGATCGGCCCGGCCGACGCTCCCGTCATTCACTCCCCGTTTCCCTCCCCTCGCCGCCGGCGGCCACCGCAGGCCACGCCGGCTCTCGCCATGCCCACCGCGCACGCTGAACAAACCACGTCGCCCCCCCGCTCGGAGCGGCGTGCCGACATCCGCAACATCGCCATCATCGCCCACGTCGACCATGGCAAGACCACGCTCGTCGACTGCCTGCTCCGGCAGAGCGGCCAGTTCCGTGCCAGCCAATTGGCTGGCGAGCGAATCCTCGACTCCAACGACCTGGAGCGGGAGCGCGGGATCACCATCCTCGCCAAGAACATCGCCGTCGAGTGGAAAGGGGTGAAGATCAACATCATCGACACCCCCGGCCACGCTGACTTCGGCGGCGAGGTGGAGCGCGTCCTGCGGATGGCCGACGGGGCGCTCGTGCTCGTCGACGCCGCCGAGGGGCCGATGCCGCAGACCCGGTTCGTGCTCTCCAAGGCCCTCGAAGCCCGCCTGCGGCCGGTGGTGGTCGTCAACAAGATCGACCGGCCCGACGCCCGCCCGCTGGAGGTGCTCGACGAGATCCTCGGCCTCTTCCTGGAACTGGGGGCCGACGACGATCTCGCCGATTTTCCGTATGTCTACGCCTCCAGCCGGGAAGGCTTTGCCTCCCACGACCCGGCGGTGCGCTCGGGCACGATGGAGCCGCTCCTCGACATGGTGCTGGAAAAGATCCCGGGGCCGGCCGTCGACCGGGCGGCGCCCCTTCAGATGCTCGTCACCACGCTCGATTGGTCGGATTACGTCGGCCGGATCGCGATCGGCCGCATCGAGGCGGGGAAGCTCACCAAGGCCGCCCCGGTGATGCGGTCAACCGCCGCAGGCAGCCTCGTGCCGGCGAAGGTGGTTGGGCTGCAGGTGTTCGACAAACTCGGCCGCGTCGATGCCGAGGAGGCAACGGCCGGCGACATCTGCGCCATCAGCGGCGTGGAAGACGTGGAAATCGGCGACACCATCTGCGATCCCGCCGATGCCCGCCCGCTGGAGCGGCTCTCGGTCGACGAGCCGACGCTGTCGATGGTGTTCGGCGTGAATTCGTCGCCGCTGGCGGGCCGCTCCGGCAAATTCCTCACCACGCGCCACCTCCGCGACCGGCTTCTGAAGGAGCTGGAGAAAAACGTGGCCCTGCGGGTGGAACCGATCGAGGGCAGCGACAATTTCTCCGTGTCGGGCCGTGGCCTGCTACACCTCTCGGTGCTCATCGAAACGATGCGGCGCGAGGGCTACGAGCTCTCCGTGGGCAAGCCGCGGGTGATTCTCCGCAAGGAAGAGGGGGCCACGCTCGAACCCTTCGAGACACTCGTCGTCGAGGTGCCCCACGACAAGCTCGGGCCGGTGATGGAGCTCACCGGAGCCCGCCGTGGCCAGCTCGTCCACATGGGCAACCGTGGCGAGTTCGCGCATGCGGTGTTCTCGATTCCCGCCCGCGGCCTGATCGGCCTCCGCACCCGCGTGCTCAACGCCACCCAGGGCACGGCGATCATGCACCACCGCTTCGAGAAGTGGAGTCCGATGGAGGGCGAGGTGGCCGGCCGGGCCAACGGCGTGCTCATCTCGATGGTGCCGGGCAAGGCGGTGGCCTTCGGGCTCGACGGCCTCCAGGAGCGGGCCGACCTGTTCATCGAGCCCGGCGACGAGGTCTACGAGGGCATGGTGGTGGGGGAGAACGCCCGCGCCGAAGACATGATCGTGAACCCGACCAAGGAAAAGAAACTCACAAACATGCGGGCCACCGGCAGCGACCGCAACATCCTCCTCAAGCCGCCGCGGCGGATGTCGCTCGAGGAGGCGCTCGAATACATCGAGGAAGACGAGCTCGTGGAGGTGACGCCGGCCGTGATCCGGCTGCGGAAGATCCTCCTTTCCGAGCACGACCGCAAGCGGCAGAGCCGGCAGAAGTAGCGCGGCGGAAGCCCTGCCGCCCGGCTGGCAAGCGGCCGCCGGGCCTGGGGCCTTTCCATAGGAAAGCCGCGAAACCCGCCCACGGCCAAGCCGCGATGGACGGAAAGCAGGTCGTTTTTTATACTCCGGAGCTCCCGCGGAAAAGTCCGCGGAGATTTCGTACACGATTTCGGATTTGTCTGGAGACGCATGGTCAAGCTCACGGTACGCGAACGGGAAAGCATCCAGGAGGCGGTCCGCCGCTTCCGCAAGTTGGTCGAGCGCAGCGGCATCAAGAAGGAGATGCGGCGCCGTGAGTTTTTCGAGAAGCCGAGCGAGACCCGCCGGCGGGCCCGCCTCCGGGCAGAGCGGCGCACCAAGCGGAACCGTCTCTTGGGCGTGTGACCGCCTGGAAGGCCTGCGGCCGAGTCACGGCGGCTTAGCTCAAAAGAGTTGCGTGAGTCGGAAGAAGAAGCCGTCGTAGGCCAGGCTGGAATTCGTAAGCGGCACGCTCGAGGCGGCGCTTCCCGCGGGAACCGACGTCGTCTGGATCGTTTCCGAGTAGCCGAGATCGCCGAACCACATCAGCATCCAGCCAGCCGACAGGGTCGTCTTCTGGCCCATCTGCCAAGTGCCTCCAAGCGACAGATCGACGTTCGGCACGACGATCGTGCCCCCGACCTGCTGTGACTCGAGGGACTGCACCTGACCGTTCACCGGAAGCGTGAGCCGGCTGTCGAAGTTGCGGTAGGTGCCGACGAGCAAGGCCGCCCCGCCGGTGGCGAAAGCGCTCCAACGACGATCCTCGCCCAAGTAACGGCGGCCCTGCACGGCGATCCGCGGCCCGACGCCACTGAACGCCCGCTCCGTGGTCACGAAATAGTTCGGGCACAACGGGCAGTAGTTGTCGACCGTGGTCTTCAACGACGTGTCGAGGAAGCGAATGCCGGCGCTGCCGGCGGTGTCCCAGCGGGGCGCGTTGTCCGGCTCCCGGTCGATCTCAAAGCGGCGGACGAGTTCCATGTCGTACATGTCGAGATTCATCTTGGCGGTTGATGTAATGCGGGCATTTACCGGCGCGGCCAGCGTGAGAAACGGGCCGATGAACGCCACGCCGTCGTTGCCGGTGTAGTTGCCCGTGGCCGTGCCGGAGGTCGTCGTCGAGGCGTCGATCGCCGTGTAGCCGAACCGGGCGATGGTGTCGTCCGACAGCCGGTAGCCGAGAAAGCCGCGGAGGCCCCCTGTGTAGTCGAAGTTGTAGTTCACGGGCGTGAGGGCGATCGCCCGGCCGCCGGTCTTGGTGGCCTGGTACATCGCCGTCGAGTTGCTGAACGACGGCCGGATGAGCAGGTAATCGGCGCCGGCGAGAAACCGGCTGGGCCGCGGGCACCACGAAGGCAGGTCGTCGTCGCAGTCGACGGGATCGCATTCGGCCATCGCCTTGCTGGGCAGAAGGTCGAACGTGTCGACGGCGATCGCGGCAGCCGCCGCGAAGAAGGCGGTGAACCCGGTAAGGAGCCCGACGGCCCAAGGCTGCATCCGCATTGCAACGCTCTTTCCCATCGCTTCCTCCCGGCCACGCGGCGACATCGTGGGACCCGCCGCAAGACCTCGTCAGGAAGATTCGGCCAAGAGCGGCCCGCACGACCAGAAAATCCGGCAACGGCAACGTATCCCCCGCAGCCTGCCAGGCCGCGCCCCAGCCCGGGCAGGGAGCCAGCCGATTCGCGCCGTCGGTCAAGCGCCGACACGGGCCAGGCGGCTGCGACACCGGGATGCGACGGCGAGAAACGCAACGGCCGAAGCGGCCAGTACGACCGTGCTCGGCTCCGGCACCGGCACGACCACGGGCGTCACGATGACGGTGTTGGGATCGGCGATCTCCGCAGGGGTCAGGGGATTACTCAGCGCAAAGGAATCCTCGTGGAGATTCGGCGCCGCGGGCTGCCCAGAAGGAAGGAAATCGACCGGCACCGTGCTCCCGAACGTTTGGCTGAACAAGCTGACTGAACCGAAGCTATTCGCATTACACAGACAGTTTTCCACGATCGGGTGAAAGAGCTGCTGGTTTTGCGTGTATACGTCCTCCAAACCGGGCCGCGGGGCCGTGGAAAGACGCATCAGAACCGATTCGCCGGGCGCCAGCGGCGTATGGAATTGGAAGAACGCGGAGGTCAGATCGGCGTTCCAATTCCACGTCTGGGCAGGGGCGCCCAGTCCCTCCACCCACTCGACCTCGGTGACCAACGATGCCGAACGGGTCAGGTCGAGTTGGGCACCGAACAGGTTGAGAAGGGTAGGGCTGGACGTAATGTTGGTGATCCGCACGAACGGCCGCGATTCATCGATCCATTGCTCGAGCACCGAACCGCCGCCAAACGCTCCGGAACTTACTGTGCTGCCCGGCAGCCCGATGTACGAGTTCGAGATTTGGAGCGTGTAGGCCAAGTCCGGGTCCCCGGCCCGCACCGCCACCGGAGCCAAGCACAGCAGGGCAAGAAACGCCGCGCTAAGCACGCGACGAGCCAGACACGATCCCAGAACCGTCTTCCTGCGAGCAACCATGACACCCACCGTTTGGTCATGGCTCGCAAGTTCCCCGAGGCCGCATGCAGGAGTTTCATCCCGCGACGAGTGGAAGGCCCGCGGCAAAGCCGCCGGCGGAAGTCACCCTCGTGAGAGAAACCGT